>NZ_CP053947.1:1561847-1874217 GCF_018438165.1 Acinetobacter sp. WY4 | reverse complement strand
CGGCCAATCTGCAAGTTGAAGTCCAGCCCTTTATTGAAGATATGGCCAACGCCTATTCTGATGCCGATCTGGTGATTTGCCGTGCCGGTGCATTGACCGTGACTGAAATTGCCACTGCCGGGGTCGCTGCGATTTTTGTGCCGCTGCCAAGTGCGGTCGATGATCACCAGACGGCCAATGCCGGTTTCCTGGCCAATATCAATGCGGCAAAGATTTGCCCGCAGGCCACTATGACCCCGGACAGTTTAAAAACCTTATTAGAGCCGATGCTGAATCGCCAGCTGTTAATGGAAATGGCCGTGAAAGCACGCCGCCAGGCTCAACCCGATGCGACTCAACATGTGGTCCGTTTAATTCAAGAATTATCATCCGAGTAAACTATGTCTCCAACAACCCCAGCTGAACAAGCGAAAAAATTAATCAAAGTGCCGGAAATGCGCCGTATCAAACACATTCATTTTGTGGGGATCGGTGGTGCAGGCATGTGTGGTATTGCAGAAGTGCTGAAAAACCAAGGCTACAAAGTGTCTGGTTCAGATATCAAGGCTTCCAAGACCACAGCGCAGCTGGAAGCAAACGGGATTAAAGTCTATATCGGACATACTGCAAATAATATTAAAGGTGCTAATGTGATCGTGGTGTCTACCGCGATTGATCAGGAAAACCCGGAAATTAAAACTGCGATTGAAAATCGTATCCCTGTGGTTCGCCGCGCGGAAATGCTGGGTGAACTGATGCGTTACCGTCATGGTATTGCCGTTGCCGGCACGCATGGCAAGACCACGACCACCAGCCTGATCACCTGTATGCTGGCTGAAGAAAACATGGATCCAACCTATGTGATCGGTGGTTTACTGAACCGTACCGGTATGAACGCAGCCTTGGGTGCCAGCCGTTATATCGTGGCCGAAGCCGATGAGTCAGATGCTTCTTTCCTGCACCTGGAACCGATGGCTGCCGTGGTGACCAATATTGATGCCGATCATATGGATACCTATGGCGGTAGCTTCGATGTCCTGAAAGATACCTTTATCCAGTTCCTACAAAAATTGCCATTTTACGGCTTGGCCGTAGTCTGTGGTGATGATGCCAATATCCGTGAAATCATGCCGCGAATTGCACGTCCGTTACTGACTTATGGTTTCAATGAAGACAATGACATCCGCGCAGTAGATGTTGATCAGGATGGCATGCAAACCCACTTTACCGTATTGCGTAAAGAGCGTGAGCCATTGCGTGTAACGGTCAACCAGCCAGGTTTGCATAATGTGCTGAATGCCCTGGCCGCGATTGGTATAGCAACCGATGAAGGCGTGTCGGATGCTTCAATCTGCCGTGCACTGGAAGGTTTTAGTGGTGTGGGTCGCCGCTTTGAAGTTCAGGGTGAGTTTGAAATTGACGGTGGTAATGTGAAACTGGTGGATGACTATGGTCACCATCCAAAAGAAGTGGAAGCGACGATTAAAGCCGCGCGTCAGAGTCATCCAGACCGTCGCCTGGTGATGATGTTCCAGCCACATCGTTTTAGTCGTACCCGTGACTGTTTTGATGATTTTGTGGAGGTGCTTTCGACTGTAGACCAATTGTTGTTGCTGGATGTTTATCCTGCCGGTGAAAAACCGATTGTCGGGGCGGATAGCCGTAGTTTAGCCCGCAGCATTCGTTTACGTGGCGAAGTTGAGCCGATTCTGGTTGATGCGGCGGACGGCAACCTGAATCAGATCATGAGAAAAGTATTGCAAGCAAATGACTTGTTATTAACCCAGGGCGCAGGTAATGTTGGAGCAATCTCAGTCGAACTTGCACAAAATCACTTATATATAAAATAGTCATCTTGTGTGACTGAATTGAATTGACCAGATTGAAAAAAGTTTAAGGATATAAACGTGTCAAATGCTTCAAAATTCGGAAAAGTTGCCGTGTTGCTTGGTGGTAAATCTGCAGAGCGTGAGGTTTCTCTAGACAGTGGTACGGCGGTACTTGAGGCATTAGTGCGTTCAGGGATCAATGCGGAAGCGTTTGACCCGCAGGAGCGTAGTGTCACAGAATTGGTGAATTATGATCGTGCATTCATTGTATTGCATGGTCGTGGCGGGGAAGACGGCCAGATCCAGGGTGCACTGGAATGGTTAAACGTGCCGTATACCGGTACCGGTGTACAAGGTTCTGCCATCGGCATGGACAAGGTCAAGACCAAACAGGTCTGGCAGGGCTCGGAATTGCCGACAGCACCGTATCGCATTGTCACCAAAGATTCTGATGCGGCTGACATTGTTAATGCTTTAGGTTTGCCTTTGATTATCAAGCCGGTACATGAAGGTTCCAGTATCGGCATGAGCAAGGTCGAAAAAATTGAAGACTTTGCCGAAGCAATTGCCAAGGCAACTGAACATGATGCCGTGGTGATGGCAGAAAAATGGATTACCGGCCGTGAATACACCATTGTGGTTTTAAATGGTCAGGCGCTACCTGTGATTCGTCTTGAACCGCCTCAAGATGTTGCTTTCTACGATTATGAAGCGAAATATCAGCGTAATGATGTGCAATATGGCATTCCATGTGGTTTAACTGAAGCTGAAGAGCAGCAGTTAAAAGCCTTAAGTTTGCGCGCATTCCAGGCAGTCGGTGCCAGCGGTTGGGGCCGGATTGATGCCATGCAGGATGAACAGGGCAACTTCTGGTTGCTTGAAGTGAATACCGTGCCAGGCATGACCAGTCATTCACTGGTGCCAAAAGCAGCAGCTGCAGTCGGTTACAGTTTTGATGAGCTGTGTGTGGCGATTCTGGAACAGACCTTGACTGGTTCGGCACACTAAATATGGCTCAACTTCCTGTTTCCATGCGCCGTAAACGTGCTGCGATTACCTCAATTCACGATAAGCCGCCAACACGCAAAGAAAAGCTGACCAATTTTGGTGGCTGGTTATTGTTGTGTATTGCGGTATTGGTGCTGGCCTTTGGAATATTGGGCTTATATAAAGTCATGACCAATAGTGACGTGGCAGAGCTGGGCGTGGTAGGTACGCGCTCGGCTGCTGAACAGCGTCAGGTCATGCAATATGTGTCACCGATTGTGACCGAAAACTATTTTACTTCGGATCTGGAAGCGATCCGCGATCGTACCCTGGAATTGTCCTGGGTGGATCGGGTCGTGGTGTCCCGAGCCTGGCCAAATGGCATTCGGGTGCGGGTAATGCCGCATCATGCGATTGCGCGTTGGGGGACAGGACGTTTATTAAGTGACAGTGGTGTTATTTTCACGGAAGTCACACCCAAGAATTATCAGGCATTACCGTTACTACATGGGCCGGCGAGCCATGCAGAAACCATGATGCGTCGTTATAATGAAATTAATCAATTATTTTTGCCACAAGGCATTCGTCTAAAAGAATTATATCTCACCGAGCGAATGACCTGGTTTATGCAGTTTGATTCGGGTTTAAGAATAATTGTGGATAAAGATCAGACCATGAGCAAATTACAGCGCCTGAGTCATCTGTCTCAGAGCGATTTAAAGCCAGTCTGGTCTAAAATTTCGGCCATCGACCTGCGTTATCGCAATGGATTGTCGATACAGTGGAAAAATTCAATTCCGCCTAAAATTGTAAATGGACATTTTATTGTAACCATTGATGACACGGGCGTTGAGAATAAGGTAACAGTAAAGCCATAATGACCGGCTTTAAAAAATAGAGGCATTTAAAGCCATAAATCTAACAAACACGTAATGGTAGTAGTGAATAATGAGTGAAGCTGTTCCCTCGGTTGTGGCGATTGACATTGGGACACACAAAGTTTCAGTTTTGATTGGCAAGGTACACGCGCCAGACAATATCCAAGTGATTGGTATGGCCACCGCTCGTAACCGAGGCATGAGTAAAGGGAAAATTGTCAGTCTCGATAAAGTTATTACTGCAATTAAAAATGCCGTTCAAGAAGCAGAAGATATGGCGGAATGTCGTGTACATTCTGCCTGGGTCTCTATTCCAAGTGCCGAATTAAAAAGCTTTTATGCTTCAGGTCGCACCTCGATCGACAATAGCGAGCATGCGATTACCACCAGTGAAGTGGTGCGTGCACTGGAATTGGCTAAAGCTAGTCATTTGACTTCAGATCATTATCTGGTCAGTGCTGTGCCTCTGGGTTTTGAGCTGGACGACTCACCGGAATGGGTGTTAAACCCGATTCGGATGTCGGCACATAGCATGACCGGACACTATCATTTGATGATGCTGCCGATCAGTACCATGCAGAATATTGATCGCGCCCTGAAAGGTGCCAATATTGGTGTAGAAAAAATGGTGGTGTCGAGCTTGGCTACTGCTGAAGCCAGCCTGCTGAAAGACGAAAAAGAATATGGCGTATGCTTAGTAGATATCGGTGCCGGCACGACCAATGTTGCAGTGTATGTGGATGGTCGTTTGGCCTTAACCCATACCTTCCAACGTGGCGGTGAACATGTGACCCGTGATATTGCAGCAGTATTGCAAACCACGACCGAAGAAGCTGAACGTCTGAAATTATTGTATGGCTGTGTCGACCTGAAAGTGGTCAAGCCGGATCATATGATTCAGTTCCAGGGGATTGATGGACCACAAACCATCAGCCGGATTGAACTGACTGAAATTATTATGGCTCGTTATGAAGAAATTCTGGGTCTGGTACGTGATGAGCTGGTGAAAAATGGTGCCATCCAGGGCTTGTATCATGGTGTGGTATTGACCGGTGATGCCAGTCATATCGAAGGGATGGTGAGTTTTGTTCGCCGTACCATGGGGGTCTCGGCGCATTTAGGTAATCCGCCGACTCAGGTGTATGCAGACGAACAACATCAGGCTGCTTTACGTCGCTCGCAATATAGTACGGTGGCTGGCTTGCTGATGTTTAGTCAGAGTGATACCCAGGACACGATTGTGGAACAGGATGATGTAGAGCGGTTGTCATTGGCTAAGCGGGTCAAAAGAGCCTTGTTTGGCTTTAATGACACCCTGAAATCAATCTTTTAAGTCGATTTTTATTGTGAATATTGTTGGGAAGATGTAGTTAATCGGGCTTGTACTTGACAAGTGAACGCATGAGCAGCATTCTTAAAAACAATTTTATTAAGATTAAGGCAGTATACGGGCTTAGTGACTGCCAATTATGAATTAGGAATTTTATAGGTCATGGCCTCATTTGAATTTTTCGAAGACGATCATAGCGATAGCAATGGTCAAGCCCGTTTCACTGTGTTTGGTGTAGGTGGTGCGGGTGGTAATGCTGTACAACATATGTTGCAGTCCGATATCCAGGGCGTAAAGTTTGTTTGTGCCAATACGGACAAGCAGGCATTGGATCGCATGGAAGCCGAATTTAAAATTCAGCTGGGCGAGCAAAGTACCCGTGGTCTGGGTGCAGGTGCAAATCCGCAAGTCGGCCAGACCGCAGCAGAAGAAAGCCGTGAACTGATCCGCCAGCAGCTTGAAGGGACCGATATGGTCTTTGTTACTGCAGGTATGGGTGGTGGTACCGGTACCGGTGCAGCGCCAGTCGTGGCTGAAATTGCGAAAGAAATGGGTATCCTGACCGTTGGTGTCGTGACCACGCCATTTAACTTTGAAGGCAAACGCCGTTTACAGTCTGCTGAAAAAGGCATCGAAGCCCTTGAGCAGCATGTAGACTCATTAATCATCATTCCAAACCAGCGTCTATTGAAAGTCTTCCGTGATATTTCAATGAAAGATGCATATAAAAAAGCGGATGATGTTCTACTGAATGCAGTACGCAGTATTTTTGATTTAGTCGTCCGTCCTGGCCATATCAACCTTGACTTTGCTGACTTGAAAACAGCCATGAGCACCCGTGGTTATGCCATGATGGGTGTGGGTCTGGGGCGTGGTGAGAATCGTGCACGTCAGGCTGCTGAGCAGGCAATCCGTAGCCCATTACTCGACAACGTGACTATCATGAATGCCAAAGGTATTCTGATTAACGTGACCGGTGGCGATGATGTGACTTTCGGTGAAATTGAAGAAATTACTGATGTCGTGAACCAGATTGTCGATTTAGATGAGGGTCAGGTGTTCTACGGTACCGTTTTTGATCCGGATGCGCGTGATGAAATCAGCGTGACTGTGATTGCAACAGGTTTAACCCGTCATGCAGCGGATTCAGTTGAACCGACCAAACGTACTAATGTACAGGCAACTCGTCCAGCAGCAGTTCCACAGGCTGTGGTGGAAGATGATGATGTACCGGCAATTCAGCGTCAGCAACATGAAACAGGTGCAGCAGCGAATCCAGCGGCAACTTCAGTTTCTAGCCCGCGCCCAACGCCAATGAGTATTCAGGATTATCTTAAGAATCAACAGCGTAAATAACATGTAACATCATGTGTTTAGCTGGATTAGACAGGAAAGGTGGCTTTTAAGCCACCTTTTTGTTTTTTATCAATGGCCAAATATGCTAACGTATAGCGGTTTTATAGATGAACAGATGATAAAAGCATGTTGAAACAACGTACCCTGAAACGTGTCGTGAAAGCGAGCGGAATCGGTCTTCACAGTGGGCAAAAAGTCATGATTAACTTTGTGCCGCACCATGCCGATGGGGGAATTGTGTTTCGTCGTATTGACCTGAATCCGCCGGTGGACATTCCTGCCGATGCCATGTTGATTCAGGAAGCCTTTATGTGCTCGAACCTGGTTCAGGAAAATGCCAAAGTAGGCACCATTGAACATGTCATGAGTGCGATCGCTGGTCTGGGCATTGATAACCTAATTATTGAAGTATCGGCTTCTGAAGTGCCGATTATGGACGGCAGCGCAGGTCCGTTTATTTACCTGTTAATGCAGGGTGGTTTGCAAGAACTGGATGCTGCTAAAAAATTCGTCAAGATTATTAAACCGGTTGAAGCACTGATTGATGACAAACGTGCCATTTTTAGCCCACATGAGGGCTTTCAGCTGAACTTCACCATTGATTTTGATCATCCTGCCTTTAAAAAAGAACATCAGTCTGCCAGTATCGATTTTTCTACTGAAACCTTCGTTTATGAAGTCAGTGAAGCGCGTACCTTTGGTTTTATGAAAGATCTGGATTATCTCAAAGCCAATAACCTGGCGCTGGGTGCCAGTCTGGAAAATGCCATTGGTGTGGATGAAACTGGGGTCGTTAATGAAGAAGGTTTACGTTTCTCGGACGAATTTGTACGTCATAAAATTCTGGATGCCGTGGGTGATTTATACCTGCTCGGACATCAGATTATTGCCAAATTTGATGGTTACAAATCTGGACATGCCTTGAATAATCAACTTTTACGTAATGTGAAAAGTGATCCAAGCTGCTATGAAATTGTAACATTTGATGACGAAGCTAAGTGTCCAATCATGTATGTGAATGTGACATAAGTCATTGTGTTTGTGTCTTTATGTTTTTGTTATTGCTTTAATACTGTGACACACATCACATAATGTTTGCTTTTTAATTTATTACATTTGATTGCGATGTTACTTTTTATTGCTTGCCAAACGTAGTAAAGCTTGGCTAAGCTTAGGGTCGCTTATAAAGTCAGCAGCACTACGAAGTAATTCCTGTGTTTCTGCATTTAAGGCTCTTTCAGGTGTTGCTGAAACAGGTGGCGTTTGCGAAGGATTCCGCAGGCAAACTTGAAGTTTAGTGAGATCTGTTAATTCATTTATTTGAGAGAGTTGTGAAATGTATTGCTTTTGAAGATAGGCCAATTGACTGATCATGGCCTGATTTTCGCCAGTAATCGTTAACACACCATTTTGATAGCAGACAACTTGCCAGCGTTCCGGTTGGGGCAATAGCGGTTGTACGAGTTTCGTAAGTTTCTGCCAGCCAGCGACTTGTGATGAGAGAAACGAAAAGTTTCCTGTTTTTATCTGTTTTCTTGTTTGTTGAAAAACGTTGACAGGTTCCGACATACATAATTCCTACATATTTATGTCTTAATCTTATGCGCTTCTTTTAGTGGATATCAAGGATAGAGATCTTCAAGGAACTCGATTAAAGCAGTTTAGAGAGGTTTTTTATGCATATGCGACGTATTTTGTTGGCATTTTCTTTATCAGTTTCAGCGGCTTCGGTTGCGTTCGCAGATTTAGTTAATCTAAATCAAGAAAATGGTTCAACAGATCGTATCGAGCAATTGACGCGTACTCTGGCACAGGGTGCATATACTCATCCAGATGATATCGATATTCCAGCACAGACTAAATTGAATGTTCAGCTTCGTGAGAAACCGGTTGAACTAAACAATCGTACGCTTGCTCAGAAGTATGCCAATACTTCATCCAACAAAGCGGCAGCAAACAGTGCTTATTCTTGGCTAATTTCTCATCCTTTACCTAATTCTCGCGTAAGTTCAAATTACGGTGGCCGTACCATGAGTGGCCGTGCTGAAAATCATTCAGGCCTTGATCTTGCAGCGCCAAGTGGTACACCAATCTATGCAACAGGTCCAGGGATTGTGACCAAATCAGGTTGGGGCACAGGTTATGGTCAATACGTTGAAATCAATCATGGCAATGGCTATTTAACGCGCTATGCCCATGCTTCACGTCTTATTGCACGTGTGGGAGAGCAGGTGCAAGCAGGTGATCATATTGCCAACGTTGGCTGTACTGGTCGCTGTACCGGTCCACACTTACATTATGAAGTAGTAAAAGACGGTCAACGTAAAAACCCATCTACTTATTTGGCCATGTTACCTTAAGTATAGACCTGAATAACAAGAAGCATCTCTATACATAAAAACCTCCAATAAGCATTTTAAAGCGTTTAAACTGCAGGCTCTTCAAGTCAACTTGAAGGGCTTTTTGTTTTATCACTTTTAAGTCTCATAGTATCACCAACTATTATAATGATTGTATAATAAATCGCCTTTATTGACTATTTTTTGTTATGTAGTGTAATTATACGTCACCCATCATTTAGTTCCTAAATAGTACTGCTAAATCGCATTCAGCTAAGGCCATACCTGCAGAGGTCTTAAATATGGTACATATAAGACATTAGATTAGGCTTTTAGGAACTGTAGATTATGGCGTTTTATGGCGATACAGACGCGCAAGAAACCCAAGAATGGCAAGATGCATTTGACTCTGTTTTGCAGCACATGGGCACTGAGCGTGCAGCATTTTTATTAGAAAAACTTTATCAACGCGCAATTGCAAAGCATGTTCCTATTCAGCGTTTAAATACTCCCTACTTAAATACGATTTCTGTTGAAGAACAACCTGCAATGCCAGGCGATCAGGATATGGAGCGTCGTATTCGCGCGCTGATCCGCTGGAATGCCTTGGCAATGGTATTACGCGCGAATAAAACCGGTGATGATCTCGGTGGTCACCTGGCGAGTTTTGCTTCTTCCGCAACCCTTTATGATGTGGGCTTTAACCACTTCTTCCGTGCCAACAGCGATAGCTTCGGCGGCGACATGATCTATTACCAAGGTCACTGTGCACCGGGTATTTACGCGCGTTCATTTTTAGAAGGCCGTTTGACTGAAGAGCACCTGAATAATTTCCGTCGTGAAGTAGGTGGTAAAGGTTTGCCATCTTATCCGCATCCTTATTTGATGCCGGACTACTGGCAGTTCCCAACCGTATCGATGGGTCTGGGTCCAATCATGTCGATTTATCAGGCACATATTCAAAAGTACCTGATGAACCGTGGCCTGATCAAAGAAGAAGACCGTAAGGTTTGGGCGTATTTGGGCGATGGCGAGATGGATGAGCCGGAAAGCCTGGGTGCAATTTCTCTGGCAGGTCGCGAAAAGCTCGACAACCTGATTTGGGTAGTGAACTGTAACTTGCAACGTCTGGATGGCCCGGTACGTGGTAATGGCAAGATCATTCAGGAACTTGAGTCATTATTCCGCGGCGCAGGCTGGCGTGTGATTAAAGTTGTGTGGGGCCGTCATTGGGATCCACTACTGGATAAAGATAAATCCGGTGCACTGAAAGCAGTGATGGAAGAAGCTGTCGATGGCGATTTTCAGCGTTACCAGGTAAAAGGTGGTGCTTACGCGCGTGAAAAGTTCTTCGGCAAATATCCAGAAGCAGCTGAGTTGGTTAAAGATTTAAGCGATGAAGATATTGATAATCTGAACCGCGGTGGTCACGACCCGTACAAAGTCTTTGCTGCTTATGCCGAAGCATGTACGGCCAAAGGTCAGCCGACTGTAATTCTGGCGAAAACCGTGAAAGGTTATGGGTTGTCCGAGGAAATTGAAGCAGTCAATAAAACTCACCAAATCAAGAAGATGCAAATCAATTCTTTGAAATACGTGCGTGACCGTTTCAATCTTCCTTTCACTGATGAACAGCTTGAAGAAGTACCATTCTACCGTCCAAGCGAAAATTCGCCTGAATTGAAATATATGAAGGCACGTCGTGAAGCATTGGGTGGTTATCTGCCTGCACGTCGTAAGGAAAGCGAACAGCTGGCGATTCCTGGACTTTCAGTATTTGATTCGGTCTTGGCCGGTTCAAATGGTAAAGAACAATCGACCACGATGGTAATGGTACGTTTAATCTCTGCACTTCTTAAAGAGAAAGCGATTAAAGACCGTGTTGTTCCAATCGTGCCTGATGAAGCACGTACTTTCGGTCTGGAAGGCATGTTCCGTCAGCTCGGTATTTATGCCGCGCATGGCCAGAAATATACCCCGGAAGACCAAGAACAGTTGATGCATTACCGTGAAGCTAAAGACGGTCACATGTTGCAGGAAGGGATTAACGAAGCCGGTGCGATGAGTGCATGGGCGGCATTGGCGACCAGTTATTCAACCAATAACCTCCCAATGATTCCAATGTACATGTACTACTCGATGTTTGGTTTCCAGCGTATTGGTGATATTGCATGGGCAGCAGGCGATGCACAGGCACAAGGCTTCTTGCTGGGTGCAACTGCAGGTCGTACTACACTGAACGGTGAAGGTTTACAGCATCAGGATGGTCACTCACACATCTTGGCCAATACCATTCCAAACTGTGTCTCTTATGACCCATGTTTCGGTTATGAATTGGCAGTGATCGTGCATGACGGTTTGCAACGTATGTATGTGAACCAGGAACGTGTGTTCTATTACTTAACTGTGATGAACGAAAACTACGAGCATCCGGAAATGCCAAAAGGTGTTGAAGAAGGCATCAAGCGTGGTATGTACTTACTGGAAGAAGATGAAAAAGCCACTGTTCAGTTACTGGGCTCAGGTGTGATCCTGCGTGAAGTGATCAAGGCAGCGAAGATTCTGCGTGAGGAATATCAAATTCATTCAAATGTCTACAGTGTGACCAGCTTCAATGAACTGGCACGTGACGGTATGGCATGTGAAGAATACAACCGCTTGCATCCGCTGGCTGAAGACGTAAAAGAAGCATGGGTATCGAAACAGCTTCGCGGTACTGAAGGTATCGTGGTGTCTGCAACCGATCATATGCGTGCTTATAGCGAACAGATTCGTGCTTATCTTCCAGATGGCCGTCCATTCGTAGCATTGGGTACTGACGGTTATGGCCGTTCAGATACACGTGCCAACTTGCGTAGTTACTTCGGTGTTGATGCTGCCCATATTGTGGTGGCAACTTTGAAAAAACTGGCAGATGAAGGTGAAGTTGATGCGCGCCTGGTAAAAGATGCGATCTCGACTTTCGAGCTTGATACAGATCGTCCAGTGGCTTGGGCACCGCAAGAAACCCCATGTGTACATGCTGTTGCTGACTACAAAGAGGAGAACTAAGCATGCAAATTACGACTCCTGATATTGGTGTAGATAAGGCAACAGTGGCCGAAATTCTGGTCAAAGTCGGTGATACGATCGCGATTGATGACAGCATTGTATTGCTTGAATCTGATAAAGCCTCTGTTGAAGTGCCTAGCACTTCAGCAGGCGTGGTAAAAAGCATTCTGGTCAGCCAGGGTGATGAAGTCGCTGAAGGCGCGGTACTGATTGAACTGCAAGCTGAAGACGGTAGCGCCGATGTGGTCGAGCCACAGCAAGCAGATGCCTCACAAAAAACTTCAGAAAATACTCCGACTTCATTGCCGGATCAGGAAATCATACAGGAACTGGCTTCACATCAGCCTAAAGCTTCTGCTGCTCCTGAGGCTCAAGCGAGCTCACAGGTGGTTGATGTACAAATCCCCGATATTGGTGTAGAAAAAGCTACTGTAGGGGAAATCCTGGTCGCTGTCGGTGATGAAATCGAGGTAGATCAAAGTATCGTAGTGGTGGAATCAGACAAGGCGACTGTTGAAGTGCCAAGTACGGTTTCAGGTACGGTGGAATCCATCCAGATTAAAGAAGGCGACACGATCAAAGAAGGTGTGGTCATTCTGAAAGTGAAAACGGCTGTTTCGGCAGCGTCAGCACAGACAGAAGCATCTCAAGCACCAGTTGCTCAAGCGGCCACCCAAGAGAAAGCAGTCGAAGCACCAGAAACGCCAGCAACACCTGCGGGTGATGTTGAAGTGATGGTGCCTGATTTGGGTGTAGACAAGGCGGCTGTAGCTGAAATTCTGGTTCAGGTCGGTGATACGGTTGAAAAAGACCAAAGCATCATCGTGGTGGAATCAGACAAGGCGACTGTTGAAGTGCCAAGCACTACAGCCGGCGTGATTAAAGCCATTCATGTGGAACTGGGTCAAAATGTCTCTCAAGGCATTGCACTGGTAACAATTGAAGCTGAAGCGCAAGCAGCTGCTGTACCTGTTGCAGCCAAAGCAGAAGAACCTAAAGCGCCTGCTGCAAAAGCAGCATCGGCACCTGCTGCATCTTCTACTCAAACAGTCGCGACGTCGGATAATGCCGATAAGCTGACCAAAGAGCAGAGTGTGGCTAACTCGAAAGTCTATGCCGGTCCTGCTGTGCGTAAACTGGCACGTGAACTGGGCGTCGTGTTGGCAGATGTCAAAGCATCTGGCCCACATGCGCGCGTCATGAAAGAAGACCTGAAAGCGTATGTCAAAACGCGTCTTACTACGCCACAGGCGGCTCCTGTCGCCGCTGCTGCTCAAGTCGCAGGTCTGCCAAAACTGCCAGACTTTAGCGCTTTTGGTGGTGTGGAAGAGAAAGCCTTGACGCGTTTGCAACAAGTGTCTATTCCACAGTTGTCGCTGAATAATTTCATTCCGCAAGTGACCCAGTTTGATGCAGCAGATATTACTGAACTGGAAGCATGGCGTAATGAACTGAAAGGCAACTTCAAGAAAGAAGGCCTGAGCCTGACCATTATGGCGTTCATCATCAAAGCAGTTGCGCACTTGTTAAAAGAAGAGTGTGAATTTGCTGGTCACTTGGCCGATGATGGTAAGTCAGTATTGTTACGTAATGAGATCCATATGGGTATCGCGGTCGCAACGCCAGATGGTTTGACCGTGCCTGTGCTGCGTCACCCAGATCAGAAGTCAATTAAACAGATTGCCACTGAGCTAGGAATCTTGGGTCAAAAAGCGCGTGACAAGAAATTGTCGCCGAAAGATCTGCAAGGTGCGAACTTCACTATCACTAGCCTGGGTTCAATCGGCGGTACGGCATTTACGCCATTGGTGAACTGGCCGCAAGTGGCAATTCTGGGGATTTCTCCTGCAACCATGCAACCGGTGTGGAATGGTGAAGGCTTTGATCCACGTTTGATGCTGCCGCTTTCATTGTCCTACGATCACCGTGTGATCAATGGTGCAGATGCTGCACGTTTCACTAACAAGCTGACCAAGCTGCTTAAAGATATTCGTACGCTGTTAATCTAAATTAAATTCGATTCACTTTCTTTTCTCTTGCGCTTCATTGAAAAATATTTCAATTGAAGCTCAGGAAGAAATACAAAGAAGGTATAAATAAAAACCCTGCTTCGGCAGGGTTTTTTCTTGCTGCATTGAAAAATAATCTATTTGATTCTATACTTGGCGCACTTCATTGGGGAGTAGCCGCCTTTTGCGCAAAGCAGAAGGGTGATGGTCAACATATTTGCTCAACCGAGCATGGTCATCATAGCAAAGAACCAAGTCAGCTTTTCCAAGCTTTCTTTTGTTGGCAAGACCTTTGATTTACCACTCTGCAGATTTTGGCTAGCAGGAGCGGTGAGTCATTGGTATTGGATGCTAGCCAGAGAAAAACCTCATGTATGAATTCCTACTGTCGACTGCAATCGTAGCGCTGGCTGAAATGGGTGATAAGACCCAACTGCTGGCATTGCTGCTTGCCGCACGTTTTCGCAAACCTGTTCCTATTTTAGTTGCCATTTTATTGGCGACGCTGATTAACCACGGCCTTTCTGCAGTATTGGGACAATGGGTGACCACGGTGATCGGGCCGGAGGTGCTACTGTGGATCGTCTCGATTGGCTTTATCGCAATGGCTGTCTGGATGCTGATTCCGGATGAACTCGGGGATGAAAATGCCAGTATCAATAAATGGCAAAAATTCGGGGTATTTGGTGCGACCTTTATTCTGTTCTTTCTGGCAGAAATTGGTGACAAAACTCAGATTGCTACGGTCGCATTAGCAGCACGTTTCGATAGCGTATTCTGGGTGATGCTTGGGACCACTTTGGGCATGATGCTGGCCAATGCACCTGCAGTATTTTTGGGAGATAAGCTGGCGAATAGACTCCCGATCAGCCTGATTCATAAAATTGGAGCGGCGATTTTCCTGGTGATTGGTGTCGCAACACTGGCTCAACATTATTTCTTTTAAATCATAAAATAATAAATTACATGAATCCTGAGCTAAAAACTCAGGATTTTTTATGGTTAAAATTCTCTCAAAACCTTGGTAAATAGTGTGATATGGCTAGTTTTATTGATTGTAAGTTTGATTAATTCCTTATATTTTATACGGGTATAAAAACGTTATTTTTATTATAAATTGGGGAATTTACATGGCTTTTGAACGCACCACATCGCAGGTCCTGTTTGATAACGGGACACATAAGTGCATCAGTTTTACCAGTCTGGTTAAAGGTGAAGGCGTTCAGGCAAACCAGTTTCTGATCATTGATCATGAGCGCGCAGCGGTACTTGATCCGGGTGGTGATTTAACCTATGTGCCGCTGACTATGGAGCTGAATAAATATACCCGTTTGACCAATCTGGATTATGTCATGGCCTCGCACCAGGATCCGGATATCATCACCTCGATGCCGCGCTGGCTGGTCTATACGGAGGCCAAAGTGGTGGCATCCAAGCTGTGGGCGCGCTTCTTGCCGCACTTAAACTCGGCCTTTATGAGTGACCGGATGAAAGGTAACTGGTTAGATCGATTGGTGGAGCTTCCGGATCATGGTCAAATCATCCCGTTGGGTCAATCACACATTGTGGCGGTGCCGGCGCATTTTTTGCATTCGGTGGGGAATTTCCAGTTTTATGATCCGATTGCCAAAATCCTGTTTTCAGGTGATATGGGTGCGTCCATGGTTGAAGATGCCGCCAAGCCACTGGAAAACTTTGCCGCGCATATCCCAAAAATGAAAAGCTTCCATCAACGCTATATGTGCAATAACAAGGTGATTCGTCTTTGGGTGAAAATGGTACGCAGCATGGAAATCGAGATGATTGTGCCGCAACATGGTACACCATTTATCGGTAAAGAGCAGATTAATCAGTTTCTGGACTGGATTGAAACGCTGCAATGCGGAACTGACCTGATGGATGAAACGGTTTTTACTTGTCCTGAATAGTTCACACAAAAAATAATTTTTTTCTTGTGTGGAAAAACAACATTTTTTATATTTCTTCTCCAAAAAACTTTTTTTGATAATGAGAACTTATAAGAAATGTTGTCTCAAGTTCCAAAACCGGATGCGTGTTTAAGCTGCGGGGCGTGCTGCGCCTATTTCAGGGTTTCGTTTTATTGGGCTGAAGGAATTCATATGCCTGAGCACTATACCGAACCTGTGACAGCAGTCTATTCATGTATGGCTGGAACCAATCAAAAAAATCCACGCTGTATTGCACTTGATGGCACCATCGGCCAGCAGGTCAGCTGCGGTATGTATGAGCAGCGCAGTTCATCCTGCAAAGAAGTGCAGATTGCCGATGAGCAATGCAATAAGGCACGTGTTGCACACAATATGTTGCCCTTTGTCCAGATTGAAACTGATGAAGCCGACAATGATGACAGTTTTGAATACGTCAGCTAAATCCACCCAAAGCAGAGCTTAGGCTCTGCTTTTCACTTGATTAAAATGATCGGGGTCTATTTAAAAATAGGGAACTTCATTATCGGACGTATTATTGATACTGTTTTAGCACCCACATAGATCTGTTTGTACAAAGCTTGAATAAAAAATAATTTTGCAATTGCAATGAAATTTAAGCCGATATTTGTTTATAATAGTGCACGGAAATTACCAGTGAGACTGTTATGTTGACCATCGTTCAAGACGCGTTAACCTTCGATGATGTCCTATTACTCCCTGCCTATTCTACTGTTCTTCCAAAAGATGTCTCCCTAAAGACACGTTTAACTCGTGGCATTAACCTGAATATTCCTCTTGTGTCTGCAGCAATGGATACGGTGACTGAGTCCCGTATGGCGATTGCAATGGCGCAAAATGGCGGTATCGGTATTTTGCACAAGAACATGGATATCGCTGTTCAGGCTGCAGAAGTGCGCCGTGTGAAAAAATTTGAAGCGGGTATGGTCAAAGACCCGATTACAGTGACTCCTGAAACCACAGTACGTGAACTGATTGCGCTGACTCAAGCCAACAATATCAGTGGTGTGCCCGTTGTGAAAGACGGCAAAGTGGTGGGTATCGTGACCGGTCGTGATACACGCTTTGAAACCAATCTTGAGCAGCCAGTCAGCAATATCATGACTGGTCAGGATCGTCTGGTGACGGTTCGTGAAGGCGAATCGAAAGAAAACATTCAAGCCTTATTGCAACAGCATCGTATTGAAAAAGTACTGGTGGTCAATGATCAGCAAGAGCTGAAAGGCTTGATTACGGTAACCGATTTCCGTAAAGCTGAATTGTATCCAAATAGCTGTAAAGATGACCTGGGTCGTCTGCGTGTTGGTGCTGCTGTCGGTACTGGTGCAGAAACGCCAAGCCGCGTAGAAGCCTTGGTTGATGCAGGTGTGGACGTGATTGTAGTCGATACTGCACATGGCCATTCTGCAGGTGTGATCGAGCGTGTACGTTGGGTTAAGGCCAATTATCCACAAGTTCAGGTGATTGGCGGTAACATCGCGACAGGTGATGCTGCGCTGGCGTTACTTGATGCAGGTGCGGATGCCGTTAAAGTTGGTATTGGTCCTGGTTCAATCTGTACCACGCGTATTGTGGCGGGTATTGGTATGCCACAGATCTCTGCGATTGATTCTGTTGCCAATGCGCTGAAAGATCAGATTCCTTTGATCGCAGATGGCGGTATTCGTTTCTCTGGCGATATGGCCAAAGCGATTGGTGCGGGCGCAAGCACGATTATGGTGGGTTCATTGATGGCCGGTACTGAAGAAGCACCAGGCGAAGTTGAATTCTTCCAGGGCCGTTACTACAAGGCTTATCGCGGTATGGGTTCATTGGGCGCGATGGCGGGTGCGACAGGTTCTGCTGACCGTTACTTCCAGGACTCCAAGGCCGGTGCCGAGAAGCTGGTTCCTGAAGGTATTGAAGGTCGTGTACCGTACAAAGGCCCAATGGGTAATATCGTACATCAGATGATGGGCGGCCTACGTTCTTCAATGGGTTATACCGGTTCTGCGACGATTGAAGACCTGCGTCAGAATGCCAAGTTTGTGAAAATCACTTCTGCCGGTATGTCTGAGTCGCATGTACATGATGTGACCATTACCAAAGAAGCACCAAACTATCGCGTAGGTTAATTTCCTGTGATTTAAAATTTTAAAAAGCCGTCATGCAAATGACGGCTTTTTTATTTTGGTGTAAAGTGTGACTCAAGGAAAAAAATGGGTGATATCAATCATCCGCTAAGAAGTGAGATAAAGATGAGTTATTTTGGTACGGATGGTATTCGTGGAAAGTTTGGCGAATTACCGATTACCCCTGAGTTTGCCCTGAAACTGGGATTTGCAGCCGGAAAAGTTTTAAAACGCCATAGTAAAAAATCCAAACCATTGGTGGTTCTGGGTAAAGATACCCGTTTGTCTGGTTATATCCTGGAAGCAGCCTTGCAAGCAGGTTTAAATGCCGCTGGCGTTTATGTTCATCTTTTAGGTCCACTACCGACACCGGCGATTGCTCACTTGACCCGTGCCTTACATGCCAGCTTGGGTATTGTCATTTCCGCTTCGCATAACCCGTATTTTGATAATGGCATTAAGTTCTTCTCTGCAGAAGGTAAAAAACTGCCAGATGCTTTACAAGACGAAATTAATCAGGAACTTGAAAAAGATTTTTTGATTGAAGATACGGCGAATCTGGGTAAAAGTATCCGGGTTAAAGATGCTAATGGTCGCTATATTGAATTCTGTAAATCGACGTTCCCGTATCATCTGGATCTGAATGAACTTACCATTGTAGTGGATTGTGCCAATGGCGCAGCCTATAACGTGGGGCCTGCAGTGTTCCGTGAACTGGGTGCACGTGTGATTGCAATTCACAATGAGCCGAGCGGTTTAAATATTAATGAGGGCTGTGGTTCGACCCATCCGGAAAGCTTGCAACAAGCCGTGGTTCAACATCAAGCGGATTTGGGTATTGCCTTTGATGGAGATGCCGACCGTGTGGTTCTCGTAGATAAAGCCGGTAATCTGATTGATGGCGACCATATTCTTTATATTCTTGCGACTCAAAGCTCGAAAAAACCGGCAGGTATCGTCGGTACCTTAATGAGCAATATGGCGCTGGAACTGGCGCTGGAAAAAGCACAAGTGCCGTTATTACGTGCCAAAGTTGGCGACCGTTATGTATTACAAGGTCTGGAAGAAAATGGCTGGGTAATTGGCGGTGAGCCTTCTGGTCATATTCTGACTTTAGACAAGAGCACCACAGGCGACGCCATTATTGCAGCCCTGCAAGTTTTAACCGTGATGGTTGAGCAGAAAAAAGCTCTGCATGAACTTGTGGCTGACTTTAAACTGTTGCCAAATGTCCTGGTCAATGTACGTTTAAATGCCATGTTTGATCCTTATTCAGTGCCTGCACTGGCAGCTGAATTTGAAAAAGCCGAACAGCAGCTTAAAGGTCGTGGCCGTTTATTGATTCGTAAATCTGGCACAGAACCTGTCATTCGTGTGATGGTCGAAGGCGATGATCTGGCTGAAGTCACCACACTTGCAAACAGCCTGGCAGATGCTGTGCGTGCCAATGCCGCTTAACAGGAACATAGATAATGAGTGATCTGATCAAGGATCTGAGTGAACTACGCCTGAATTATGAAAAAGGCGAGTTACAGGAACAGCAAGTCAATCCGAATCCACATATGCAGTTCCTGCAATGGTTTAACCATGCACTGGAAGCAAAATTGCATGAACCCTATGCCATGTCTTTGGCAACAGCCAATGCACAAGGCCGTCCGCACGTGCGTACGGTATTGCTACGTGGAGCGACTGACGCAGGGTATGATTTTTATACCAACTATGATAGTCAAAAAGGTTTAGATCTGGCTAAAAATCCTTATGCCGAACTGTTGTTCTACTGGCAGGATCAGGAGCGCCAGATTCGTATTTCAGGTCGTGTAAAGAAAATATCGGAAGAAGAATCGACCGATTATTATCATAAACGTCCACGAGAAAGCCAGATTGCTGCACATATCAGTACCCCGCAAAGTGGCGTCGTGGCCAGTCGTGAGGAATTGCAGCAACGTTTTTGGGATTTTTATACCCAGGTCGCGAATCAGCAACAGTTGGACAAGCCGGTATTCTGGGGCGGTTATCGTCTAGAACCCGATTATTATGAATTCTGGCAGGGTCGTCCCAACCGTTTGCATGACCGTTTAAGTTATCGCAAAACCGATGCCGGCTGGACTTTAGAGCGCTTAATGCCATAACCATGCAAAAACTGGAAATCAAACAACGTCCATTGCTGACACGCCCTGAAAATTTACCGGGCGTCCCTGCATTCGTGGCCGAGATTCTGGCTCGTCGTGGGGTGGAATCCGAGCAGGAACTTGAGCTCAAGCTGAAGCATTTGCTGGCACCGACCATGAAAGGCTTGCCTGAAGCCATTCAATTGATGGATCAGGCGATTGATCATGGCCAGAAAATCGTGATTGTCGGCGATTATGATGCCGATGGCGCGACCAGTACTGCACTCATGGTGCTGGCACTGCGCGATATGGGCGCCAATGTTGAATATCTGGTACCAGACCGTTTTAAATATGGGTATGGATTGACGCCCGCAATTGCAGATCTGGCCTTTGTCAATTTCACGCCTGATTTACTGATTACCGTGGACAATGGCATTTCCAGCCATGACGGAGTAAAACAGGCGCAGGATCATGGCATGCAGGTGATCATTACTGATCACCATCTGACGACCAAGCCGACACCAAAAGCCGAAGCCGTGGTCAATCCCAATCAGCTCGGTTGCGACTTTCCAAGCAAAGCACTGGCTGGGGTCGGGGTGGCTTTTTATATACTGGCCAATCTGTCTACCCATCGAAAGAAACTTGGAAAATCCTCTACGGTAATTACCAATTATCTTGATCTGGTGGCGCTCGGCACCTATGCCGATGTCGCGAGTCTGGACTACAACAACCGGATTCTGGTCGATGCAGGGTTGAAACGGATCCAGCAAGGTCAATGCCGCGCAGGAATCAGTGCACTACTTGATATTGCCAAACGTGATCCTGCTGGTCTGAAAGCTCAAGATTTGGGCTTTGTTTTAGGCCCACGGATTAACGCGGCTGGACGCATGGAAACCATGGATATCGGGATCGAATGTTTGCTGGCTCCTGATCTGACAACTGCTTATCCACTGGCTGAACAGCTGAATCAGCTCAATGTCGAACGCCGTCAGGTGGAAGGTAAAATCAAGCAGGAAGCCTTGCTTGAGCTGGATAAAATCCAGTGGGATGCCACTGAACTACCTGCTGCGTTGATCATGTTTGAACAGCATTGGCATCAGGGAGTGATCGGGATTGTAGCAGGGCGTTTAAAAGAGCAGTTCCATCGTCCGAGTATTGTTTTTGCCGCGGATCAGGATGGGATTCATATCAAAGGTTCGGCGCGTTCGATTGAAGGTATTCATATTCGTGATGCGATTGAACAGGTGGCAGAGCAATATCCTCATTTAGTCAGTCATTTTGGTGGCCATGCAGCAGCAGCCGGTTTAACCCTGAAAAAAGAAAATTTCGCCGAGTTTAAGCAGGTCTTTGAAGTACTGATTGGTGCGATGGATGAGGATTTATTCACTGCGACTTTATGGACGGATGGAGAGCTGCCAGCTTCTGCTTTTCACATTGAAACAGTCGATTTATTACAGAATTTAAGTCCATGGGGGCAAAAATTCCCCCAACCGATTTTTGATGGTGTGTTCAAAATTATGGACTATCGCTGGCTTAAGGACGTACATCTTAAATTGCGCGTGGCTTTGGAGAATGGTCAGGTCGTGGATGCGATCGCCTTCAATGCAGCGGATAAATATGACTTTGATCCGATGAAAGATACGCGTTTGGTCTATGAGCTGGATAAAAATGTCTTTAATGGCAATGTCAGTCTGCAAATGCGGATTATGCATTTAGAACAATAGACCATAAAAAACCGCTCGAGTGAGCGGTTTTTTTGCTTTTAATCGGAGAGATTAGAAGCGGTATGCACCACGTACGCCAAAGATATCAGCATTATCAGCAAAATTAATCGAACCTTCTAAGCTAACTTGTTGGTTAAAGAATTTTTTGGCACGAATAGTAAAAACATCATTACCTTCTAGGTCTGAGTCAGAGAATCCTAAGCCAACACTGAAAGTTTTGTCTAGATATAAATCTGCACCTAGGTTATAAGCATCGATATCACCGAAACTTGCACCACCTTCGAAGTTCATATCGTATTGACCGACTTGTGTTACATATTTGGCACGTAAAGTTGGATCAATTTCATCGTCTGCATTGTCTTCAGAAATACCTACAAGACCAAGTGCTACTAATAAGCCAGGAACAGGTAAATAACCCGCTTCAGCAGCGTAACCAGTTATGTCACCAGCATCATTATCAAAATGAGCAATGTTACCACTTAAATAAAAGTCTGAATTTGGAACAAAATACTCAATACCAGCACCAATGCCAAACGTGTCTGAATCATCTTGATAGCTTAATACACCATTCACATTGCTGGCACGGTTTAAGAATGCAGCTTCATTCAAAGGTGAATTTTTGACTTGGACCGAGTTGAAGTAGTAAGTCCCATCGATAGCAAAACCTACATCCGAACCACCTTGGTCATGATCAAGAAGATCAATAGAAGCCCCAACTTCAGTTTGATAAGCGTGTGCAGTTCCCAGGCCAGCAAGAAGCGCTGTAGCAAGAGCAAGTTTCTTAAGCATTTAGATTTCTCTCTTTGTTATAAAAATATGACTGTTTGATGAACAGTTGTAACAAATTGTACAGTTTATATTCGCCCCGTCAATGTGCAAAAATACCTAAATGCTTGTTAAGAGTGCAATAAAAAAACCCATCCGAGGATGGGTTTTCTATGAATGACTAATTTTTGGTTTTAGATTAGAAGCGGTACTTCGCTGCTACACCAAAGGTATTGTAGTCATTGTTAAACTGTTCACCAAAGCCGACACGGCCTTCTAAGCTCACTTGCTGGTTAATGAACTTACGTGCATTGATACCAAATTCGCTCTTGTCGGTAATATCATTGTTGTGATAATCAGCACCGACACTCAAGGTTTTGTCGATGAAATAATCTGCTGCCAGATTGTATTCATCTAGATCACCAAACGCTGCACCTGCTTCCAGGTTGATATCTTTACCGTTGCTTAAGGTAGTCACGTATTTAGCACGTAATGTTGGATCTACACCATCATCCTCGTCGTTATCCCAACCTTTCACACCCGCCGCAATCAATAGGCCTGGCGCTGGTAGATAACCGACTTCTGCAGCATAAGTAGTTAAGTCATTATCTACCTCATTGTTATCTTGCAGATCATGACCATTGACGTTACCGCTTAAGTAGAAGTCAGAATTCGGTACGAAGTACTCTGCACCTACGCCATAACGATGCGCTTCAGAATCACCAATTTCATTATATTGATATTGCGCACTCACGTTGCTAGCACGATCAAGGAATGCTGCTTCTGCTAATGGTGCATTACGTGTTTGAACTGGATTGAAGTAATATGTACCATCAACGCCGAAAGAACCGCTAGTTCCACCGTTGTCAGGATCAACCACTCCTGCTGATGCACCAATTTCTGCTTGGTAAGCATGTGCTGCTGTACCAGTCATTGCTATTGCTGAAAGTAGTGCCGAAGCAATCGCTAATTTTTTCATGGTTACTACCCCTCAAATCGTGAGTTAAAAACATTACACTTTTTGTTACAACTTTCAGTCTAGAGCAATTCCAAAGATCGTCAATCAAAGGAAAGTTACAGTAATGTGAATAGCGTAATCTTGTGTAATTTTTGCTGAACAAGTGACTGAATAATAAAATTAAATTTATAATGTAGTGTTTTATTAAAAGTGTGTAGATATTGTGGAATCTATTGAATTCGCTGATTTTTTATACAGACCAATAAGAAATCCTAAATTATAAAATCAATTGCAAAATTATATTTCGGTCATAAAACGGGGCTAAAAAGCCGATAAAAATTTCGGATAAAAAGACGCAAAAGAGTCTATGAGATGTTGAAAATTGGATGAGGGAAATACAGGTCTAAATGCTCAAGACATTCGAGCCTTAGACTGAATGGATCGTTAAAATAGCGGAAATAGACTGTGCTATAATATCGGGCTAAGAATTTTGTGCCTAATTTTGATTGAGAGTAATTCACGTGGAAATTAATCCGTATCTAAACCAATTGAAAGACTTAAACGAACGTGGTCAAACACTACGGGGGTATCTTTGACTACGATCTGAAAAAAGAGCGTTTAGAAGAAGTCCTACGTGAATTAGAAGATCCAACCATCTGGAATGACCAGAGTCGTGCCCAAGCGATGGCCCAAGAAAAAGGCGAGCTTGAAAATGTATTAAATGTGCTGGATCGCTTAAGTACCCAGCTTGAAGATGCACAGGCTTTGCTTGATCTGGCGGTTGAAGCGGATGATGAAAGCTTGCTAGAAGACGTACAGGCTGAACTGAGCACGGCTGAAGAAGAACTGGCCAAGCTTGAATTTCGCCGTATGTTCAATAATCCGATGGATCCAAACCCTTGCTATCTTGAAATTCAAGCTGGTTCAGGCGGTACAGAAGCACAGGACTGGGCGTCTATGTTGCTACGTATGTATCTACGCTGGATTGAACGTCATGGCTTTAAAGCAGAAGTGATGGAAGAATCTGATGGCGATGTTGCCGGGATTAAATCTGCGACGATTCGTGTGGAAGGTGAGTACGCCTATGGCTGGTTACGTACCGAATCTGGTGTACATCGTTTAGTGCGTAAATCACCATTTGACTCGGGCAACCGTCGTCATACCTCGTTCTCTGCCGTGTTTGTCTCACCTGAAGTAGATGACAATATCGAAATTGAAATCAATCCGTCCGATGTTCGTACCGATACTTACCGTGCATCAGGGGCGGGTGGTCAGCATATTAACAAAACAGATTCTGCCGTGCGTTTAACCCATGCACCGACCGGAATTGTGGTGGCCTGTCAGAACCAGCGTTCACAACATGCCAACCGTGACCACGCCTGGAAGCAGTTACGTGCCAAACTTTATGAGCTCGAGATGAGCAAACGTAACGAAGCGGCACAAGCACTGGAAGATTCCAAGTCTGATATCGGCTGGGGTAGCCAGATCCGTTCTTATGTCCTGGATGATTCACGTATTAAGGATTTGCGTACAGGTGTGGAAAATTCCAATACTGGCGCAGTTCTGGACGGTGATCTGGACAAATTTATCGAAGCAAGCCTGAAACAGGGCTTGTAAGAAGTCGTTTGAATAGCTGGCGTAACCAAGCTTGTACAGACTGTGACTCTTATATCTAAAATTTTCGATATATAAATCGAAAAAATACGATATAATGGTCGCAGATGCTGAATAAAGTTTCGTTGCGCCACTGATTGTGATGTGCCTATGGACCTTGATCTAATTTTTAAAGCCTTAGCCAATCCGACCCGTCGACAAATTCTGGAGTGGTTAAAATCTCCGGAGCAATATCTGTCTGCGGAAGAGTGTGGTGGCTTTCAACGTGGGGTCTGTGCAGGTCAAATTGAACGTTTGGGCCAGGTTTCCCAGTCCACCATGTCCAATCATTTGTCTGTATTACAGCAGACTGGCCTGATCACTGCGACCAAGCATGGACAGTGGTCATATTTCTCCCGCAATGAAACTTTGATTCAACAATTTATCGAACACCTACAACAACACCTTTAACAGGTGGGAGTAACGATGGCTGAATTAAATTCTCCTTTAACGCTCGGTGCGTTAGAGCTTAAAAACCGTGTCATCATGGCGCCGCTGACCCGTAACCGCGCAACTGCTGATCGCGTTCCAACCCCAATGATGGTTGAGTACTATGCGCAACGTGCAAGTGCTGGCCTGATTATTTCTGAAGCCACAGTGATTTCTGAAGAAGCCAATGGCTATTTAAATACTCCAGGATTGTTTACCGATGCTCAGGTCGAAGGCTGGAAAAAGGTTACTCAAGCGGTTCATGAGAAGGGCGGTCTGATTGTTGCCCAGCTTTGGCATGTTGGTCGTGTATCGCATCCGGATCTGTTAAATGGTGAAACACCAGTCTCTGCAAGTGCAGTACAACAGGCGGGTCATGTCAGCTTGTTACGTCCAAAACGTCCTTATGTGTTGCCGCGTCCGCTGGAAATTTCGGAAATTCATGCCATTACCGAGCAATATAAGCAAGCCGCGATTCGTGCTAAAGAAGCCGGTTTTGATGGTGTTGAATTACATGCTGCCAATGGTTATTTGATTGACCAGTTCTTGCAAAGCAAAACCAATCAGCGTGAAGATGAATACGGCGGTTCAGTGGAAAATCGTACACGTTTCCTGCTAGAAGCAACTGATGCACTGATTGAAGTATGGGGCGCAGATCGTGTAGGGGTGCATTTTGCGCCGCGTTGTGATGACCATGACATGGGCGACAATGATCCACGTGAAACATTTGGCTATGCCATGGAGCAGCTGGGTAAGCGCAAGATTGCCTTCTTCTTTACCCGTGAATATCTGGCAGAAGACAGTATTTCTGAATATATGAAACAGCGCTCAAATGGAGTGCCTTATATTGCCAATATGCAACTAAGTCGTGAAGATGCCATTGAATTACTGGCTTCAGGCAAGGCTGATGCGGTGGCTTTTGGTAAGGCGTATATTGCCAATCCGGATCTATACGAACGTCTGCTCGAAGATGCGCCGCTGAATGAACTGAAGCTGGAAAATATGATCGGAACCAATGTCGCGGAAGGCTATATTGATTATCCGACATTGGCTGAAGCAGAAGCTTTAACTACAGTAGAATAATCTAAAAATGAGCCACATTGATTAACATGTTGATGTGGCTCTGCTATATTCTGCCCATTGAATCTTTGGACAGGGGCGCAATGTGGCCACTCCATTTTGGTATAACGCAGCCTTGGCGCTGGTTAAACCCTTATATCAATCGCGTATCCGTAAACGTGCGACCGATCCTGAACAATTACAACAAGAACTGACAGAACGTTTCGGCCCGTTTCAGCCACCCAAAAACCTGCATGCCATCTGGTTTCATGTGGTGTCGGTGGGTGAAACCAATGCTGCCCAACCGTTAATTGAACATTATTTAAAACTTGGCCATCCGGTGCTGGTCACCAATACCACCAAAACCGGTCAGGCACGCGCTAAATCACTTTTTTTAAAAGCGCCTTATCTCAATTTGTTTCAAGCCGTGTATTTGCCTGCTGACCAGAAAACTTTAATTCGTGAATTTTATCAAAAATATCAGCCGAAACTTTTATTGCTGATGGAAACTGAGCTTTGGCCTAATCTGCTGGATCAGGCACCCCAGTTTAATGTGCCAACTGTATTGTTGAATGCGCGTCTGTCTGAAAAATCTGCCAAAGGTTATACCAAGGTCAAAGGTCTGACTAGAGGCATGCTACAGCAGTTAACCCAGCTTTTGGCACAGGATATTGCCACCCAGCAACGTTATATCCAGTTAGGAATAGCAGCCGAAAAAACCCAGGTTTTGGGCAATATCAAATTTGATATTACTGCGCCCGAGCGCTTTATCCAGCAGGCAGATCAATTGACACAGGAGTGGCAGTTAGGGGGGCGAAAGATCGTCACGTTAGCTAGTACTCATGCTCCTGAAGAAAAAGAAATTCTGAGTGCTTTAAAAGCTGCTTTAGAAGCTGATCCATATTTGGTCTGTATTGTGGTACCGCGCCATCCGGAACGTTTTGATGAGGTGTTCCAGGCTGCACAGTCTTTGGGATTAAAAACTCAGCGTCGTAGTTTAGGGCAACATATTAAAGCAGATACCCAGGTTTATTTGGCCGATTCGATGGGTGAAATGTGGCTCTGGTATGCTTTGAGCCAGGCCTGTTATGTCGGTGGTTCTTTAAATGAGCCAGGTGGAGGACATAATATTCTGGAGCCGATTGCGCTGAATGTGCCGACTGTTTTAGGCAAAAACTATTTTAATTTTCAGACCATCGTGGATGAGTTTGTTCAATCGGATGCAGTCGCAGTAGTACAGAATGCCCAGCAGGCTGCAGAAGTATTACTGGAACTTTTGCAAGATCAGGTTAAGGCGGAAAACTTGAATGCGGCAGCGCAGCAAATTATGCAGTTAAATACAGGATCGCTTGCCAAGCATATTCAGGTGATTGATCAGTATCTTTAATTTACCTTGATAAGTAACAGATATTGGATTTACCAAGACGGCAGGGATGCCGTCGTTAGGCTGATGATACAGGGAAGTATCATCAACCTAACAAAAGCGTTTTGCCTACTTTTGCGCTGTCAAAAGTAGGGAAGGCCTATACAATAATAATTTGATCTAATTATGATTTGAGGCGATGTTAAATCAATTCAAAGGGCAATCACGGCCTTTTGATGAGGTACAGAATATATTTTTTATAGCGTAGGCAGTATCTTACTTTTGTCGGGCCAAAAGTAACAAAAGCCTTTTGCAGTGCTGAAGGGACGTCCTGTCCCTCAGCACTGCAGGCGACATCCCTGTCGCCACCCTCTAGCCAATAGAGGGATATATCATATTTTTTTGGTCTTCTTTTTTATGAACATCATCCTGCTTGATTCACGTCAAACCGAAACTGAACTTTGGTCCATTACCTCAACTCGGCAACTGGAACATTTACAGCAGCATTTGCAGATCCAGGTGGGAGATACGTTAAAAGTCGGAATTCGGGAAGGTCTGCGTTACCTGACTGAGATTGTCGAAATCTCTGAAAAAGCAGTGCGCTTGAAACCGCTGCAAGAAGAAGCTGTTCCAGAAAAATTGCCAGTGACTTTAATTGTGGCCTTGCCACGTCCGAAAGTGCTGCGCCGTCTGATCATGGACAGTGTAACCTTGGGCGTTGAAAAAATCATTTTACTGCATAGCTATCGTGTCGATAAAAGCTATTGGCAAACTCCATTTTTACAGCAGTTAAATCATTATATCGAGCTGGGACTGGAACAGGCAGGCGATACGGTTGCTCCGAAAATCGAGCTGTATAAACGCTTTAAACCCTTTGTTGAAGATATCTTGCCGGGTTTGATTAGTGCGGATGGTCCGGCTTATGTGGCACATCCTTATGCAGAGCAAGCGATGCCGTTTGCGATTGAGCATCCCTGTACGATTGTTATTGGTCCGGAGGGTGGATTTATTCCATATGAAGTTGATTTACTCATCAAAAACGGCTGCCAGGCTGTGAGTCTGGGCAACCGTATTATTCGTACAGAAACTGTGATTCCTTATGTTTTAGGTCGACTGTTTAGCACGTGCTGAAGCTTCTTCATTGCCTTCGCCACGATAGACTTTGACTTCCTGTACCGGATACGGAATTGAAATATGATGCTCGGCAAAAGCCTGAATCACCCGTTCCTGCACCGCACTGATTGAAGTTCCGGTGCCGGTTTCAGTGGTATCGACCCACCAGAAAGCTTTTAGGGTAATAGAAAAGTCAGCCAGCGCCGTGACATTGACACTAAAGCCTGGCTGGCTCAGGATGGTTGGATCTTTATCTAAAATAGCGGTGATCAGGTCCTTGGCTTTCTGGATGTCATCTTCATAGCCGATGCCCACCACGAATTCGCAGCGGCGACGGGTATAGGCAGTATTCACCGTGACCGCACTGGTGTAGACCGTTGCATTCGGAATTACAATACGACGGCCATCCGGTGAGCGTAAAAAGGTCGCACGAATTTGGATATCTTCAACCGTCCCTTCCATGCCATTCACGATAATATCGTCGCCAATCTTGAACGGTTCACTGAGCAGAATTAACACGCCAGAAAGCAGGTTCTGGAAAATATCCTTGAAGGCAAAACCGATCGCGACCGAACCAATTCCGAGGGCACTCATCAGCTGACCCGGGGTAAAGCCAGGAACAGCAATCACCAGTCCAATCAGAATACCAAAGAAAATAATAAAGGTACTGCCGACACGGTTGAGTACCAACACCAGATTCTGGCGGGTATAAGAACGGTTTTCCAAAGTTTTACGTACGAAAAACTTGAAGACTTTGGAGAGTAACCAGAAAATCGTAATCACGATCAGTGCGATACAGAAATAAGGCACACGTTCCCAGAAACCTTCCATGATCTTGTCAATGGTGCTGTAGGCATCATTATACTTGGCGGTATGTTCAATCACGGTCTGGGTCGTTTTTTCAGTTGCCTGATGTAACAACTCCGTGGTGCCCTCAGTTACCTGGCTTAAGGTATTGTTTTGCTCTGCCACAAAAATTCCACAATTCAAATTTTGCCTATTTTGCCTGATGTTCAGCAAAAAATTAATAAGGGCTTGAAGTCACCAGTGGATAATTTTAAAAATAACGGCGCTGTTGTTAAAAGTATTTGGTGGTTTTTTGCATCATTTCAGTAGGGGTAGGTGTTTGTTCTTCACCGCTCATATAACTGAATAAAGCGATAGATCCCAACAAGCTAAGCAGGGTCAGGATAATCATCAGCCAGGCCAGAATTTTTTCCCAGAGCAAGGTCATCCGTGCCGGACCATACTGATTACTGCCTCGATCGCCCGAACCAAAAACGATATAAAGCCATACAAAAATGTTGACTAGCGGCAGTAAAAATAATAGCGTCCACCAGCCACTGCGGTTCATATCATGCAAACGGCGAACGGTCACCACTAAAGCGAAATACACATAGGCCAGAACCATGACCAGTACACCGATACTGGCCAAGCCTTGCAGTGAAATCAGCCAGTTGGGATCTAGAGAATGGGTAGAAATATTCACAATATCAATACTGAGACCTAGTGCGATACTGCCAAATAAAAAAATGAAATACAGAAATGCCGACCAGGCAATAAAGCTCAAGCGTCCGAAGCGGCCTTTCATCGACAGGGGATGATCGGTTGCAGGCAGCGCAGGCGGGTTAAAGTAGGGAGATTCAGGCGATTTCATAAAGTGTATCCTGCTAAATCAGATGAAATAACCACAAGCGGTCAATTTTATTTTTAAAGGGTTGTGCTACAGATCATACACAGTTGCGCAGAAGATTCTGTACTGTAAGTTGTGGTTTATTTTGATTGAATTTGTATAAATAATCTACGACGAAAGCATGATTGCCGGATTTGAAATAAGCAGGCCATACTGCCATTATGCATAAAAAACAATCAACAACGCAGCATTAACCTCTCGTGATGAGATAGAACAAAATCAAGGAAGTGACCTATGCAAGAGATCTATCCAGTACCCGAAGAATTTAAAAAAACAGCACGTACGCTCGAAGACCAGTACTTTGAACGTTATCAATATTCTATAGAACAGCCAGATAAATTTTGGGCAGAACAGGCGCAACGTTTGGACTGGATCAAGCCCTTTACCCAAGTCAAAAATACCAGCTTTAACAAAGACGATTTTAAAATCGAATGGTTTGCCGATGGTCAGCTCAATGTCAGTGCCAACTGTCTGGATCGGCATCTGAAAGAACATCCTTATAAACCGGCGATCATCTGGGAAGGGGATCATCCTTCACGGCACAAGATTATTTCCTTTGCCGAGCTGCATGATGAAACCTGCCGTTTCGCCAATGTGTTGAAGAAAAATGGCATCCAGAAAGGCGACCGGGTCATGCTGTATATGCCGATGGTCTCTGAAGCCGCGATTGCCATGCTGGCCTGTGCCCGGATCGGGGCGGTGCATTGCGTGGTATTTGGTGGTTTCTCGCCGGACTCCTTAGCCAGCCGGATTGAAGACTGTCAAGCGAAAATGGTGATTACAGCCGATTCCGGCATGCGCGGAGGTAAGGCCATTCCACTGAAAGCAAATGTCGATGAGGCACTAAAACTGGCGGGTACAGGCTCGATTCAAAATGTAATAGTGGTACACCGCACCGGTAACCCGATCGAAATGCAGGAAGGGCGTGATCTGTGGTATCACACGGAAATTATGTCAGTGAATGACATCTGCCCACCGGAACCGATGAATGCCGAAGATCCGCTGTTTATCCTGTATACCTCAGGTTCCACCGGCAAGCCCAAGGGCGTGATGCATACCACTGGCGGTTATCTGACCTATGTGAATTGCACCTTCCGTGAAGCATTTGATATCAAGCAGGATGATGTATTCTGGTGTACCGCAGATGTGGGCTGGATCACCGGGCATTCCTATGTACTGTATGGGCCACTTTCGAATGGTACCACCACCGTGATGTTTGAAGGTGTGCCGCAATATCCAAGTTGGGCGCGTACTGGACATATTGTCGACAAGCATAACGTCACCATTCTCTATACTGCACCGACGGCGATCCGCGCCATGATGCGTGAGGGCGATGCTTTTGTGCGGGAAAGTGATCGCAGTAGCCTGAGAATTTTAGGTTCAGTCGGTGAGCCAATTAATCCGGAAGCCTGGAACTGGTACTACACTGTGGTCGGTGAAAGCCGCTGTCCTGTCATCGATACCTGGTGGCAGACCGAAACAGGCGGTTTCATGATTACACCATTGCCGGGTGCGACTGATTTAAAACCAGGTTCTGCGACACGGCCTTTCTTCGGCGTACAACCAGCTATTGTCGATGCCGATGGCAAGGAACTAGAGGGTGAAGCTGAGGGCAATCTGGTGATTAAGGATTCCTGGCCGGGTCAGATGCGCACCATTTGGGGAGACCCGGAGCGTTTTATCGAAGCTTATTTCTCCACCTATCCCGGTACCTATTTCACCGGGGATGGGGCACGTCGCGATAAAGATGGTTACTACTGGATTACCGGCCGTGTCGATGATGTCCTGAATGTATCCGGACACCGCTTAGGTACTGCAGAAATTGAAAGTGCACTGGTGGCGCATGAATCGGTGGCTGAAGCCGCTGTAGTCGGTATGCCGCATGACATTAAAGGTCAGGGCATTTGTGCCTTTGTGACCTTGCAGGCTGATGTTGCCAGTTCAGATCAATTACGTGGGGAACTGGTCAGCTGGGTACGCAAGATTCTGGGGCCAGTGGCGACTCCCGATGCCTTGCATTGGGCACCGGCATTGCCGAAAACCCGTTCCGGCAAAATCATGCGCCGGATATTGAGAAAGATTGCAGCCGATGAGCTGGATAGTCTCGGAGATACTTCGACCCTGGCTGAACCGCAAGTGGTGGATCATCTGATTGCAGAGGTACAGCGTAATAACGCTTAAATTTAAGCTTTTCCAATACCGGCATCCCGCCGGTATTTTTATATCGGGAATAAGCTCTGCATGCTTTCGGATATAGTGACAGGCTGCAATCTGCTAAGCTCAAGCCATGCTGAATATAGGTCCAAAAACAATGAATATACGACAATCATATCTCGATCAGTTGCCCTTAGAGATTGCCCGGCAACTGGCTGAAACTTTCGTCCAGACTGCAGCAGAACGGGATAAACAGGGGGGGAATCCCAAAGCCGAACGTGACCTGATTCGCCAGAGTAGCTTGCTTGGCCTGTCTATTCCGAAGCACTATGGTGGTCAGGGTGCCGACTGGCAGACCATTTTTAGCACCATTCAGACCATTGCCCAAGTCGACAGTTCATTGGCCCATATCTACGGCTTTCACCATTTGCTGATTGCGACCGTTCAATTATTTTCTCAACCTGAACAATATGGTGCGTGGTTTGAACAGACTGCCCAAAATAATCTGTTTTGGGGTAATACTCTAAATCCGCTGGACCATCGCACCATAGTTACAAAAGTTTCAGAAAACGAATATATTTTCCATGGTGATAAAAGCTTCTGCTCAGGTTCGATTGATTCGGATATGTTGCTGTGTTCAGGTTATGACGAAGCAGGAAAATTACTGATAGGAGTGATTCCTACCTGGCGAGAGGGCGTGAGCTTTCTGGGCGACTGGAACAATATGGGCCAACGCCAGACCGACAGTGGTACCAGCCATTTTGAGCAGGTCAAAATTCATGAAGATGAATTGCTGTTAAATCCGGGTCCACTGAGTACGCCGTATTCCAGTCTACGGCCTTTGATTGCCCAGCTGATTTTCGTACATCTGTTTTTGGGCGTGGCAGAAGGGGCATTTGAAATTGCCAGACAGGGTGTACAGACCCAAAAAGCCTGGTCCAAATCACTGGCAGACGATGCGGTGAATGATCCTTTTATCCAGAAGCATTTTGCCGAGTTTTATGTACAACTGGAAGGTGTACGCTTACTGGCAGATAAAGCGGTTCAGACTTTACAGGCAGCCTGGGAGCTTGGGAATGATTTAACAGCTGAGCAGCGCGGTGAAGTCTCAGTTGCCATTGCCACAGCCAAAATTGCCGCAACCAATACCTCTCTCTATATTACCCAGAATATTTTCCAGGTAATGGGTGCGCGGGCCACCACGGCCAAGCTCAATCTTGACCGTTTCTGGCGCAATGTCCGCACCCAGACCTTGCATGACCCGATCGATTATAAATATCAGGAAGTGGGGGAATGGGTGCTGACTGGAAAAGTGCCTGATCCGAGTTTTTATTCCTGATCTAAAAATAAAACAGCCTCTTTATCGGAGGCTGTTTTATTCGGGATGAAAAAGTTTGGTTTTAAATTTGCTTAAACGCTTCAATCGCTCTTACACGAGAGGCTTTTAAATCCACAATCGGTTTTGGATAATCCAGTGCAAGATCCGGATTTTTAGCATAGGGTTCATGAATAGATTTAGCATTCAGATGTGTCAGTTCTGGCACCCATTGACGGATGTAATCCCCATTCGGGTCAAACTTCTGTGACTGGCTGACCGGGTTAAAAATCCGGAAATAAGGTACGGCATCCATGCCGGTCGAGGCACACCATTGCCAACCGCCATTGTTCGCTGCCAAATCGCCATCAATCAGATGCTGCATGAACCAGCTTTCTCCCAGACGCCAGTCAATCAGCAGGTTTTTACACAGGAACATTGCAGTAATCATGCGTACCCGGTTATGCATCCAGCCAATGGCTCGCATTTGCCGCATGCCAGCATCGACAATCGGAATCCCGGTTTGTCCTTGTTGCCAGGCAGCCAGATCATCTGGTGCATTGCGCCACTGGATTTTATCGGTATTTTCCTTAAAAGGCCGATGTCTGGATACACGGGGAAAATCAAACAGGGTATGCAGATAAAATTCGCGCCAGAGCAGTTCATCTAGCCAAGTCTGCTGACCGATATTATCAATCTGGAAATATCCGTCCTTAAACAGGGTCTGCATACATTGACGGATCGAGAGAATACCGATATTCAGATATGGTGACAGGCGGCTGGTACCATCGACTGCAGGTAGATCTCGCTCAGTTTTATAGTGAGCCATTTTCTCCCCGATAAAATCATCGAGCAGCTCAAAGGCAGCTTGATCTTTTGCAGGCCAGAGCTGGGCAGCATGATCGACAGAATAATCAGCCGCAAATTTTTGCAGATCAAAACTGGTCAGCTGGTCTGGTAATTCAAACGGATCTTGAGGCTGAATGGCAGGATAGCAGCCCGGTATATTCTGAATCAGTCGCTCATAGCATTTTTTCTTGAATGCGCTATAGACCTGATAGGGTTGATTGGACTGATTGCGGATACTGGTTAGTGGAAACAGGCTGCGATCATGATACAGCTCGACCCGGATCTGCTGCTGTTCCAGCATCTGCTGTACCTGTGCATCACGTTGCAGTTCATTCACGCCCACTTCAATATTGGCATGTAGCGTATCAATCTGCAGTTTTTGGCACAGGCTTCGCATTTCGGCAGGCAGGTCTTGCCATAAGGGAATATTTAAAATGATTAATGGAATATTCAGCTGCGTTAACTGCTGCTTTAAGATGCTGAGGCGGCGCAGATAAAAATCGATTTTAATCCGGGCATCCTGATGCAGTTTCCATTGTTCGGGAGAGAGAACCACGAGAGCAAAACAGGGTCCTTGCTGCGTGGCATGCCAGAGCGCGGCATGATCATGAATGCGGAGGTCTTGACGAAACCAGATCAGTTGCATTATTAAAATTCTTGGAAAGTCGTTAGTGCAGAATTTTAAGGAATTGCTGGTCTCAAACCTAGCCAGACAACAATTTTATCACATAAAAAAATCCCCCAAGCCGAGCCTTGAGGGAGGGAGTGAGTCTGCTGAGATTTATTGGAATGATTATACGGGCTCAGCTTCTTCTTGCTGCACAGGTGTTGCCTGTTGTGCTTCAAGCTCACGGACCAAAGGCAGCACCTTCTGGCCAAAATATTCAACCTCTTCAATAAAGTGCAGGAAGCCTGACAGAATCAGATCAACGCCCACTTTTTTCAGCTCGATAATCCGTTCAGCAATCTGCTGCGGTGTCCCGATCAGATTGGTGCGGAACCCGTCATTGTATTGCACCAGATCTTCAAAGGTGGATTTGGCCCAGTTGCCTTCACCTTCCTGACTTGCTGCGCCGGCTTCACGGGTCGCTTCACCAAAAGATTTCACTGCCTGCACATTGGCCTTGCTAATAATTTCCTGCAATACAGCCTGCGCTTCTTCTTCGGTATCCCGTGCAATCACAAAGGCATTTACGCCGATTTTCACCGAGTGATGATTTGCCTTGGCTTTTTCACGAATATCATCGATCTGTTTTTTCAGCTCTTCCGGGGTATTGCCATTGGTGAAGTACCAGTCAGATACGCGAGAAGCCATATCACGTGCTGCCCGGGAACTGCCGCCCTGAAAGATTTCAATATGCGGTTTTTGTAGCGGTTTTGGACTCAGGGTATAGTCTTTGAATTGATAATATTTACCTTCAAAATTAAAGTTATTCTGGCTCCAGACCCCTTTCAGGCTACGGATAAACTCTTCCGAACGGGCATAACGCTCGTCATGTTCCGGCCATTCTTCACCAATGGCATCAAACTCACCGCGGAACCAGCCACTGACCACATTGATCGCGATCCGGCCATTGCTCAGATGGTCAATCGTCGCCAGTTGTTTTGCAGCCAGTGCCGGCTTCCATGGACCCGGCAGAATCGCGGCAATGACTTTCAGGCGTTCAGTTTTGGCCAGAATGCCATGACTGAAGCTGACCGATTCATGCTGGTTTTCTGCGTTATAGCCGGCAGTAAAACGGATCTGGGTCAGGGCATAATCAAAGCCTGCCTGTTCAGCGGTTTGTGCCAGACGCACGTTATAGTCATAGCTCCAGTCGGTGCGCTGCTCGATATTACTAACCACCAGGCCACCACTGACATTCGGCACCCAATAGGCAAATACGATATTTTTATCATTCGACATATTCATCACCCTCTGCAATGCTGTGTTCAAGCCACTTGAGTCTTTGGTGCTTTCTTGCTGTGCAAGCGCGATTCTGCGGCATCCAGGCTCGGCACGGCTGCTGAAGGCAGCACTTCTTCCTGTTCGATCTGCTTGTTAATGCCCAGATTTTGACTGGCTTGAATGGTTCTTTCTTTGATGACTTCAGCACGTTGTCCCTTGGCTGGTGCCCATTCAAGAATCGGCAAGGCACGCGCCACAGCCAGGGTAATCCGGTCGCGGAGCAATTCACTGTGAATGGTATATTCAGGGGTGAAATCGCGGTCGGTGGCATAGACCCCAATCGGTAAAGTCTGTGCCTGAAAGAAGCTGAATAAAGGACGCAGTTGATGTTCAAGCACCAGCGCATGACGGTCACTGCCACCAGAAGCTGCCAGTAATACCGGAACATCGACCAGCGCCGTTTGCTCAACAAAGTCAAAGAAATGCTTGAACAGGCCGGTAAATGAAGCGCGGTACACAGGAGTGCCAACAATCAGCGCATCTGCGGCTTCTACTGCTGCCAGATCATTCTGAACGCGTTGCGGCAACTGATTGCGATAAATCGCGCCGCCCAAGAGCGAACCAATTTCACTAAATTTAATGAAATGCACATTGATCGGTGTCGCTTCACCCAGCTCATCCAGAATGGCCTGAACCAAGGCTTCGGTTTTTGAGGGGTGATTTAAACCGCCAGATACGGCAACAATATTTAAGGGTTTTTGCGCATTAAAATTAGACATATTTAGAACCTGAAAATAGGGTTAATCTCGGAATGACCCTATTAATCCCGATTCAGCGAAGGGCTGTAAAATAACGAAAAGCTGAAAAGTTATCTGATTTTGCGATATACGACAAAGGCCTGATTTTTAAGGAAGGTTTTGTGGGTAAGTGAATGATATTTATATTTATATTGAATAAAGATAAGCTTTTTCAGTGAGGAATAAGTGATATATAAAAAAGTGATGAGAATTAAACAATTATTGCAATAGTGCAAAAATGGGCAATTTTGAAGAAAAACTGCATATTATTTTAAAAATTGTAGTGTCTTGCATATCCTTAACCGGGTTGTGTGGTTAGAATAGGGGCTACCGTGCCAAGATCTCTCTCACGTTGCCTATGAATATTTTAATCGTTGATGATCATCCACTATTTCGTCATGCCTTGATTCAAGCTGTACGTTATAGCCTGCCACAAGCCCAGATTCATGAAACTGCGGCAGTCAATGAATTTTATGAACGTCTAGAAAATGGCCCTGAGCCTGATCTTGTGCTGCTGGATTTAAACCTGCCGGGCGCTTCCGGCTTTTCTGCCCTCGTGCATGTCCGCGCACAATATCCGTCTTTACCGATTATTGTCGTGTCTGCACATGAAGAAGTCAGCATTATCCAGCGTGCGATCGCGCATGGTGCAATGGGCTATATTCCTAAATCTGCCCACCCAAGCCATATCGGTGAAGCGATTCGTGAAGTGCTGGAAGGTGAAATCTGGTTACCACCAAATCTGCCAGCCAATATGAATTTTGATCCGCGTGCTGCCGATGAAACGGCTTTGGCAGAACGGATCCAGTCTTTGACGCCGCAACAGTTCCGGGTATTGATGATGGTGGCTGAAGGTTTATTAAACAAGCAGATTGCTTATGAACTGGATGTGTCAGAAGCGACGATTAAAGCGCATGTGACGGCAATCTTCCGTAAACTCGGAGTACAAAACCGGACACAAGCGGTATTGGCCATTAATGCACTGAATATTGAAGACCGCAAAATGTAAGTTCTGCATAGCCGAATTGAAAAAGACCTCCTTGGAGGTCTTTTTTTATGGGTGAAATCTGAAAAATTGAGTGCAAAGGCCTGAGTCAGCTAGGCGATATAATCCTGCTTGCGGGTGAAATCATCACAAAACAATGGATTTAAGGCACATTGCAATTCGTCAATCTGCTCTTCAGTGACATAACCTTTCGATTTCAGATATTCCGCCACGCGATCATCACGCAAACTCAGGAAAGTCGCATCATATACACCCAGATCCACAAACAGTGCCGCAGTTTCCAGACTGTTAAAACGATCCAGATAAACTTCATTGTCATACATCAGGAAGACATGTTCGTCGCGCGTATTCGGATCGACATGTAAACGCTGCGCCAGCTCATGTGGGCAGGTTTTGATAAATAACAGATCAGACAGCTCATCAAACTGGCTGGTGTCCAGACAATCTTCTTCATTTTTGACTTTACCCAGCCAGGCCTTAAAGACCAGTACCGCGCCACCACGCAGCAACATGCTCCAGATCTGATGACGGGTTTTTGCTGGAAGGTCCTCTGTTTCAGCTTCTAAAGACTGAATCAGCTTGTCTTCCTGTTCAGCAATCTTTTCAAATAGTCCCAGACCTTGCGGCTTGTAGGCATAAGGTTCAAAGACATCAAAATGTAATTCGTCAAAGACTTGCAGTGCCAGGGGTACTGCACTCTGATACAGCGTTTCCAGTGCCTGATACTGGGCATCATTCAGCTTGCTGTATTTAAAGATCTGTGCCCAGTCAATGCTTGGCAATAAGGCATTGGCGCCATATTGACGGTGAAACTGCTGGGTCTGATTCAGGCCATGGTTTTGATCTATGTTCATGTGAAGAACTCCGATATGCAGAAATAGATCAGCGACCAAAAAAATTAAGGCTGCATAAGATGGAAACTGATCGTTTCTTATTCCCCTATTTTTAGAGCCAAGTGCAGGGGATAAAAAATACGACTAAAGTTATAGTAGTGGAAAATTACTCTTTAATTTTTATTAAAAACAATAAGATAATTAATTGTAACTAAGTGTACACATGTACATTAATACATTCGTCAGTTTTTGCCATAGTGAATTAAAAAATGAGCATTTTGGTCAATTTATTCAGCTGTATTTTCGGCATATTTGCTGCTTTTAGCACATTAGAATAAATTTTATGCAAGCTAGGTAAGTTTATGTGGCAGTTGAGTATAAAAAATGCCCATTTCAAGGTGTGAAATGGGCATTGATCAGATCGTTATCTACTTAGGAGTCGGAAATTTTCAGTCCAGATAACCATGAACGTAATGAGGCCGGTTTCAGCGGTTTTTTCAGCAGAACAATGTTTAGCTCTTTTAGACGTTGCGGCAATTCCGGATCGGAATCGGCGGTAATCAACGCGACCGGAATATCCTTCGAACGATGTTCCAGAATGAAATCCAGACCGATCTTGTCCTGATTCAGATGTTGATCCACCAGCCAGACCTGAATATTTTCCTGCTGAATCAGCATGGCTGCTTGTTCAGGTTCAGTGGCTTTAAACACCTGATAACCCCATTTGGTCAATAAGGTCGACATGCCTTCCAGAATGGTTTCATCATTATCCAGACACAGAATCTTAAAGGCTTTGCTCTTTAAAGGTACGGCCTGAACCGGTGCTGCAACAACTTTAGGTGCCTCAATCACAGGCACTTCAATCATAAAGCAGGAGCCTTTGCCCAGCGCAGAAGATACATGCACCGGATAGTCCAGCATGCTGGTCATGCGTTGTACGATCGCCAAACCTAGACCCAGACCCTGTTCACCCCAAGGTGAGGTGTGACCGCAACGTTCAAATTCCTGAAACAGCTTGATGCGCTGTTCTTCGGCAATGCCGGGTCCGGTATCCCAGACACCAATGCGGATATGATTCGGTCTGCTACTCGAACGTAACACACCCACCACCACTTTACCTTTGGCGGTATAACGCAGGGCATTGCTGACAAAGTTCTGGATAATCCGGCGAATCCATTGCGGATCGGTATCAATCCAGAACTGTGCATCATGCACACTGAACTTGATACCACGCTGTGCAGCGATGGATTTGAACTGGAGTTCCAGATCGCTGAGCAGGTCATGCAGCGGATAAGCCTGACGTTTCGGCTGAATGGTCCCGCCTTCCAGTCGGGCAATATCCAGCAGGGCAGACAGCATGCTTTCTGCACCATGCAGGGCACGATCCAGTTGCTGCAAGGTCTTGCGGTCTTCGTCATTTTGCACGCTTTGTTCGAGGGCGGTACTGAACAGACGCGCAGCATGCATTGGTTGCAACAGGTCATGACTGGCGGCGGCAATGAAGCGGCTTTTCGACATATTGGCTTTATCCGCCTGTTCCCGCGCCAGTTGCTGCTCGGACAGGGCATCGGCCAGCTGCTGGGTACGGTCCTGAACCCGGGCTTCAAGTACGGCTTCATTTTCACGGAAAGCGGTAATGTCTGCGAAGGTCGTTACGAAACCGCCGCCTTCGATCGGATTGCCGCGCATCTGAATGACGCGGCCATCTTTACGAATCCGTTCAAATTCATGGGCACTGCCGACCTGCATCCAGTGAATCCGTTTCCGTACATGTTCTTCAACCGAGCCCGGGCCACATTCACCACGTTCAGCGTTATAACGGATCAGGTCTGCGATTGGACAACCGACATAGACAATATCGGTCGGATAATCGAACAGTTTCAGATATTGATTGTTCCATGCGACCAGACACATGTTTTCATCGACTACGCTGACCCCTTGGGTCATGTGATCAATCATGGTCATGATCAGGTTCTGATTAAAGCGTTGCCATTGCGAGGCCTGATCTAGAATATTGGCGACCTGACCCAATGCCAAACCATTATTAACCATAGCTGTGGTCAACAGGGTACGTGCCGAGGCTGCCCCGATAGTCCCCGCCAGATATTGCTCAGTGAAACGCCACCACATGCCATTGGCACTGCTGTTTTCATTCAGTTCAACACTGTTTTGGGTACAAAACTGCTGGAAAGCGCGTGTGGTTGGGCCTTCGCCGGTAATGCGTTTGGCCAGGGTAATCAGGTCACCAACTTTTAAACGGGCGACATCCTGATGCGAATAGCTGACCTCGGTAGAAGGACTCTGCGAGGGTAGTGGCTTGGTTTCATAATAGAAGAAACTTTCGGCCTGAATCTGTTCGGCAATACTCGGACGGAAAATACGGGAAATCCAGATATACAGCAGGGTATTTAAGCCCAGTGCCCAGACTACTCCATGCGTCAGCGGATCAAAAGACTCAAAACCAATCAGGGCTTCCGGTCTTAACCAGTTCCAGCCAAAAGGACCTTGATTCAGCAAGCTTTGGCTAAAGCTGCTATAGGCTTCGGGCAGGCTGCGCAAAATGGTCGGAAACAGCAGGGTATAAGCCCACAAGGCAAAACCGGTCAACAGTCCGGCATAGACACCCTGTTTACTGCCGCCACGCCAGTACAGGCCACCAATTAATGCTGGGGCGAATTGCGCCACCGCACTAAATGCCAACAGACCAAAAACCGACAACTGGTCAATATCATTAAAGAAATTGAAGAACAGGAAGCCCATCAACATCACGCCCAGGATACAGACCCGGCGAGTAAATTTCAGCACCAGCGGCAAGCGTTTGTCATGCCGGGAAATCAGCTTTAAACGCCACAACGCCGGCATGATCAAGTCATTGCTGAGCATGATTGACAGTGCCACAGAAGATACCAGCAGCATCCCGGTAGAGGCAGAAAAACCACCTAAGAAGGCTAATAAAGTGAGCCAGTCTTGGTTATAGCTAAGTGGCAAGGACAGTACCGCCACATCCGGAATGGCCAGATATTGCGGTGCAGCATGTAGCGCCCAGCTGGCAATGGGAATAATCGCCAAGGTAGTCAGAATCAAATAGACCGCAAACCAGCGCCGTGCACCGCGGATATGTTTTTCATCTCGCAGCTCGACCACCGCCACATGGAACTGGCGCGGCAGGCAGATAATCGCCAGTGCCGCGAGTAAGGTCTGAATCCAGAAACTTTGTGGTACGCCAAACAGTTGCACATCATGAAAAGTAGTACTGATATCGCTACTGATCTGTGCCAGATTTTCTGGTGCTTCAAACATAAAGAAACAGGCAACTGCCAGCAGGGCGAAGAGTTTGACAAAAGACTCAAATGCCACGGCTAGCATCAGGCCGCCATGCTGTTCAGTATTGGCAATCTGCCGGGTACCAAACATCATCGCCAGTATTGCCAGAACCCCAGTCAGAAACAGTACGCCATTGGTCGTGCCGGTTACACCTGCGGAAGGTTCCAGAATGACGGCGGCACTTAAGGCAATCGCACGTAACTGCAAGGCCAGATAAGGCACAATCGCTACCACCGCCAGAATGGTTACCAGCGAGGCGAGGGGACCACTTTTACCATAGCGTGCTGCGACAAAGTCAGCGATCGAAGAAATGGCATGATGCTGTCTCACCCGTCCCAGACGACGCCAGATGTCATAGCCGACGGCAACGAAGAGCAGCGGACCCAGATAGATCGGCAGGAAAATAATGCCTTCACGTACCGCAGCACCCGTGGCGCCATAAAAGGTCCAGGAGGAACAGTAGACGCCTAAAGTTAAACTAAACAATAGCATGCGCCCACGGGTACTCAGCCGGCTGGCATGTTTTTCCCCGTAGAAAGCGCAGATAAAGAGTAATGCGATATAGAGGGCGAGTACCCCTATGATGAGCCAACTGTTCATATAGCCTGATGTGTACTGAGCATGCCGCTATGATAACGCATCGTGAACGCTACAGTTTAAATTGATCATTTTTTAACGACCAAAGTCTAAATTACAAGCACCTACGATTATTGTTAACTTGCAACAGTGATAATTCGAATTAAAAAATAGGCAGCCCAAGGTTGGGCTACAGGAGTAGTAATTATGGATGAGGTACAAGTAGATCGTATTCTACAAAATCCAAAATTCAAGGAAATGGTCGCCAAGAAAAGTCGTCTTAGCTGGACGCTTACGGCAATCATGTTATTCGTTTATGTCGGCTTCATGCTTTTGGTCGGCTATAACAAAGAGTTTCTATTGTCTTCACTTTCAGGTGGTGTGACGACTTGGGGTATCCCTCTAGGTCTGGGCATCATTGTTTTGTCGTTTCTCTTGTGTGGTGTGTATTCCTACATTGCCAATAACAAACTGGATCAATTGACCGAAGAAGCAATCCGTGAAGTTGAAGCAATCGCTCATGAAAAAGGACCACGTTAAGATGAAATGGAATTCTCTTATTGCCCTGGCGATCACAACAGTTGCTTCAGGCATCGCAATGGCTGGTCCTGATTTAGGTGCAGCAGAACAGCAGGCGACTAACTGGCCTGCAATTATCATGTTCCTGATTTTCGTCGGAGCAACCCTGTTCATTACCAAATGGGCAGCAAAACAAACCACCAGTACCAAGGATTTTTATACGGCTGGTGGTGGTATTTCCGGTTTCCAGAATGGTCTGGCAATTGCCGGTGACTATATGTCAGCTGCATCGTTCCTGGGTATTTCCGCGATGGTGTTCCTGTCCGGTTTTGATGGCTTGCTTTATTCACTGGGTTTCATGGTGGGCTGGCCGATCGTATTGTTCCTGGTGGCAGAACGTCTGCGTAACCTGGGTAAATACAACCTGTCAGATGTCGTCTCTTTCCGTCTACAGGAAAAACCGGTACGTACCTTGGCTGCTTTAAGCTCGCTGGTTGTGGTCGCGTTCTACCTGATTGCACAGATGGTAGGTGCAGGTCAGCTGATCAAACTTCTATTCGGTCTGAACTATAATATTGCAGTCGTGATCGTTGGCTTGTTGATGATGGCCTACGTGATGTTCGGCGGTATGTTGGCAACCACTTGGGTACAGATCATCAAGGCAGTCATGTTATTGTCTGGTGCAACCTTTATGGCATTCATGGTCATGAAAGGTGTAGGCTTCAGCTTTACCAACATGTTTGAACAGGCGATTGGTGTTTATTCAAAAGTGCATGACTTGAGCCTGACAGATGCTACCAAGATCATGGGTCCGGGTAGTCTGGCGTCTAATCCGATTGATGCGATCTCTTTAGGTCTGGCATTGATGTTTGGTACCGCAGGTCTTCCACATATCCTGATGCGTTTCTTCACGGTAAAAGATGCCAAAGAAGCGCGTAAATCAGTCGTGGTTGCTACAGGTTTTATTGGTTATTTCTACCTGCTCACCTTCATTATTGGTTTCGGTGCGATTCTCTATGTATCGAACAACCCGCAATTCCTTGATGTTGCGAAAATGGCAGTGACTGGCAAGCTGGAGCTGGTGGGTGGTAATAACATGGCGGCGGTGCACCTGTCTGATGCAGTGGGCGGCGACCTGTTCATGGGCTTCATTTCTGCAGTCGCATTTGCCACGATTCTTGCGGTCGTTGCTGGTTTGACCCTATCAGGTGCTTCAGCAATTTCGCATGACTTGTATGCCAACGTTTTGAAGAAAGGCCAAACCACGCCTGAATCTGAACTACGTATGTCTAAAATTGCGACTTTAGGTCTTGCGATCTTCGCGATGATTCTCGGGATTCTGTTCGAGAAACAAAACGTAGCCTTCATGGTCGGTCTGGCATTCTCGGTTGCGGCATGTGCCAACTTCCCGGTACTAGTATTGTCTATGTTCTGGAAAGGTTTGACGACACGTGGTGCAGTTATTGGTGGTGTTGCCGGTCTGGTAACCGCAGTAACCTTGATTGTGCTGTCTAAAGCAGTATGGGTCGATACTTTGGGTATTTCTGATACGCCAGTGAACCCGTTCAATGGTCCTGCAATCTTCGCGATGCCATTGTCATTCTTGTGCTGCTGGTTGTTCTCTGTGACGGATAATTCGGCACAGGCTCAGGCAGAACGCAAAGCCTTTGATGCCCAGTTTGTACGTTCACAAACCGGTATTGGTATCTCAGGCGCATCGGATCACTAAGATCTGCGCTACGCTAAAAAAAGCCCCGTCAGGGGCTTTTTTTATGGAGATATCATCAAGTTTTTTCTTTAGTATAAACACCGTATTGAATTGAGCTGGCTGGATTTGTGCAGTGTTATTTCAGTAATTTTCATACAAATCGCATATCTGCAAGTTGCTTTGAGCATGCTATGTTAAAAGCGGCTAACCATAACAATGTGTTCCCTACATGAAGATAGTGACAAGAAGAGCATTATGAAGCAATCTCTGCAGCAGTTCTGGAACAGCTTTACCCATCTGCCTTCGGCATGGCTGTTGTGCCTGCAATTGCTGATCCTGATCTTGTCGGTATTGAGTTATGAAAGCGTGTCTTATCGGGCGGGAACCTGGGTGCTGGGTGTTCTGGTTTTGCTGGTGATTGCCAGAGTCATTCGCCAGACTCCAATGTTTACCATTTTAGGACTTAGCTTTGTCGCCGGTGCGATTTTCTTTTCCTCTCTGATTGTGCTGGGACTGCGTTATACCTGGATCCATGTCACCGCCAACCTGTTTGAAGCTGGTGCTTATTTCAGTGCAGCTTATGGCCTTTTGCGTTATATGTTCCATGACCGTTATCTGACCAAGGATGAACTGTTTGCCGCTGGGGCGGTATTTACCTTGCTGGCCTGGGGCTTTGCCTTCCTCTACAGTATTTGCCAGCTGCTGGTGCCGCACAGCTTTTCGGACCCCGATCTGCAAGCCTATCAACCCTGGCTGGATCTGATTTTTCTCAGTTTCAGTGTACAGTCTGCAACAGGACTGTCCGATATAATGCCGGTCAGTCCGGTCGCACGGATGCTGGCCATTATCCAGATGTTTGTCGGGGTGATGTATCTGGCACTGATTGTATCCCGCTTAATTGCCTTGCAATATATCGCACGTCTACCGCATAAAAAGAACGTGAAAAATAGAAAAAAACCGCCTGAGCAATGAAGCTCATCCTTTTATTGTATTTGTTACAGTAACTTAACGGCTTTATTTTGTGTCACATCCTAAAATAGCAGGAGATCTAGCTCCCATAGACTGAATCTGTCTGATCATTTTGACCTTACCAATAATTATTTGACGCTGTTTGTCGATCCAATTTCTAAAAAATGGAGGATGTATGCCTTCCACAAAACCATCCTGGTTTGCCAATATCAATCCAAATGTTTTTATCAGTACTGTCGCCATTATTGCGATATTTTTAGCGTTGGTCGTATTTGCACCCGATGCTTTTTCAGTTTTTACCCAGCAACTGAACCAGTGGATTACCACGTCCTTTAGCTGGTTCTATGTATTGTCGGTGGCGATATTTATCATCCTTCTGGCTTATATTGCCCTGTCGGATATGGGCAAAATCAAACTGGGGCCCGAGCATAGTCAACCGAAATATAGCAGTGCCTCCTGGTTTGCGATGTTATTCACCGCAGGCATGGGGATTGGCCTGATGTTCTTTGGTGTGGCCGAACCGGTGATGCATTATGTTACGCCACCTGCCGGTGAACCGGAAACTGTACTGGCTGCACAACAATCTATGCGGGTCACCTTTTTCCACTGGGGCTTACATGCCTGGGCCATTTATACGCTGGTTGGCCTATCGCTAGCTTATTTTGCTTACCGGCATCAATTGCCTTTAAAAATTCGTTCGGCCTTATATCCGCTGATTGGTCAAAAGATCTATGGTCCGATTGGAGATGGCGTAGATACCTTTGCCACTATTGGTACGGTATTTGGTGTGGCCACCACACTGGGTTTTGGGGTCACACAGATCAATTCAGGCTTGAATTACCTGTTTGGTGTTGAACAGGCACCTAGCACTCAGGTGATTCTGATCATTGTCGTGAGTACCATGGCAGCGACTTCCGTATTTTTTGGATTAGATAAAGGAATTAAACGTTTATCTGAACTAAATTTGGTGCTTGCACTGCTGTTGCTGATCTTTGTCTTTGTGGCAGGTCCGAGTATTTATCTGTTACAGACGACTATTCAGAATGCCGGCCAGTATGTCTCTAATCTGTTTAGCATGACCTTTAATCTGTATGCCTATCAGCCAAGTGGCTGGATTGGCGGCTGGACCATCATGTACTGGGCCTGGTGGATTTCCTGGTCGCCATTTGTCGGGATGTTCATTGCCCGGGTCTCGGAAGGGCGCAGTATTCGTGAATTTATCGTGGGTGTATTGCTGATTCCGACCGGATTTACCCTGATCTGGATGGGTTTTATGGGCAATGCCGCGCTGTATAGCATTATGCATGAAGCCAATACCAGCTTGCTAGAAGCAGTTCAGCGTGATTCATCAGTGGCCCTATTTGAGTTTCTGAACAATCTGCCTTTCAGCTCAGTGACCAGCATCATTGCAACTTTACTGGTCATGCTGTTCTTTGTGACTTCTGCCGATTCAGGGGCATTGGTGACTGATTATCTGACAGCGAAAAGTGATAATTCACCGACTTGGCAGCGTCTGTTCTGGACCGTACTCATGGCTTTACTGGCTATCATCCTATTACTGGCGGGTGGCTTAGAGGCTTTGCAATCGGCCACGATCATGAGTGCTTTGCCATTTACATTCATTATGCTGCTGATGTGCTGGGGATTAATCAAAGCCCTACATCTGGATGTCACCAAAATGCATGCGCTGCAAGCCGCACGGATTACCCCGCGTGCAATCCAGAATCCACGCAGCTGGCAACAGCGCTTAGGCCTGATTATGCATTATCCGCACACTCAGGAAGATGTGCAGCAGTATATTCACCATACAGTGAATAAGGCATTTCTCAGCTTTCAAAGTGAATTGAAACGGCGTCGCTTACAGGTGGCGATTAGCCCCTTAGAAGACGGTATACAGCTCCGTGTTGATCATCAGGATGAAATTAATTTTATTTATCAGGTCCATGCCACCCAGACTTTAAGTCCAAGCTTTATGTCTGAACTGGAGAATGCGGGCGTAGATTCCTATCAGGCAGAAGTCTTTTTAAGAGAAGGCGGGCAGGGCTATGATGTGATGGAATGGACCCAAGAAGATCTATTGCAGGACATCATTGACCAATATGAACGTCATTTGCACTTCTTAAGTCTGGTACGTACGCCTGAGTAAACGGAGTCATAAAACAATAAAAAAGGACGCAATATGCGTCCTTTTTTGATTCAGCATCTAATCAGAAATTAGAAACGGAATTTGGCATTTACGCCGATCGTTTGAGTATCACTAACTTGAGAATTTTGCGCAAGATTTGCTTCGTAGTTAGCATTTACATAAGTTGCGCCAACTGCAACAGCAGGAGTGATGAAGTAGTTTACGTTCGCGCCCCAAGCTTTGTCTGGAGAACCAGCAAAGCTAGATTCCATATAAGATGCGCCAACGCTTAACTGTGGGTTAAGGAAAAGAGTTGTACCTAAGTTGTAGGCAGTATCTTCACCATAAACCAGGCCACTTTCAAAACCAATTGACATGTTAGTACCGTCAATCGCGCCTACATATTTAGTGCGGGCAGTGATTGCGTCTTGGTCTTCATTGATTGTGCCAGATTCAAGAGCAGCTTTAGCAACACCGTTGTTAAACATGTTGAAAGCATCATAAGAAGTTTGGTCAGCAACGCTGGTATAACCCACAGCAACCAAGAAGTTAGGGATTAGTAATGCACCTAGTTCTAATGCATAACGGTCACCATTGCCGTCTACGTCGCCCGCTTTGTTATCCGCGATGGTATGGCTATAAGAAGCGCTTGCATAAGCAGGAACAACGTTAGTCGGGATATACGCTTCACCTTTTACACCGAAAGTATGGTGCACAGTGCGATCACCAAATTCTTGTCCGTCTTCGCCGTATGTATAAGCAGCAGAAACATTAGATGCTTGGTTTAAAAAAGCAGCTTCAGCTAAAGGACCTTTAGAAGCATCAACATTGTTGAAGTAGTAAGTACCTTGAACTGCACCAGTGAAGTCTTGTTCATTTGCAGTGTTGTCGATGAACTCTGATTGACCTTGAACTTCAAATTGATATGCTTGAGCACCGGTCATGGCTAATAATAAAGCAGTGGCTAAACCGAGTTTTTTCATGATATTTACCGTTTTGTTACAAGATGTGTACAACTTTTGAACATATTGTATTGTAACAATTTATTAAGTCAATCCAATTCGAAATCGCTATTTTTTTAAGCTAAATCATTGTATTAATTTTGTGTAAAATTCAAGTATTAGACTCCGAAGCTATTTTATATAAAAACTCTTGTATAACAAAAATCTAGACTTTAAATATAGAATCGGGACTAAAGATTAAGGAGAAATTATGTTGTTATTTTAATCAATTAATACGATTAATTATAATATATTTATCTATTAAAACAATTAATAATAGGTGAGTTAATTCATAAATGTGTCAAGAAGTGCAAAATGTCTGGCGCATCAGGTCTTTGATTGGATTGCTTGATTTTAAAGCATCATCAGCTTGGATCTTAGAATAGGTGTTTGTTTTTTGAGCTAAATGGGCATGTTTTATAATCTTGACTGAAGCAATCGACTTTACATTGTTAGGAGAATTTTACATAATATGAAAATCAAGTTAGAGTTCACACTTTCATAGTGATTTAGCCTGATTCTCCACAATTTTTTGTTTTATCGCCCAGCTTTCCCCAAGGTTGGGCTTTTTTTTGTCCAGCATTTTTTATTTCGGATCATTCCGTTTCTGAAAAACCTTTAATTAAAAAAGATGATAAGAAGAAATATTATAATAATTTTAAGCACCAAAATAGTGCATATTAAAAAGTAAAAATGTAGGTCTAAAATTCAATAGCTAAAAAAAACCCCAATTTTCATAGAAAATCGGGGTTTTTTCGCCAAAATTTGCGGGTAAACTAAAATATCTGCTGAGGAATAATTTAACTCGCCCTAATGCGGTGCATTATGCACTTATTTGTTGCATGTGTAAATAGTGTGGAAAGCAAGTTTTTATATTTTTTAGCTGCTTAAATTCCCTTGTTTTTGTAAGACTTTATAGGGAATTGTGGTCATGAAACCCTGCATTAACATTTCAAATAAACCACCTTAAGTATCTGAAAAATAATAGCTGATAAAAATTCATTAAAAACATAAGTGAAGTAAGACTAAAGGCTTTAAGACCATCCTGTTTTATTTGTATAATAATCAATCTATTTAGCTTTGCTTGTAATATTGGGGCGTAATACAACAGCATGAATACCTTACGCTCTGAGTGGATCAGTAAACGTTTGTACTGGTCGATGTCGATTATTATTTTATGTTTACTTTGCATCTGTATTCCCTTAATTGTGAGTAGCAGTCAAAGTTATTTAAAATCCAGACAAACCTATCAACAATTGAATGCATTACAGCAGGTCGCTGATCTGGCAAATAAAATTTCGCGTGAGCGTGCGCCTGCCAATAAGGCCATGTCGAGTTCGGTGCAGGAATTTGCCCAGCATCAGCAAGAGTTAATCAGCTACCGTCGACAGGTGGATCAGCAGCTCTACCAGACGGCTGATGTCTTGAGGGAGGTCGGTTTTAACAACCTGAGTCAGCAACTTTCACAGCTTGAAATCAGCCTGAAAAAAGGACGTGCACAGGTTGATGCCTATACCCGGATGCCGCGTCAGCAACGCAGTGCGCAAGAACTTGATCAGGCAATTCTGGCCATGTTTGCTGCCTGGGAAAGTTGCCGTGAACTTTTGCGTGACGTGGCAGTGGCTTCAGATAGCTCATCGACCCCTCTGAATAACTATATTAGCCAGATTCTATTTTTATCTGATTTACGTGATCAGGCCGGTCGTGTGGCCTCGTCTATCATGGCGCATGTGACTTTTGAAGCTCCGCTTCCCACTGAAAATATTACCCGCTCTTTACAGACCCAACATCAGGTGCGTTATTTGTGGGCCTTGATTGATACCATTCAACCTGTTAAAGATAAGACTGAGGAATTCATCCGTTTACATCGGCGGGTAGAAACCGAGTTTATTCAGCAAGGCTTACCGATTGTGAGTGAGCTGATCAGTGACAGTCTGGAGCAACGTGACTACCGTTTGAGCGGAACAGAGCTGACTGAAGCGATCGTAGATAAATTTGCGACTGTGGTAGACCTGCAAACTTACCTGCTGCAATATAGCAGAGATGCCGCTATTCAAGAGATGAACAGCAATATGCAGCGTTTGATCTGGAGCGTGTTGGTATCGCTGATTTCATTACTCACCGCGATTTCCACCATGGTCTTTGCACGCAAACAGGTATTTTTGCCACTGATTCAGGCACGCCGCATGTTGTTGAGTTTGTCTAAAAACTCGGGTCGTCAGAAAGTTGATATGCGGTTGCGTGAAGTGAATCATTCGGATTCCTTATTCGCTGCCATTCAGAAATTGCAACAGATGTTGCAAGAACGTGATGCGCTGGAATTCCGTTTAAAGAATATTGCCCATTCCGATTCTTTGACCGGGCTGGCCAACCGTTTTGCGCTGGGAGAATATATCCGTTTTATGGAAAATCAGCCGGGTCAATTGAGCCAAACCTGTTTGATGATTATTGATATTGATCATTTTAAACAGGTGAATGATCAATATGGGCATATTATTGGCGATCAGGTGATTCAACTGGTGGCCGAGCGTTTACAGGCCAATGTCCGTGCTACAGATTTGCTGGTGCGTTATGGGGGCGATGAATTTCTGGTACTGATTGAAAATATCCAGATGCAGCAGGCACTGATTGTGGCCGATAAAATCCGCGCTGAAGTGGCTGAGCGCCATATTGTGACTGCAGCAGGAGACGAGATTCAGGTTTCGGTCAGTATCGGGGTTGCCATTGGTGCCGTCTCCTGGATGGCTTTATTGTCAAATGCAGATGATGCTTTGTTTGCCGCAAAGGCCAAAGGACGCAATGCAGTGGCAGAAGTTTAAATTCTTAGCCCAGTACTTTTTAATTTAAATTTAAGTCAATTTATTACTTTTAGATGCTAATAAAGATGAAACCAGAACAAAGATTAGAGCAAATATTTAGAGAAAATGATAATAAAGGTATGGCTATCGCTATTACTGGATCTTGGGGAGTAGGTAAAACTTTCTTTTGGAATGAGTTTAAAGAAAATTATCAACTTAAAAAGAAATATGTGTATGTTTCTTTATTTGGGTTGGAGTCCTTAAGTGACTTAAAAACTCATATCTATAGTCATATTGAAAATAATAGCTCTGCCATTGAAATTCCTCGATGGATAAGAGGGCTACCATCTATTTTAAAAGATACAAAAATATCTCAGTTTGGTATCAGCTCTTCAGCAAAAATATTTGATAGTTTAATGTTTAATCAAGTGAAAGATGCCATTATCTGCTTTGATGATTTTGAACGTATGTCGAATAAACTTGATATTAAAGATGTAATGGGTCTAGCGAACCAATTGAAATTGGAACGTAATTGCCAAGTAGTTTTGATTTTAGATGAGTCAAAAACTGAGAATGAAAATAAGAAAAAATATGCTGAGTACAAAGAAAAACTGGTTGATGCAGAAATCAAAATAACTACTGTTGAACCTTTGCTTCGTGAAAATACACAAGATATAGATGTACCATTAATTGATTTAATGGTCGAATTCGCAGAAAAATTAGAAATACATAATTTTCGATTTTTCCAGAAAGTTATTAAATTGTATGGAAAATTCATAGAGCAACTACCAAGAGAAGTTGCATATTCAACAAAAGAAATTATTTTAATACGGATTTTACAAGGTAATTTTATAGAAGATTTTGGTAAAAAAAATGATTTAACATGGGAAGATTTTTCTACAGACAATGCTGTTGATCTGATGGAGATTAATGAAAATAGTAAACAAAATAATGAGAAGTTGATAATATTGAAAAAATTACAAAATTTATCTTATTTGTTTATATTTGATCATGATCGATGGCTAATAGAATTCAGGAAATGGTTTGATCAAAAACGAGCGCCAGACTTTCAAGAATTGAATGCATTAGCTAATTCGGATTTAATTTCTGAGAAAAGTAATTTAATTAGAAAAGATCTTGGTAGATTAATGGATCAATGGCGTAATTTACAAGTTGATCCAAGCTATTGTGAAGAATTATATAAAAAATCAAAAGAGTCTTTAAGCTTTAATAGTTTAGAGAATTTATATTTTCATTGTTTTCTATTGAAGAAATTTGGGAGAAATGATCTTTCTAAAAAATTAAAAAGAGAAATTTTAAATTTTCTTATTCAAGAGTTGCCAAAAAATTATGAAAAGATTTGGGATGAGGCAACAACATTAGGTTATAAAAAAGATAATTTATTTCATTGGTATATAAAACATTGGAAAGAGCGAAACCCATGGATTGGCTTACCTTCATTATTGGATATATTAAAAGTTTATATTGTAGATAGAGGTGTAAAGAGCAAAGCAAAATTAGTATTGCAGGCAGCTTCTCCAAGAGATTGGGAGGATTTTATTTTTACTCATTCAACAGATGATCTAGAGCTAAGACTCTTAACGAAAGGGGATTTAATGACAAGAATATTGAAGCAAAATATAGATTCAACTTTAACTCCGATAATAAAGAAAAATATTGAATCAATTTTAATAAATAGGCTTAATGCGAGCACAGATCAAGCGAATAAGAAAAATATAGAGTTTGTAATTGAAAACTTTAAAAAAGAAGGGCTCTTATGAGCCCTTTCTAAATCACTTCAACAACGGCTTCAAGAATTTCCCGGTATGTGAAGCTTTGACTTTCACGACCTGTTCAGGCGTACCTTCCGCGACAATCATACCGCCACCCGAACCACCTTCAGGGCCTAAGTCCACGACCCAGTCGGCAGTTTTAATCACGTCTAGGTTATGCTCAATCACCACGATGGTATTGCCCTTGTCACGGAGCTGATGCAAGATATCCAGCAGTTTGGCAATATCATGAAAATGCAGACCTGTGGTCGGTTCATCCAGAATATACAGGGTTTGACCGGTATCACGTTTGGCCAGCTCACGCGCCAGTTTGACACGCTGCGCTTCACCACCAGAAAGAGTGGTCGCAGACTGACCCAGACGGATATAACCCAGACCCACCTGATGCAATGTTTCCAGACGACGGTGAATCACCGGAATCGCATCAAAGAAATGCATCGCATCTTCAACAGTCATCTGCAAGACATCGGAAATATTCTTGCCCTTATAGTTCACTTCCAGCGTTTCACGGTTATAGCGTTTGCCATGACAGGCATCACATGGCACATACATATCCGGCAGGAAGTGCATCGCCACCTTGATCATGCCGTCACCTTCACAGGCTTCACAGCGGCCACCTTTCACGTTAAACGAGAAACGACCGGCGGCATAACCGCGTGCCTTGGCTTCCTGCGTCTGTGAAAAAAGTTCACGAATCGGGGTAAATAGGCCAGTATAAGTTGCCGGATTGGAACGTGGGGTACGGCCAATCGGACTCTGGTCAATATCCACGACTTTGTCGAGGAACTGCAAACCATCAATCGATTCAAACTTTTCCGAAGTTAAAGTGGTGGCACCATTGAGTTGGGTCGCCGCCAAAGGTAACAAAGTCCGGTTAATCAAGGTCGATTTACCCGAACCGGACACCCCGGTAACACAGGTCATAATACCTAGAGGAATAGTCAGATCGACTTTTTTCAGGTTATGCCCGGATGCTCCCATCAGCTTGATCTGTTCTTCAGGCTTGGGCGGTTGAATCCGTTTTTTCGGGACTTCAATTTTTAATTTTCCGGATAAATATTTTCCGGTCAGCGAGTCCGGATTGGCCAGAATTTCATCATAAGTCCCTTCGGCAATCACATGCCCGCCATGTACACCGGCACCCGGACCGATATCAATAATATGGTCAGCGGCACGAATCGCATCTTCATCATGCTCGACCACCAAGACGGTATTGCCTAGGTCACGCAGACGGATCAAGGTCTGTAACAGACGGTCGTTATCACGCTGATGCAGACCAATTGATGGCTCATCCAGCACATACATGACGCCCATCAAACCGGCACCGATCTGTGAGGCCAGACGAATTCGCTGTGCTTCACCACCAGACAAAGTTTCGGCAGAACGGGACAGGCTGAGATAATTCAGGCCGACCGAAACCAGAAAGTGCAGACGTTCACGGATTTCCTTGAAAATCTTGTCCGCGATTTCACCCCGCGCACCTTCCAGATGAATGCCCTGATAATAGCTTTCAGCATCGCCGATCGACATGCGGGTAATGTCAGCAATAGTCTTGTCCAGAATTTTCACATTACGCGAAATTTCATTTAGACGTGAACCATCACAGGCATCACAGGCAGCATTGGATAAATACTGCGCCAGATCATCACGCACATAATTGCTTTCAGTTTCACGATAACGGCGTTCCAGATGCGGCAAGATTCCTTCAAACGGAATCACCCGATTATGGCGACGGCCACGCTCATCGATATAACTTAGATCAATTTTTTCTTTGCCGGTGCCATACAGAAATTTTTTCTTGGTATCGGCCTCCAGTTCATTCCATGGCGTTTCCAGAGAAAAACCGAAATGCTCGGCGACTTTCTGGATCATGCTGTAATAATATGGACGCTGACGATCCCAGCCACGAATGGCCCCTTGGCTAACGCTGACTTCAGGATTGGGAATCAGTTTGTCGGCACTGAAATGGCTACGGGTTCCCAAACCATCACAGACCGGACAAGCGCCAAAGGGATTGTTGAACGAAAATAAACGCGGTTCCAGTTCAGCCACAGCGCGGTCACATTGCGGGCAGGAATGCTTGGCAGAAAACACGCGATCGTTATGCTCGCCCTTCATCCAGGACAAAATGGCGATATCGCCACCAAGACGCAGCGCGGTTTCAAAACTTTCTGCAATACGGTTGCCCAGATCATCACGTACTTTAAAGCGGTCAACTACGACTTCAATGGTATGTTTTTTCTTTTTGTCCAGTTCTGGTGGTGGATCAATTTCCATGATCTCGCCATCCACACGGGCACGGACGAAACCCTGGCTTTGTAGCTGTTCAAACAGTGCCGTATATTCGCCCTTACGTTCGCGCACGACTGGTGCTAACAATAACAGTGCAGTGCCTTCTTCTAATGCTTTGACTGCATCGACCATTTCAGTAACCGTTTGTGCCACCATCGGCAGATCATGTTCAGGACAGAACGGTGTACCGACACGCGCATACAGCAGGCGTAAATAGTCATAAATTTCGGTAATGGTACCCACGGTCGAACGCGGGTTATGACTGGTAGATTTCTGTTCGATGGCAATCGCTGGACTCAAGCCTTCAATAGAATCCACTTCCGGTTTTTCCATCTGGGAGAGGAACTGGCGGGCATAGGCAGACAGCGATTCCACATAACGGCGCTGACCTTCGGCATATAAGGTATCAAAGGCAAGCGAGGACTTTCCTGAACCAGACAGTCCCGTAATCACCACAAACTTGTCGCGTGGTATATCAAGGTTCACATTTTTCAGGTTATGGGTACGTGCGCCTCGAATACGGATGTGGCTTTGGCTCATGCAAGGATCCTAGAATATTCATCAAAAACCCTTATATGATACCGGATGAAAAATGTTCAAGTGCAAATAAAAGTATTTTAAACGTCAAGTTATGTCGGTGATTGGTCAATTCATCACAACATTAACAAACGCAGTAGTCGATTGCCTAAATATTCACAATGATCATGTACAAGGCCAATACCTAATAAGCCATTGCATAATGGCGTTCAAAGATAGACTCGATCTCTTCAAAGCAGCGTTCACGTGACACATCATGATGCAGACGTGCATAAAAATTGACTTCATTTTCCAGAATGTGCAGAAAGTCCTCATAGTCTTTTTGGAAAAAATCCAGGTCGAGCAAATCGTTACGTCGCGCCTGATGACAGCGATACTTTTCAATAAATTTCAGCAGATGTTTCTGGATATGCGTGTTGGTATGGTAAATCAGATAAGTCGCTGCCGAGCTACAATCTGGACAGCCTTGTTCCAAATAGATTTCTTCATTATTGAGCCAGCAACATTGCAGGGTAAAAAATGCCCGAATCGCTTCGGTGCCTAAAGTGTGCATATCATCTGCCTCTTTCCGGGATTGATTTTATTAATTGATAATTATTCTCAATTATTGTTCGGCAATTTGGGGCTTATAGCTAGGTCTAGCGTACCGGCCAGTTCTATCCTTGTTTTTTTCAGACTAAGCCGTTTTTATGATCGGTTTATGACAGTAGAAATTTTTTGATCAGCTATAACCAAAAAGCCCTATCTTAAACAGGGCTTTTTTTATTCGTCCGTCTTATTCATCCAGACCAGGCCACTGGCGTTGCTCAAAGGCACTGTCCCAGAACAACCATTCCAGACGGGCCGCATGCGTATAAGCTGCATGCATTTTTTCTAGTGTATCGGCATCAACACGCGCCGCAACACGGTCAACGGTCGCAATCACATTCCGCACCGCAGTGTGGAATTCTTCTCCTGAATAGGTATCCACCCAAGCCTGATACGGATTATTCGGCGCAGAGTTGTCGACAATATCTTTACCAACTTCGGCATAAATCCAGAAACAAGGCAGCAACGAGGCTAGCACCACCGGGTAGCTTTCTGACCAGGCGGTCGAAGTCAGATAAGAAGTATAGTGATGACATGCCAGCGTCAACGGTGTCTGCTCAAATTGCTCTTTGCTAATGCCAAAATCTTGCATAAAGCCATCATGCAGGCTACGTTCCACCACAATCGCAATTTTGGCTGCCTCGGCAAACTGGATTACATCGTCCGCTTCAAAAGCTTTGGCGGCACACACGGCCAGTGCACGGCCATAGGCCAGTAAATAATGCGCATCCTGAATCACATAATGACTAAAGGCTTCACGGCTTAAAGTACCTTGCGCCAGTTGCTGATTAAAGGGCAGGGCCAGGGTCTTCTGATAAAGTCCGAGATTACGTTGCCATACCTCTTGTGAAAAACTCATGCTGAAAATCCTTCGCAGTTCAAGTTAAACCATGCGGCACTATAGCAAAGATCGGGCTGTTTAAAAGATCGGCAAATTTTAAAAACAGAAAATAAGATAAAACAGCTCAGGAAGTGCTTTGGTTTATGCGCTAAAAGTTTCATAATTAGCTTAACTTTTCCTATTCGTATAGCTGCTCTCTCGCAGCCATACATTTATTTAATTTATCCAAGGTCGTTGTGTATGTTGAAACATTTTGGTTTCTCGATTGCATTTTCGATCGTGTGTCTTGGTTTGTCTGCGTATTGGGGTTATACCCATGGTCCTGACGCAGGCCTGCAAACCATGCTCACAGCGCTGACCATTACCGCTATTCTGGCGATTATGGAAGTGTCGTTGTCCTTTGATAACGCGGTTGTCAATGCCTCAGTCCTACGGGGTTGGGATCATTTCTGGAAAATGCTGTTCCTGACAGTCGGTATTCTGATTGCAGTTTTCGGGATGCGTTTGATCTTCCCAGTGGTCATTGTTGCAGTGACTGCAGACCTGGGCTTTATGGAAGTGGTACGTCTGGCCCTGAATGATCCGAAAGAATATTCAGCACGTTTAATGGCACATCATCCTGAAATTGCGGCATTTGGTGGTGCCTTCCTGTTGATGGTATTCCTGAATTTCTTCCTGGATGAAGAAAAGGATACCCACTGGTTCAGACGCGTAGAACGCCGTTTATCTAACCTGGCCAGTGTTCCGGCGATGTCGGTCTTTATTGCACTGGTGGCCTTGTTAATCATGGCAGCCAATGTCGATGAAGCCAAACGTCTGGCAGTGACTATGGCCGGGATCTGGGGCATCGTGATTTATATCGGGGTGCAGGTTCTGAGCCATATGCTCGGTGGTGAACCGGAAGTCGATGAAGAAGGCAATGCCATTCGTCATGATGAAAATGGCGTACCGACGGGTGTAGTCAAAGCCGGTATTGGTGGTTTCCTCTATCTAGAAGTCCTGGATGCCTCTTTCAGTTTTGATGGCGTGATCGGTGCCTTTGCGATTACCTCAGACGTGGTCATCATCATGCTGGGTCTGGCAATTGGTGCGATCTTTGTCCGTTCAATGACGATTTATCTGGTTGAGCAGGGCACATTGGATGCCTATATCTACCTGGAACATGGTGCGCATTATGCCATCGGTGCACTGGCTTTCATTATGATTGCCAGCGGAACCGGTCTGCATGTACCAGAAGTGGTGACCGGTCTGATCGGTGTGGCTTTTATTGTCTGGGCAGTATTCGCCTCGATTCAGTACAAGAAACGTCAGGCGGCTTTAGACAAATAAAGCGCTGTCCCTGAATGAAAAGCGTAGCTCCGGCTGCGCTTTTTTGTTTTTAGATCGGCATCATCTTTATTTCAAATAAAATTCATATCTTATTAATGAGCTGAATGTCCTATAATCTGGGCTCCAGATTAATTAACCCAATCGCCATAATTTATGATGAATGCTTTAGAACGTCGTTCAACCTTTGCCCTGAGCAGTATTTTTGCACTGCGCATGCTGGGGTTGTTTATGATTATCCCGGTGTTTTCTGTGGCAGGGCAGGCATATCAATATGCGACGCCTGCACTGATCGGTTTGGCGGTCGGGGTCTATGGTCTGACCCAGGCACTGTTACAGATTCCATTCAGCCTGATTGCGGATCGTTACAGCCGTAAGCCACTGGTGGTTTTAGGGCTGCTATTATTTGCGCTGGGCGGTGCAATTGCGGCCATGTCGGACACCATTTATGGCGTGATTATCGGCCGTGCAATCGCTGGTGGTGGTGCGGTATCCGCTGTGGTGATGGCACTGCTGGCAGACGTTACCCGTGAAGAAAACCGCATGAAAGCCATGGCCATGATGGGCATGAGTATCGGCCTGTCTTTTGTGGTGGCTTTTAGTTTGGGGCCTTGGCTAACGGGTCTGGTGGGCATCTCGGGATTATTCTGGGTGACTACGGTGATGGGCCTGGCGGCGATTGCCATGCTGCTGATGGTGCCGAAAGTCACGCGGCATCATAAAAACTTTCAGCAAGGTTATCTGGCTCAGCTGAAACAGGTGATCAAAATCGGGGATCTGAATCGTCTGCATGTGTCGGTCTTTACCCTGCATTTATTGCTCACTGCGATGTTTATCTATGTACCTTCGCAGCTGATCGAATTTGCTGATCTGCCACTTTCTAGCCATGGCTGGGTATATTTGCCGCTGTTGGTACTGAGCCTGTTTTTTGCTTTTCCAAGTATTATCCTGGCAGAAAAATATCACAAAATGCGCGCGATTTTTCTGGTAGCCATTACTGGCATTATTCTGGGTCTAATGGTGATGGCATTTGGTTTTGAATCCAAATATGTCTTGCTGATTGGTTTAGGGTTGTTCTTCATTGCCTTTAATGTGATGGAAGCCCTGTTGCCGTCTTGGTTGTCGAAAGCGGCACCGATCCAGTCCAAAGCGACGGCAATGGGCGTAAATGCCAGCAGCCAGTTTTTAGGGGCTTTCTTTGGCGGTATGATTGGCGGACAATTGCTGCTGCTAAACAATACCTCGATGGGCTGGAGTATCCTGACAGGAATCGCGATCATCTGGCTGCTGATGAGTTTTGGCCTGGCTCAGCCACGCTATCTGTCATCGCTGGTACTGCGATTGCCGGAAAGCAGACAAACTGACGAATGGACTTCTCAGCTTTTGGCGATTCGTGGTATTGAAGAGGTCGTGGTGATGTCTGAACAGCAAGTTGCCTATGTAAAAGTCGATAAACAGCAGATTGATGATGCTTCGCGACAACAATTAACGCACTTGTTAGGTAAAGAGGTAGCCATTTAAGCATAACTCTTATAAAGTAAAATACAGAAATATATAGGAAGTAAACGGCAAATGCGTGGTGTAAATAAAGTTATTTTAGTGGGTACTTTGGGTAAAGATCCGGAAACCAAAACTTTTGCAAATGGTGGCTCTCTCACTCAATTCTCGATCGCAACCAGCGATTCGTGGACAGATAAAAGTACCGGTGAACGTAAAGAACAAACGGAATGGCACCGTATCGTGTTGCATAACCGTTTAGGTGAAATTGCGCAGCAATATCTTCGTAAAGGCTCAAAAGTATATATTGAAGGTTCATTACGTACCCGTCAGTGGACTGACCAGAATGGTCAGGAACGCTATACGACAGAAATCCGTGGTGAGCAAATGCAGATGCTAGACTCTAGCCGTCCTCAAAACGATCAGGGCGAGAGCAGCTTTAACCAGCCACGCTTTAATAACAATAATCAGGCGAACAACAACCAAGGCGGTTATGGCAATAACCCGCAATCGGGTTATGGTTCAGCGCCACAGCAAGGCGGTTTTAACAACAATCAGGGCGGCGGTTATGGCAACAATAACCCGAGTGGTTTTGCGCCGAAATCTGCACCTGCTCCAACAGCAGCGCCTGCAGCAGATCTAGATGATGACTTACCATTTTGATCTATTAGAACGGTAAATCATCATTAAAACCCACCTGAATGCGGTGGGTTTTTTATGTCTTGAAGATTGGTATTGAGTTTGCATAAAGCCCGACTTATTAGAAGAATCATAAGTGTTAAAGCATTATCTTGCTTTTGATCAGCACAACTCTGCATCGAGAAAATAAATGAGATTAACAATACTAATAGAAATTAATGATCTAAAAAAGCGATCATTTTTATAAAAACTTGCGGTTTTACCTATTTTGAAATTTTTCGTATTCTAGCTTCACAAGATAAGCAATCCCAGAAATAAGCCAGAGGAAATATCTCATGAGTTTAATCAATACTGAAATCAAATCATTCAATGCAACTGCTTACCACAATGGTCAGTTCATCGAAGTTTCTGAGCAAGACCTGAAAGGAAAATGGTCAGTGGTGTTTTTCTATCCTGCAGATTTCACCTTTGTTTGTCCAACTGAATTAGGCGATCTTGCTGATCAGTATGCTGAATTCCAGAAAATGGGTGTAGAAATCTATGGCGTGTCTACCGATACTCATTTCACCCATAAAGCTTGGCATGATACCTCTGACGTGATTGGTAAAATCCAGTATCCATTGATTGGTGATCCAACCTGGACTTTGTCTAAAAACTTCGAAGTATTGATTGAAGCTGAAGGTCTGGCAGATCGTGGTACTTTCGTGATTGATCCAGAAGGTAAAATCCAGATCATTGAAATCAACGCGGGTGGTATTGGCCGTGATGCACAAGAGCTTCTTCGTAAAGTGAAAGCTGCACAATATGTACATGCGCACCCAGGTGAAGTTTGTCCAGCAAAATGGAAAGAAGGCGAGGCTACACTAGCGCCGTCAATCGAACTGGTGGGTAAAATCTAATTCAAACCTAGTTCTTTGAAGCAAAAAATCCAGCATAAGTTGCTGGATTTTTTTATTTTTTTAGTTTAGAGATTTATGAATTCTAGACAAAAAAATCATGCCATTTGATTTCTATTTGAGAACAACATGAGGATTGAGGAATTGCACTCTATGCTTTTTAAGCGGCTTATGAGAGGCAATAAAGTAAGCTCAATACCATGCTGCATGATCAACCAGGCCTGAAAACAAAGAAGCCTCTGCTTTCGCAGAGGCTTTTATTTTATAAGGCGCTGTAGTTTCTTGTCGTTTTAAACAATTTTCGCATAAACGCATCTGAATGGAACCGGATGAATTTATGGTTTTCTTATGCTGCGAATCATAGGTATTTTAAAAGTTTTTGTCAACCAAGGATTATAAAAATGGTTAATTAAATTATTTGTTTTTAAAGTAATTTTTTTATCTTTTAAATAAAAATATAAATAAAATACTATATTTGATGGAATTTTAACTGCTGCAAAAAAATGAATAAAAAGCAGGTGAAATTGAACAAAAAGGCCTTTACGAAAAATATATATTCTGGAAGATTTTAATAACCTGTTTGATTGGCGCATGGTACATAATTTCTGTAGTTTTTCAATGACGGATGATCAGTTTGGATATCGCAGTAATTGGTAGTGGCATGGCCGGACTGGCTACAGCCAGAATTCTCCAGGACGCAGGGCATCACATCACGATTTTTGAAGCACTTCCAGGTCGCGGCATGGACAGTCATAGCCTTGAATTTGAAGGGGGCCTGATTGACGCACCTTTACGTGTGATGAACCCCTATCTGTGGAAAAACACCCTGAGTCTAGCCACACATCTGGGCATTAAAACTTATCCGGTGCGGACCTATATGGCCTGCAGCTGGTTATTTGAAGATAAAACTGAAACCTGGCTGACCACATCGCGTAGCCGAATTGGCAATATCCCGATCATCAATAACCGGAAAGGCCTGCAACAATATGGCTGGCGTCTGGTCAAAGGCCTGTTGCAGTTAAAAGTTGCATTGACCAAATTCTTTAAATCGAAAAATCAGGACATCAGCCTGGCAGAATTTATCAATCGTAACGAGATTGAAGAAGTGTTCTGGCACGGTGCGGTGATGCCGGTGCTATATACCATCTGTACCTGCAATCCGAAAACCATTGGTGAATGGCCAGCTAAACCGTTGTTAATTTTTCTGCGTCAATTAACCGATGGCGATGCGTTACTGCGTCTGCAAGGCGGTACACCAGCGTTGGTCGATAAGCTGATTGAAGGCATTCAAATTGAAGACGGTTCAGCAATTACACTGGTACAAGAGCAGGGCGATCAGGTCAAAGTTGAAAATGCGGCCGGTTATTCAAAACTGTTTGACCGGGTGATTGTCGCGACACCGACCACCAAAATTGAGGAGTTCCTGGATCCGGTACAATTCGCCAGTGAAATTGAATTATTGAAGAAATTCAAATTCGAACAAGGCGAACTGGTGATTCATACCGATGCCAGCGTAATGCCGCCAAAACGTAAAGACTGGGCCGTACTCAGCTATATGATGGACCGTAAATTTACTCGTCAGCAATTTACCGTGTGGCTTAACTCGATTGAACCTTCTTTGGTTGGCAAGTCGGCCGTGTTTCAGACCTGGCGTCCGGTAACCGACATTGATCCGAAGAAAGTGATCAAATCGGTAATGCTGACACGTGCAGTCGTCGATGCTAATACGGTGGCACTGAATAAGGAATTGCAGCAACGTCATCTGGATGCCAACCGTAAGGTCTTCTTCTGCGGTTCATGGTCATGTGACGGTTTGCCGATTCTGGAATCGGCAGTGACCTCAGCGATGAAGATTGCAGAAATCTTTGGTGCGCCTTTACCATTTCAGGGTTTAAAACCTGTGGTTGAGGTTGCTCCGCAACTGGGTTATTAATCCATGCAATGGCTTCAGGCACTGCGTCAGCATCTTCCCCAGCACAAGTATGCAATTGATGCCGCTGTGTTGGGCGATCACGCGCAATTGCCCTGGAGCAATTTAGGGTATTGGCAAGCCGGTCAGCAGGATTATGCGGCTGCCTGTCGTATGCTGGCCGATCACCTTGCGCAAACTGTAAATTTAAATTCAAAAGATAAACTGCTGGATTTGGGCTGCGGTCAGGGCGCCAGCTTGCTGCACTGGCAGCAACATTATCAGGTGCAATATCTGGCCGGGGTTGAGCTGCAGGCTGCCTGTGTGGCTAATATTCAGCAACATTTGCCAGAACTGAATGCCATTTATCAGGCGTCATTTTTGCGTTTAAAAGAATTGCTGTTTTCCCAGCGTTTTGATGTGGTGCTATGCCTAGATGTGGCTTATCACAGCCCTGTGCCTGTATTCTTGGAGCAGGTCCGCAGTGTTTTAAATTCAAATGCGCGGATTGGTTTTCATCATCTGGTTTTGTCCGAGCGTTGGGAAAATTTAAATGCATTACAACGGCGTAAATATCAGTTTTTATTGAAATCTGCTGATGTGAATTTAAAAGATTTAATGACAGTGGGTGCATTATATGCCTTTCTGGATCGATTTGAATTTAAAAATATTCAGATTCAGGATCTGTCCGAGCCGGTATTTTCCGGCTTTGCGGATTACGTGCAAAAAACTTTGAATTCAAAAGCATCAGATGATCAGGCTCAAGGTTCAAAACTGGATCATTTTAAAATTCAGATGACAGCGAAACTATGCCGAAAATTATATCAGGAAGGGATTGTGAGATATGTGCAAGTGACGGCACAATCGAAGCACTAGAAAGTGCAAGAAGACTCAGCTCAAAATACTAAAACCCAGAAACATCAAAGCCTCACTAAAAGCGAGGCTAAGATATGGTGCCGGCACACGGATTCGAACTGTGGACCTACTGATTACAAGTCAGTTGCTCTACCAACTGAGCTATGCCGGCATGGTGGAGTGCATTTTACAGATTTTTTTGGGTCACGCAAGCCAAAAAATAACCGTTTAAACTGTTTCGGCAGGATTTGTTTATTTTGACCGAATGGATGAAAAGTTCTGTTTTTGATTATGTGCAAAGAAATGGCCCATATGTGCAGATATGGGCGAGGGTGAAAGCACAGGATTGGTTCTGGATATGAGTCGGTTATAAGGTTTATCTGTTTTTCAGGATGCGATCTAATTCTTGTGCACATTCCTCTAAAGTAAAGGCCATATCAAACTGCATTTGAGGTTTGAGTTCTTGAGCGAGGCTTCTCCACTGTTCGATGAGTCTCAAGGCTTTTTGAATTTTATGTTTATTGATGTCCTTGGCAATAGTTGGGGTATAACCGCCACGTTTTGCATTTTTAATCTGTTTGGCATAGTTTGCGCTGTTATTCATGTTCGCTCTCCGAATAGCAGTGTATCTATTTTTTAACTTCAAATTTGAATGGCTCGGTTCACTTGGTTATTTCTTTCTATCCTGTGGTTTTTATTCTCCTTTTAGTTGATTTATAAGCAACATAACATAGCTTTGATGACAATAAAATTAAGCTATTTCTGTGCCAGTTTTTTGTTTGAACACATAAATAAAAACCTGAAATGAATGGCGTACAGAAACTGCACAATTCATCAGTTTTTTGGCTGATGAAAAATGAAGATTTTTAAAAATAGAATTGAGCGTAAGTGTTGTGTTGCAAAAGATTTTTATGAACGAGGACTGGTATTAATTCAATGCCTTTGCCTAAGGCGATAGATAATAATATTTTAAGATCTAAGCAGATGATTTTTTTTGCTGATGGGATGATGGATAAAATTAAATATAAAAAAACCCGAATCATGTGATTCGGGTTTTTAAATTCTGGCGGTGAGAGAGGGATTCGAACCCTCGAAACGCTATAAACGTTTACACACTTTCCAGGCGTGCTCCTTCAGCCACTCGGACACCTCACCATAGGCCGAGGATAATAGCGAAAAAAACCAGCTGTGCCAAGCTGAAACAATTGATTTGCAGAAAAACTTTTAATGCGGTGCTATGATTCGCAAAAATGCTTGTTAAAAAACGAAGACAATATATGCAAAGCACTGCACAAAAGGCAGCTCTCCCGGTGATTACACTGGCTGCGCTTGGGGTCGTTTTCGGAGATATTGGTACCAGTCCGCTCTATGCACTGCGCCAATGCTTCCTCACCGCACATCTCGCCATTAGCGAAGCTTCTGTACTCGGTATCCTGTCCCTGATTTTCTGGTGCATGATGCTTACCATCAGCTTTAAATATGTCATGGTAATCATGCGTGCTGATAACAACGGCGAAGGCGGGATCATGTCACTGTTGGCATTAAACCTGCGTACCACACGAATCTCTGATCAAAAGAAAATATTCCTGATTGCTTTGGGCTTTGTCGGCGCATCGTTATTTTTCGGTGACGGGATTATTACCCCGGCAATCTCCGTGCTCTCAGCCATTGAAGGCCTGAGTATTGCCACACCCATTTTCAATCAGTGGCTGGTGCCTTTATCCATCGGGATTTTGGCCGGGCTGTTTATGGTTCAGCGACACGGCACAGCCACGATGGGCAAGTTTTTTGGACCTTTAACCATGCTCTGGTTTTTGTCGATTGGCGGTTTTGGTTTGTGGAGTATTATTCAGACCCCGTTTGTACTCTGGATGGTGAATCCCTACTGGGCCTATCATTTTGTGGTCGATCAGCCCTATGTGGCTTTTCTGACCATGGGGGCGGTGATTCTGACCATGACTGGGGGTGAAGCGATTTATGCCGATATGGGGCATTTTGGCCGTCTGCCGATTCGTCTGGCCTGGTTCATTATTGTCTTGCCATGTTTATTGCTGAATTATGCCGGGCAAGGCGCCTTGTTACTGCGTAGTCCTGAAGCACTGGCGAATCCTTTCTATATGCTGCTGCCCGACTGGGCCTTATTTCCGATGATTGGACTGGCGACTGCAGCGGCGGTGATTGCCTCACAGGCGGTCATTACTGGGGTATTTTCTATGGTCAATCAAGCCATTCAATTGCGTTATTTGCCGCGCCTGTCAGTCAAGCATACCTCTGCATTGGAGCGTGGCCAGATTTATCTGCCTTTCATTAACTGGATGTTGTTTATCTCGGTGCTGATCCTGATTTTACTGTTTGAAAATAGTGCCAATCTGGCCAGTGCTTATGGCGTTGCGGTGACCATGACCATGCTCTGCGGCACCATTTTGATCTCGATTCTGGCCTATGGCTTCTGGCGTTGGCCGGTCTGGAAAGTAGCGTTATTTGCTGTACCCTTCCTGGCACTGGATTTAGTCTTTGTGGCCTCAACGTCCTTGAAAATCGCTTCGGGTGGCTGGGTGCCAATTCTGATTGGTGCGGTACTGTTTACGATTCTCATGACCTGGAAAGACGGGCGTGCGTTGGTACTGAACCGGCTGGAACAGGATGCCTTGCCGATTGATCTGTTTATTAAAAGTATTTCGATGGGGGAAGGCACCAAGTTTGTGCCAGGCGATGCCATTTTCCTGACCGGTACACCCAATATTGTTCCGCATGCCATGTTGCATAATATTAAGCACAATAAGGTCTTGCATGAACGCAATATCATGTTGACGGTGATTACCCGGGATATTCCTTTTGTTGACAGGCAGGACCGGATTGAACTGGAAAAACTGAGTGAGCATTTTTACCGGGTGTTTATCTATTATGGTTTTAAGGATCAGCCGAATATTCCGGAAGCTTTACAACAGGCCTATGAGCAATGGGATTTTGAATATGACCTGATGCAGATCAGTTTCTTTATTTCACGTGAACGGATTATGCATACTGTGGGTGAGGGCATGGCACCGTGGCGGGAAAAGCTGTTTATTTCTATGCAGCGCAATACCAGTCCGGTCAGTGATTTCTATCAAATTCCACCCAACCGTGTGGTCGAGCTGGGCACCCAGATTCAGATGTAAATAAAATAAAAAGCATAAAAAAAACCAGAGGCACACTCTGGTTTTTTTATGAGAGAAACAATAAATAAATGAGTTTCAGATTATTGTTCGAGTTCTACCGCAGCCGGCACTTCAGGTGCAGCATTCAAAGGTTCTTCCATCAGTACTGGCTCTGCATCAGATTGAGCTGCAATTTCAGTTTGTTCATTGCTCACATCTGCTTCAGTCACAGCCGCTTGTTGCTGTGCTTCAGGCATCGGTTGTTCTGAAGCAATAGCTGCTTGCTGTTGCTCTTCAGACATTGCTGGTACAGCTGCTTGTTGTTCTTCCAGTGTTGGTTGTTGTTGAGGCGTCGTCATAGACGTGCTGGCTTCTACTTCTGATTCAGTGGCTGGTTCAACCAGATTGGCCGGCACCTCTGCTTCATTCATACCTGGTTCTGTGACAGGTGGTTGAGGAGAAACAGTACCTGAATTTGGTGCCTGAGTCATTGCTGGATCATTGGGCATTGGTGCCTGTGTGTTTGGCATGGCTGGTTGCGGTGCTGCTGCACGCGGATCGACCAGACGAATCTGACCAGAGTTCACCAAGCTTTCTAAAGAGGCTTCCTGACCATTCACCTTGGTACTAATTTTAGCTTTAGACAAGCTTTCAAGTGTTTCACCTGGTTGAACCGGTGGCTCAGCAAATGCAGCTACGCTGATCACACTTGTGAATAATCCTAAACCTAATGCTTTAGAGAGTTTGGAATTCATGATTGACACCATTGCTAATAATTGTACGAATTGAGATAGGCCGTTAGCTTTACATACTCAATCCACTGGGCCAAACAAAGCTACGCAAACACCGAGAAACCTCATTTAAAAAGAAATAAAATTAGACAGTTTGTTACAACTAGCTGGGGTTTTAGATACTTATTGTTTATTTAGTAAACGAATGGTAGAGCCAAGATATACTTCACTTATACAGCTTGTTAAGCTCGGTCAAAATCTGTATTGATCTAAAAAGTACGTGTAAGAATGGCCAAGAAGCAGCGTAAATCCAAGAACTCTTTTTTTCAGTTTTTAAATGATAATAGTATTAAAGTCATTCTGGGCGTGGTGGCTTCGAGTAGCTTCGCCATCGCTTTTGGCCAGGAAAAAATCAGTCAGTGGGTGTCACTATCCTCTTCCAGTGATTCTGCCTGTCTGAACCAATTTTATCGGGATGTGCCGCCATATTTGATGAAAGACAGTCTGAAAAAAGACAGCTATTCACTGTGTTTTAATGGCTTTAATGTCGGTTATTCCGGGGTATCTAAAACGCCACTTTGGGTTGCAGAAGCCTTAACGCCAGCACGCTTAAGCCAGAAAATTCCCCGTGAAGATAATTTTCATGAAGAAGATCGGGTCAGTGCGAAGCATCGTGCCACATTGGCGGATTATCGTGGTTCAGGTTATGACCGCGGTCATATGGCGCCGAATGCGGATATGCCTAACAAGGCTGCGCAGTCTGACAGTTTTTCATTGGCCAATATGGTGCCGCAAGCGCCCAAGAATAATCAGCAAGTCTGGCGTGAGCTGGAAGAAGCCACTCGTGCCATTGTGACCAAGCAGAAACAGGATGTCTATGTGGTGACCGGGCCGGTCTTTGCCGGGAAGAAGCTGAAAACCATTGGCAATGGCGTAATTGTGCCAACTGCGGTCTATAAGGCAGTTTATATGCCGAAAACTGGTGCTATTGGTGCTTACTATGCACCGAATGACAATTCACTCAAAGTGCGTATTGTCAGTGTCTGCTATCTAGAAGAACAGCTTGGAATTAACCTGTTTCCGCAGCTTACCGAAGAGCAGAAGCGCAATACCTATAAGCTACCACTGACCGGAAATGCCGTAAAAGCCAACCAGAAAATTGAATACTCTAATTGGGATGCAGAAAGCCAGTGTGCCGAAGAGGTTTCTGAAGAAAACCTGCAGGCATTACAACGCGAGTTTAAGTCTTCTGGTTCAGGCAGCTCGACCTCCTCAGCGACTGGTGGCGCGATAGACAACGCGACACAAGATGCCATCGTAAAACAGCTGATTGATGCCTTGTTGCAATATATTTTGCAGCTGTTGAAATAAGCTTGCTGAAAAAACCGGGATTCGGGTAGCATCGACATCAGACGTTCATGGAAAAATAACAAAGACAGGTGAAGAGGATATGTTTAAAGCATTTGAAAATGGCAGTGAATCCCATGCCATTCATGATCTGACTTTGGAAAATGATCTAGACTGCGTCAGCCTGTATGGCAACTTGCAAATCACCAAGGATCAGCAGGGACTGAAAGTGGCCAAAGCCTTGCAGGCTTTTCTGAATGATGTGGTACAACAACTAGAAAACACGCCGGACTTGCCAGAAAAAATTCAGCGTGATGATCTGGATGAAATTGAAAATCCATTTTTATAAGCATTTTTAAGCGCGATGATCTGCATGCTCCATGTGAAACATGCAGAAAAATGGTATTTAGAAATCCTGACTTTTTAGAAGGCTTTTATTGAAAAGCTTAATTTCTCTGCTCCCGTAATATCTCCAAACACCAGCCAGAATGTGCCGAGCAATTCGCCAAGATATTTATCAATTTTTTAAGTCCTTATTTTTATATTTATCATCAGGTGATAGGGGACAGGGATTAAAATCGTCAACCCTGCTTGAAGCCCGTATATCAAACGAACATGCTGGTAGTTTAAGCAGCTGGCATATTCTGTTGGCGCCACTCCTGCGGTGTCAGCTGGGTCCATTGCTTAAAGGCACGCTGAAACGCACTTTGTTCAGAATAACCCAGTAACATGGCAGTCTCCTGCAAACTCAAGTGCGGATCTTTCAGATATTGCATAGCCAGCATGCAGCGAATCTCCTGCATACATTGCTGATAAGTTTTGCCCTGTTTTTGTAAATGGCGTTGTAACTGACGCACGGAAAAATTCATCTGCTCGGCAATATGTTTGATCTGGAACAGGTTTTTTTGCAGGCCAATTAGAATCGCCTGTTGCAGCTGCTGATCTACCAGAGTGGAGTACGGAAATTTTTCTAATAATGCTTTGGCCTGTTGCATCAGCAGTTTTTGCAAGGTCTGGTCGCCCTGTTTCAGCGGCCTGGACAGTTCACTGACATGCATTAATACCTGATTTCTGGCTTGAGAAAATCGGACTTTACAGCCGAAATACTGCTCATAGAGTGCAATATTTTTAGGCATTGCATGCTGGAAATGTACCTCGTATAACTGAACCCCGTGCGGGCTCTGAATATTGGCTTTTACGAATTCCGTCATTAGCGCAATCGCGATTTCATCGGTCAGTTGGGTATTCAGATGAAAGGGAACTTCAACCCAGCCAATCGACAGATAATCGCCTTGCCATTGCAGCTGAAGTGGGCCACCATCATAAATCAGACGATGATAATCATGATAGCGCATAAAGGCTTCACCCAAGGTCTCACTTGAGAGTGCCAGATAGCCAATAATACCGAGGTGTTTAGCTTCAACCAGTTGGGCGATTTCCAAGCCTAAAGCCGGTCGTTGCAGCTGTTGATCAAGTGTCGTTAACAGATCACGCCACAAGGCGAAATCAAAGCGTTCCAGATTTTGAATGGCCAATAATTTCTCAGGGACTTCAAGCTGTTTCAACTGATAATAGTCCAAAAGTAAATGTCCTAAACCACCGTATACTGAACCTACGTAGTTTTTTAGAACCAGCATTTTTAATTCTTTTATTTTGTCGTATTTTGTCAATCATATTGAATATTTTGGTCAATATCTAGTCTTTTATTTAGCCTATATTAAAAATAGACCAAGAGGTAAAAGATTATGTGGAAAGGTTTTCTGGCAGGACTTGTCGTCGCAAATGGATTTGAATGGTTTGCACATAAATATGTATTACATGGTGTTCACCGGCCGGGACAGAGCCGTTATAGTCCGGTACCCGAGAGTATGCGCTCACACTGGGAGCACCACCGGGTTGTGCGCAAAACAGAATTCTCCGATTTCGGCTATGTAGAAGGACTGGACAACTGGCGTACCCGCAATGAAATTGCATCACTGGCAGTGGTCGCGACCGTTTTTGGACTCAGTTTTTATCCATTCTCCAAAGGCATGTCACTGGCTGCCTTATATAGTGCAGGCAACTATTATTATTTACATCGCCGGGCTCATCTGGAACCGGAATGGGCCAAAAAGAAATTACCCTGGCATTATGATCATCATATGAATAGTAATCAGGATGCCAACTGGTGCGTCACCAAGCCCTGGTTTGATTATCTGCTCGGTACCCGTGTGATTTCCTCGGCAGATTTGCAGGAACAGAATCCTTTAGGTTTGAGCTTGCCTGCACCGATCTCGAAAAAATTGAACCGCTGGGCAGAACAATATTTTCCGGTTAAATCGGCCGATGCTTCCTCTAAAATGATAAAAAATACTGCAAAAAATACGGTAATGAAGCAGTTAAATACGCAGGTTATGGAGTAAAATAGGGCTTTGTCGTGATTTGTCAATAAAATACGATTGTATTGTCAATATTGTCCTGCGGATTTCACTTATAGTTGCTCACGTCGGTGAGCAAAGCCTCATACTGATAATGTTTCTGGGTGTAATGAGTTATTTTGAATACCAAGTGCTGTAGTCTTATCTTGGTTTTATAAGGAGTCGAAAGACTCCTTTTTTTTGTCCCGTATTTGCTGTGTTGTTTTATTTAAGGCATAAAAAAAGAGTGTTTATAAAAACACTCTTTAATTAAATCATCATCTAAAACGGCTTAAAGGCGCATTTCAATACCTTGGGCTGCCATATAGGCTTTGGCTTCCGGAATGGTGTGCTGGCCAAAATGGAAAATTGAAGCTGCCAGTACTGCATCAGCACCACCATGGATAATGCCGTCCGCCAAATGCTGTAAATTACCCACACCACCAGAAGCAATCGTCGGTACCGTGACGCGGTCATTGATGGCACGCATCAGGGCAATGTCGTAACCGGCTTTGGTGCCATCGGCATCCATCGAAGTAATCAGTAATTCACCTGCGCCGAAGTCAGCCATTTTCACAGCCCATTCAATCGCATCAATCCCGGTTTCTTTACGGCCACCGTGGGTGAAAATTTCCCATTTGTGGTCGCCAGTTTTTTTGGCATCAATTGCAACCACGATGCACTGCGCGCCAAAGCGTTGAGACGCTTCCTGCACAAACTCGGGATTATAAATCGCAGCCGAGTTGATGCTGACTTTGTCTGCACCGGCATTGAGTAATAGACGGATATCTTCGACTTTACGTACACCGCCACCGACAGTCAGAGGTACAAAAACCGATTCAGCCATGCGTTCTACTGTGCGGTAAGTCGTGTCGCGTCCATGATGTGTAGCGGTAATATCAAGGAAAGTAATTTCATCGGCACCTTGTTCATTATAACGGCGCGCCACTTCGACCGGGTCACCCGCATCACGAATATCAAGGAACTGGACACCCTTGACCACGCGGCCGTTATCCACGTCCAGACAAGGAATAATACGTTTAGCTAGCATAAATTTTTCCAATTATTACAGCCGATTATGAAACTCACCCACGCAAGCGCTACACCTTGGCAGATGGAAACGGTATTCTAGCAAAATTATGTAAGTTTTTTCGCAGGTTTTCTATGTCGGTTTATACCACTTTGACTTTAAAGGAAGTTCAGGATTTTGCGGCGCCTTATGGTTTAAAGGTGATTGATCTGATTCCCATTCAAGGCGGTATTCAAAATACCAACTACTTTTTAGTCTGCGAAGACCAGCAATATGTGCTGACCGTATTTGAAGATATGGATGAACAGGCAGCAGGTGAGCTGGTTCCTGTTTTAGAACATCTGGGTCACGCCGGGTTGGCCGTTCCAGTGCCTTTATCCCATTCAGGCAAAGCCATTCACAGCATTAAAGATAAACCGGCACAGATTGCACCACGCCTGATGGGTGAACATCCGATGCCATCTACCGTCGCGCAGGTTGAAGCGATTGCAGTGGCTCAGGCGAAAATGCATGTGGCACTCAAAGACTTTAAATTAGAACGTAATTTTGTGCGTGATCATGCCTATTGGCTGGCCGTTTCTCAAGAGATTAAACCAAGTTTAAGTCCGGCAGATAAAGTCTTGCTCGGTAAATTATTAGGTTTATATGAGGCGTTGACGGCGGTATATCCGGATCGTCCACGTGGTTTCATTCATTCGGATCTGTTCCGTGACAATACCTTATTTGATGGCGATCAGCTGAATGGCATTCTGGATTTTTATGAGCTGAATAAAGATGAGTGGTTGTTTGATATCGCCATTACGTTAAATGACTTCTGTACCGAATATCCTGACGTAATCTTAAACGAAGAAAAAGCGATTGCCTTTTTAAATGCCTATGAAACGATTCGTTCTTTAACCAGTGATGAACGCGCTTGTCTGGAATTGTATCTGGCTATGGCAGCAGGACGGTTCTGGATGATGCGTCTGCAGGTGGCTCAGCGTAATGCAGCATTAGGCCGTACTGGCGAAGATATTTTGCAAAAAAATCCGGACGAAATGCGTAATATGCTGATTGAACGCTTAAAATTCGTCACCGCTTAAACAATCAAATCAACAGGGATAGGGAATATGCGCGATCAGGGACGCTTAGTGGAATGGTTTGATGACCAAGGCTATGGTTTTATCCAGCCCAGTGATCCGGCCAAAGATCGCGTATTTCTGCATATCAAGGACTTTGCCAAGCCTGGCCCACGTCCAATCGTGGGCTGTGCGCTGGATTATCTGGTGATTCTGGATGAACGCGGCCGTTATCGTGCGCAACAAGTGATGTACTTGAAAGCAGTACAAGCCAAAAGCCTGCAAGCAAAATTCAAACCGTCCAAGCCACAGCAGACACAGAAATTACAGCCGATGCAGATTGCCTGTGTGCTCTATATTCTTTTTCTGGTGGCTTTGACCTTGGGCGGTTTACTCAGTGGACTGGTGTTGTTGCTGGTCAGCCTGATGAATGCGCTCAGCTACTGGCTCTATGCGCAAGATAAGGAAGCGGCACAGCTGGGTAATCGCCGTATTCCGGAAAACACTCTGCATCTGGTGGCTTTCTTAGGCGGCTGGCCGGCAGCCTGGCTGGCACAGCAGAAATTACGGCATAAAACACAAAAACAACCTTTCCGGCAGATATATTTTTGTACCATAGCCTTTAACATCATTTTGATTATATGGCTGATTTCCCCGTTGAATAGTTTAAATATCTAGGGGAAGTACCAGGAGGGGACGTGAACTATTCCATTGATAAAGACTCAAACCGTACACTGACTTTTGCACTGTACATTTTATATATTGTGGCCATTTTTAGTGCTGGCCTGCTGGCTGTCGTGGCGCTAATCATTAACTATGTGAAACGGCGCGATGTGCGCGGTTCCATCTTTGAAAGCCATTTTACCTGGCAGATCCGCAGTTTCTGGTGGTATCTGTTCTGGAATATCGTCGCCTTTATTCCATTTTTCTTTTTGTTCTTTACCGGCGAAGATCCTAACTTGTTTGCAGGGGTCGCATTTGGCGCATCGGCGTTCTGTTTAGTGGTGGTGGTTTTGGCCTGGATCTGGATTGTGTATCGGGCGATTCGCGGCATCATGCGCTTAAATGACAATAGACCGATGTATAGCAAATAATTTTAGCCGTATTTCCTTAAAGAAAAAAATCCCCCTTTTAAAGGGGGATTTAGCGGAATTAAGAAAGATCTTGCTTTAATTCTTCTGTTGGTTGTTTTCTTAAAAACTTTGGTTTCCATTCACTGGCAATCACGCCCAGTACCACCATCAATCCACCGACTAGCGCGAGTGCAGGTAGCCGTTCTCCGGTCAGACGGCCAAACAGGGCTGCCCATACCGGTTCGCCAGCATAGATAATTGCCGCCTGTGATGGATCGACCATGCGCTGCGCCCAGTTCATCACCAGTTGTATCAAGGCACTGGCAATGCCTAAACTGACTAAAATCCCTGCCAGATGCCAGTGAAATTCAGGTAGCTGAGATTCACCTAAAACAGGTGCGATCATAAAGCAGAACAGGGAGGCAAAAATCAGTTGCAGCACTGTGACCCGGCGTACATTCACCTGCTCGGCAAAATGGCTGATAAAAATAATCTCCAGTGCAATCGCAATCGAACCGAGCAAAGTCAGGGTTTGCCCGAAACTGAGCTGAATCGCAGCAAAACCATTTCCTGTCAAAAACACCAGACCGATAAAGGCAAACAGCGCTCCGATCCAGGTCATGACATGCGGTTTTTTACGGAACATGAGCCAGAGCAGGATCGGAACCAGCGGAACATACAAGGCCGTTAAAAAAGCCGACTCACTGCTGCTGATGGTCTGCAAACCCACAGTTTGGGTGCCGTAGCCAATGGCGATCATGATCCCAATTACCGCGCCAGCGAACACCTCTTTCAGGTTCATGCCTTTTAGCGACTTCAGTGAAATTAGGGTGACAGCAAGCGCTGCCGCAGCAAAGCGCAGGCCGACAAACATAATCGGACTGCTAAAATTTAGCCCGTATTGCACAGTAATAAAACTGCCGCCCCAGATAATGGTGATCAGGATCAGGGCGAGTTGCGGCGCTTTCACCATCCAGCCGGAGTGATTTTTGGAAATAAGTGTAGACATGCCAGGAGATCAGAAAATTAAAAAATAAAAAAGAGGTCCGAAGACCTCTTTTACAGCAAGCTTAATTATAGCGCCTGTTGCTCATCTAGCAACAACTGTGCTTCACGCAAGCTTAATGTACCTTCGTAAATCGCACGACCGGTAATTGCGCCTAAAATACCTGGTTGGTCTTTCAGGTTACGTACGTCATCCAAGTTGGTCACACCACCAGATGCAATCACAGGCAAACCTGAGTATTGCGCCAGATTCACGGTTTGCTCAATATTCACACCCTGCATCATGCCATCACGCGCGATGTCCGTATAGACAATGCTCGACACACCAGCATCGGCAAAACGTTTCGCCAGGTCAGTAGCCTTGACATCAGTCACATTGGCCCAGCCATCTGTTGCCACCATACCATTCATGGCATCAATACCCACAATAATGTGGCCAGCAAATTTTTGACATGCTTCTTCAACAAATTCAGGATCCTGAACTGCTTTGGTGCCAATAATCACAAAAGAAACACCGGCTTGCAGATAATGCTCAATGGTTTCCAGAGAACGGATACCACCACCAATCTGGATCGGCAAATCAGGTTGAGATCGGACGATGGCTTCAACCACTGGTTTATGGATTGGCGTACCTGCGAAAGCACCGTTTAAATCTACTAAATGCAAGCGGCGAGCGCCTTCATTTACCCAATGCTGTGCTGTTGCGACCGGATCGTCTGAAAATACGGTATCGTCTTCCATACGACCTTGTTTTAAACGGACACATTTGCCATCTTTCAGGTCAATTGCAGGGATGATCAGCATGCTTTCGCTCCTTGCTTAATCTTTAGAATGAATTTGAGTGTATTCATCTTAGCAAATAAAGTCGAAATTTCTAACTCTTAAACGGTATGAATAAAGAAAACCTGTCCATAGATAGGTAGCAGTGAGGTCATTTATTTTAATGGTTTTAATGATCCGTCTCTTGAATGGAGATCAGATTTTCCACAACGGGTCATGTACTGAGCTGGTCGATAATCGAAGCGATAAGATCTGCTAAAGTCACAGCTCTCTCAACGAACGCGCTCAACACAACTTTCATACGTACATCAAGTTGCTGTGACCAGCATCCTAATGAAGCACTTAAGCCGTCGATGAAGGACGGATTCTTAATTTTAATGAAGTATTGGGAATCTCTCTGGGTAATAAATCCCGACGTAGTAATTCTTCAAATACCAGCACGGGCGCGTAGGCATCTGCGGCTGCATAATCAATTTGTGCCGGGCTGAGCTTCTTGCTGGCCCAGTTCGAGGTACTAATCCGTTTGGATTTAGGAAAATTTACTTGAAATAGCAAAGCCATGGCATTTTTTAATCCGACCGGATTGTTTAAACCAAAAGCTTTAAAACATTTGGACAGTTCAATCACACTATTCAGTTCAATGCCTTTTTTACGGAACAGGTGCGCATCATTTTTCAGGCCAAAACCGACCTTGATCTGCTCGCGACTGGCAAAGATCGGTTTAAGAAAATCCCAGATCGAATCATTCATTTGAAATAAATAGGCTTTATCTAAAGTGGCCAGCTGAATCAGATGTGGCCCGGTAGAAACCTCACCAACTTTAAAGGTCGGTTTGGATTCAGAATCGAAACCCAGGACTGCATGGCTTTTTAGCTCCTGTTCAAGAGCATAACATTGTTCCATGCTATTAATCACCTGAATCTGTTGCATCGGAAGATTTTGAAATACAGGAAAGGCCTGAATTTGTTCCTTGCTTGGTAAAATGTCCAGCCGCTGTTCCATACGCATTAATCATGAAATGAATGCGTTCAGCTTAATCACTTTTGCTGTTCTAGGCAAAATAAAGCCCATGCAGAATGGGCTTTATGCAAAATTTAACAAGGATTAATCAGTGTGATAGCTACTCTGTTCGATCTGCGCCTGTTGAGCACGTTCAACATAATTCTGATAAGCAGGGACAGCAAAGGCTGCCAAAATAACTGCAAGTACCAGATACAGCACCACCAAAAGCGTTTCCCAGCCACGTGTCGTGCGTGGAGGGCCATATTCATTACTTTCGTTGTGACCGGGTGCCAATAACAGGTAAAGTGTAAAGACAAGGTTTACGACCGGCACAAAAATCAGTAAAGAAAGCCAGCCATTATGATTACGGTCATGTAAACGACGAATTAAAAAAATCACGCTAAAATAAATCGCAACGCCGTAGATCAAAACCAACAGCACCATTAAAGGCATGGACATTTTACCATCTAAAGTCTCTGGACTCATTCCAGGTAAAATGAAAGCAGCAATGATCCCGATGATCATAAAGCAAAAACCCAGCAGCATATTCCATGCGATATAAGAACGTCGCCCAAAACGTCCTGATGCATTCCACCCCGAATCCTGAATTGTATTACTCATTATTTTTCCTTTGTTTTCATTAGATTTTTTATAAGCAACTCTATGATAAAGAGATTTTTTATAAATGAAAAGTGTAAAAAATAATCAACAAAAAAGCCCGCAATCTGCGAGCTTTTTAGGCGAAAGGAAAATCAGATTTTCCAGTCCACAAAGTTTTTCAATAACTGCAAACCGGCGGTATGACTCTTTTCCGGATGGAACTGGGTCGCGAACAGGTTTTCTTTATGAATTGCGGTACAGAACTCGATGCCATAGGTACAAGTAGCTGCCACCAGGTCTGAATCTTGTGGCTCTACATAGTAGCTATGTACAAAGTAGAAACGTGCATCCTGTTCGATATTGTTCCACATCGGATGCTCTGGATCAGCCTGATGCACCTGGTTCCAGCCCATATGCGGCACTTTTAAGCCTGCCATTTCCGGAAAATGCTTGACCGCACCTTCGAAAATACCCAGTGCATCGGTACCGCCATTTTCTTCCGAATGCTGCATCAAGGCTTGCATACCCACGCAAATGGCCAATACCGGTTTGTTAAATACGGCATTGCGTACCACTTCATCAATCCCCGCTTCATGCATACCTTGCATACAGTCACGCATCGCGCCTACGCCCGGAAAGACAATCTTGTCTGCTTGTGCAATCAGTTTTGGATCATTGGTGACATCTACTGTGGCACCGACATGTTCTAATGCTTTTGCCGCAGAGTGCAAATTTCCCATGCCATAATCAAGAAGGGCAATACGGGTCATTACAGTGTACCTTTGGTTGAAGCTACCGTATTGGCAGCACGTGGATCCACTTCACAGGCCATACGCAGCGCACGCGCAAATGCTTTAAATACGCTTTCGATCTGGTGATGGCTGTTTTTGCCTTTCAGGTTGTCGATATGTACCGTCATCAAGGAGTGGTTTACAAAGCCCTGGAAAAACTCAGAGAATAAATCCACATCAAAACGGCCGATCATGGCACGGGTAAATGGAATATCCATAAACAGACCCGGACGGCCAGACAGATCTACCACGACACGGCTTAAAGACTCATCGAGTGGCGCATAGAAATGACCATAGCGTTTCAGGCCTTTTTTATCGCCCAATGCCTGTGCAAATGCCTGACCCAGCGTAATACCGCAGTCTTCCACAGTATGATGGTCATCGATTTCCAGATCGCCATCACAATGAATATCAATATCAAACAGGCCATGACGCTTGATTTGATCAATCATATGATCTAAAAAGGGAATACCCGTGTTTAAGGTGCCTTGACCAGTACCGTCGAGATTCAAACGAACTCGAATTTTGGTTTCGTTGGTATTTCTTACCACTTCACTGATACGATCTGTCATAGACACGTTCCTCAAATACGTCAAAATGATTGATGTAGAAAATATTTTCGCCGTGACGAAGTCACCGCATATTAGATTGCTCAGGAGGGTTTATCAATGCCTATCACCGTACATGCTTATACTTCTTTAGAAAATGACGAAGTGCGCAGCCAGCTTGAGCGACTGTATGACACGAGCCCTGAATTTAGTGACGGGGCAGATGCCATGGAACAACTAGAGCAAAACCTTGCACAGTATACCTCAGTTTATAGCGCAGAATTTAATAGCAAAATTATTGGGGCAATCTGGTGCACCGGACAGGGCGAAAGCCGGATTCTGGAAAATATTGTGGTGCATCCGGCCAATCGCGGTCGTGGCGTTGCAGAAAGGCTGGTGAGTGAGGTCTGCCGCATGGAAGAAGAAAAAGGCGTGAAAAACTTCGTGCCAGGCTGTGGGGCCATTCATCGCTGTCTGGCCAATCTGGAAAAAATCTGAAGATAGAGCAATATCAAGCAGCCGTTAGGCTGCTTTTTTATGTAAATAAACGCTTAAATCTGTTTTATTACTGAGGTCTTTGGTAAAAACTGTTCGATTTATGACTCAAATTCACGCGAGTTGATGGAAAAGTAAACATTTAACGAAAATTATTCTCTCTGCTCTTGACGATTTACAGCTGAAACTGTTTAATACGCGACATCGGCGTGATAGCTCAGTAGGTAGAGCAACGGATTGAAAATCCGTGTGTCCCCAGTTCGATCCTGGGTCTCGCCACCATATTTTAAAACGATTTCAAAGTTTTCAATCCCTGATCCCATCAGGGATTTTTTTTAGGCCAAAAATCAGCCACTCAAATATTTTTTTCATAATTTTGATTGACTAATGAGGCCAGATACGGCTTAATACACCGCATCGGCGTGATAGCTCAGTAGGTAGAGCAACGGATTGAAAATCCGTGTGTCCCCAGTTCGATCCTGGGTCTCGCCACCATATTCAAAAAATCCTCAAACTTGGTTTGGGGATTTTTTTGCCTGCACCAAAGCCAGATCAACATTATTCTTTTCTATTTTTCAGTTGTTTCAACTTCTTCTTTTTCGACGTTTCCTGCCTTTTTATGCATCATTGACCGTTTATCAAACTTAACAATAGACACGGGCATTATTTGTAAGATTTAGCTTTGACGCTTTCCCTTTTCCAAACGAGGGTGAAAATGATGAATCTCCTAACACCAATTAAACTCGGCTTTCTTACGGCCTGTACTGCTTTTAGCCTACCGATTTTAAGCTATGCTGCGCCTGCTGCTGATTCTGTCGTCTTGCCGACTCTGACTGTCATGGCGGAACCGGAACTGCGCGCCGTGACTGAAAAAATGTTGCCTTATCAGGAACAGAACAGCCAGCGTAAGGCCCTGCAAATGCGCCTGATGAAAATTGAACGTGAAATTCAGGCCTATAGCGTGGATGGTGATGTGGTCGCGAATATTGATGTGATGCGTGCACCTGCCGACCCTGATCTGGATAGCCTGCCTGTGGTGTTCCGTGAATATGTATTGGCCATCGCACAGGGCTTGCAGTCTTCAGACCCAAGAAATGGGGTATATGTACTGCTGCAACCTTTTGGAATTAACCGCGATGCCACCAATGTGAATATTGTTCGGGAACAATTCGATCCGAACCGGCTGAATCTGAGCCTGCCATTTAATTCCCCATAATGTGCGCCTGTCGGTCTAGATAATTTTGTTTAACAAGCTTATTCAAGCTGTCATGCAACGAGATCGACAAAATAGTGTTCTGGGAAAGGATGGCTTTGTGAGAGGAGCAATTTCTGTCTAAGCTAGACATATTATTGGAAAAATCAAATGCCTTGAATTGTGTTTAAAAAATAAGCATAGTGGATGTAAATCAACAAGATCTGACTGACAGAGCTGGAGCGTATACATGCCGCGTGTTTTTATGATTGTAGCCGCTGTGACACTGGCAATTTTTATTGGGCTGTTTTATCAGAATTCGGTTCAGCAAAAACATCAGGCCGAGCTGCTCGAATATGAAACCGTGCTCGAAGAAAAAACCGAGAGCATTGCGCAGCAGGCACAGGACTGGTCTAAACCGATTCAGATTGAACTTGAAGATGACCGTCTGGATGGTGACTATGCCATCATGGCTGAGTTTATGCTGGGGCAATTGCGCGATAGTGCCGAGGAACGCAATCAGTATCTACGCGACTTAAAAGCCGCCAACTGGCAGAATTTTCTGAATATCGACCGCTTGGCCAAAGATCAGGCACAAGGCTATAAAGAAACTGAAGCCATGCTCAAGCAAGTCCATCAGATTGTGAACAGCTATCAGCAGAAAATCCAGCAGCGCGATGCCGAGCTGATCGACAAGGCACAGCAACTGGATATTAAAAACCGTTATCGCCAGCAACTGAGCCTGACCCTGAAAGACAGTCAGCAAAATAGTAATGCACATGTCATTTTTGAAATTGAAAAACAGACTCTGGCCAAGGCCGATGCCTTATTTGCAGTATTGAAAAAGCATAAATGGCAAAAGAAAAATAACACCTTTATGTTCTATGATGATAAAGCCGTGCAAGAGTTTAATGCGCTGTATAAAGAAATACTGTACCTGAATAAGCAGATGGAACGAGTTGCGAGCGCCAACCAGAAAGCGGTTGAAAACAAGTTGTAGCCTGACTGAGATGACAGGATTGCCATAGGACTGTCATCTGCTGTTCAAACTCGCTTGCTAAATTGAAAGGGTCGCACAGATCACGACATAACATTCAAGCAGGTGAGTCATGCAAACAATTCAGATTTTTGCTGATATTCAGCAGGTGTACGGTGAGTTTGTCGCAAAGAAAACAGATTCAAAATTACAAAGGATGAATAACGGGGACAAAAACCGATTGTTCTTGGATCAATATTTCACACTGATCGAGGACTGGCACTATACCGAGCAGATTGTGATTCAGTTCAATCAGCAGTATTTCAGTCTGGATCTGGGGAGCGCACCGGATTTTATGGATCAGGACAAATACATCAACTGGCTAAAGTCGGAACTGCTGCATTAATCGAATCGCCATATTCCTCGTTGATAGATAACCGAGCTGTCTCAAGAGAGGCAGCTTTTTTATTTTGATAGAAAACTGGTATTGATCTTGCTGTTGCATCGGCATAGCGCGAACAGGCACTGATTCCAATTCTGATTTGAACAGGCTATGCTGAATTAATTACCGCTGCCAAAAGAATGACAGGCGGAGCATGGATGATATGGAGGGCAAAAAATTATGCAACAGTTGATATGTTATAAGGAACTTCCAGTCTGGAACCAGCAAAGTATTCCTCAGGGCTTCAAGAATCAGCACAATACCAAAGCCGGTACCTGGGCGAAACTGACGGTATTAAAGGGTGAGCTGCGTTTTGCCATGCTGGAAGAATCTGGTGCGGTGCGATCCGAGCATGTGTTTACACCAGAGCAGCAACCGCCATTTATTGAGCCTGAGGCCTGGCACAAAATTGTCTCTGCCAGTGAAGATGTCGAATGCCAGCTGCGTTTTTACTGCCGGCCTGAGGATTACTTTATCAAGAAATATCAGTTGAATCCTACCCATTCTGAAGTGCTGGCAGCGATGCCTTATTTAAAAGGTGGCCGTGCGCTGGACGTCGGCTGCGGTACAGGGCGTAATGCGCTTTATTTAATTCAGAACGGCTTTAATGTCCATGCCTGGGATGTTAACGAAAACAGTTTGCAGACTTTAAGACAGATTGTGCAGACCGAGCAGATTGATCACATACAGATCCAGCGCCGCGATCTCAACACGGATACCAGCATTGTAGGTCAATATGACTTTATCTACTGTACCGTGGTGATGATGTTCCTTGAGGCGAAAACCATTCCACCGCTCATTGCACAGATGCAGCAGGCGACCGTGCCAGGTGGCTATAACCTGATTGTTTGTGCCATGGATACGCCAGATATTCCGGCACAAGCCGATTTTCCATTTGCTTTTCAGCCGGGAGAGTTGCGAAGATATTATCAGGGCTGGAATATTGTGAAATACAATGAAGATATCGGTGAGCTGTATCGTGTCGATGAGCAGGGCCAGCGGATTAAACAGCACTTTGCCACCATGTTGGCGCAAAAGGTTTAAATAAGATTAAGTCTTTTAATTTCTGAAAATAAATTAAATCATCCAAAACAAAAAAAGATGTCAGGCTGACATCTTTTTTTATTCCTTTAAAAAGCTTAAGCCGCTTTTTTAAACCAAGAGAACCAGCCTTTTTTCTCGGCTTTTACTTCCGCTTTTTCAGCAGCCGTATCTTTGGTTTCTACTGCTTCAGTTTTCACAGCTTCAACGTGTTGTTCTGCTGTAGCTTGAGCCATTTCTACTTGAGTCGTTGCTTCTGTTTTTACTGCTTCAGCTTTAGTTTCAGCCGCTTGTTGAGTTGCAGCAACAGTCGCTTGAGCAGCTTCAACTTTCGCTTGTACAGGTGCAGCAGTTTCTTTAGCAATAGTTTGGGTTGTTTTAGTTACAACAGTTGCTGGCGCAACTTGAGCTTCAGTTGCCATTGCAGATGCAGAAGTCGCTACGATTGCAGTTGCGATCATTGTTTTAAGCATGTTCATATAAACCCTTTTAAGGAAATAGAAAAAAAAGAGGCTTGATCATACATTTATAAAATTTAAGTGCTTCATAAATATGGTTTTATTGGTTGAAAAATAAACCAATCTTACAAAGGGATAACATTTATAAAGAAAAGGGAGCCAAGGCTCCCTTTTCTATTTTCTAAAGTTTCTTCGATAGATATCCATTGCTATTTCATTCCTAAATTTAATCAGGAGTTGAGGATTTTCAATGATACCTCTTATGATATTTCCTTTATTGGGTTTATATTTCTCAGAGCTTCTTAAGTCTTTACTAAGTACCTGAATATTTCCTTTACGATCTCTACTTAAACAGGAATCATTATTAAAGATAGCCTGTTTTTTGAAATGTTCCTGAGCTGTATTTGTATAAAAATACAGTGGGTTGTAGGTGGGGACACTAGGAATGAATGTTCTTGGAATAAGAATTAAAAACTCATCAGTATCATCAATATGTGGTAATTCAAAGTAATCTTCCTTCCATAGACCACTAGTTATACAAAAATAACTTAACTTTGATTTAGTTTTTCTCATAGAAATACCATATTTACGGCATTGGTCTTGAGTGAAATCAATCAAAGGAAGTTTAATAATATCTATAGTGATATCGGAGATTCGATCAAATTTTAATTCATTACATAGAAGCGAGCATTCTTCCAGATAATTAAAAATACCACTTTGTATCAAATGGCGAATTCTTTTTAACTCTTCAAGAAAAAGAGCTGCTAGATGTTCACCAGCACCACTCCCATCTCTCTTAATTTTTGAATAACCTAGTCTTGTGCCATTTGGTTCATTAAACTTGGAACATAAATAGGTTGATCGAGTGTGACTTTGATTCTGAATTGATGTGAGAAGTTCCTTCATAAAGAAATTAATACATCGTTGAGATGCTACACCTGTTGGTGTTGGCGTCTGACTAATGCAGTATGGATCTACGAATCTCTTGGTGTCTGCATAAATATCGATATCAAAAAACTCAGGGGTAGGGTCGGTAATACTAAATTTTTTTGAAAAGCGCATAGGATTAGTCCTTATGAATTAGGCGCGAATGTATTGCCTAAAACCAGAACTTGGACTAATATTAAACTTCTCGTTCCATAGAGAATAATTTCAATCAGTCTTAAATTCCAGTTTAGGCTTTGAAATTTAAAGATTTTATAAAAAATCATCTAACGGCTTAAGTATTCCAGTACTTAAGCCGTTTTTACTTTTCATTAAAGATTTTCATCTTTTCCCTCCTCATCAGTTGCTTCTTCATTTTCAATATTCCACTTGCTTGTAGAATATTGTCCTTTTTTAGAAGGGTGTGTATAAATCAACCCTTTCTGTGACATTCGATATAGTCGTGCCATCAACTTATTTCTTTCGTAAATCTCACTAGAATCTTTATATATTGCAATAAGTAACTTATCTAAACTGATGATTCCGCCGCATTTATCAATCAATTTTGCCAAATACATATCTTTTTTATCGGATTCAGTAATGTTGAGCTGATCAATTAATTCCGGTGGTAAGTCTTCGAGATCTTCAGTTGTAAGATACAAAGGAGAGCTTTTTATTTCTTCAATATACTTATTCACAATACACCTTTTAGATTTTTTACTCTAAAAATATTGTACACAAAATAATCATACACGCAATATGTGCATGAAAAAATAATGAATAAAAGATGAGAAAAATAAAATTATTAGATTGAAATACTGTTGGATAATGAACGCAAATGAACGCAAATGAACGCAAATGAACGCAAATGAACGCAAATGAACGCAAATGAACGCAAATGAACGCAAATGAACGCAAATGAACGCAAATGAACGCAAATGAACGCAAATGAACGAAAATGAAAAAGAGAAAATTTAAGAATATATAAAAAAACCCCGCACTAAGCGGGGTTTTCTTTATCTACGTATTTAAGAATTAAACACGTTCGATCACTGTTGCAATACCTTGACCAAGACCGATACACATCGTCGCAAGACCGATTTGCGTATCTTGCTGTTCCATTACGTTTAGCAATGTCGTCGTGATACGCGCACCAGAACAACCCAATGGGTGACCCAATGCAATCGCGCCACCGTTATGGTTCACGATGTCTTGCTTGTCATAAATGCCTAAGCCTTTAAGAACAGACAGACCTTGTGCAGCAAAAGCTTCGTTCAATTCAAAAGTCTGAATATCAGCAATTGACAGGCCAGCGCGCTTCAATGCTTTTTGTGTTGCCGGAACCGGACCATAACCCATGATCGCAGCATCACAGCCTGCAACCGCCATAGAGCGAATTACAGCACGTGGCTTAAGACCTAAAGCTTGAGCACGTTCAGCAGACATCAATAACATTGCAGAAGCACCATCAGACAACGCTGAAGAAGTCGCTGCAGTTACTGTACCGCCTTTCGGATCGAAGACTGGACGCAAAGATTTGAACGATTCAAGGTTCGCATCTGGACGGATTACTTCATCGATATCACACAGGATTTTGTAGCCATCTGCATTATGACCTTCAATGCCGACGATCTCATTCTGGAACAGACCGTTTTCAGTCGCAGCCCAGGCGCGGCGATGTGATTCCACACCAAACGCATCCTGTTCTTCACGGCTAATGCCGTTCATACGACCCAACATTTCAGCAGTTAAGCCCATCATGTTCGACGCTTTGGCATAATGCTTAGACGCTTCAGGGTTCAGGTCGATACCGTGCATCATGCCCACATGGCCCATGTGCTCAACACCACCGATGATGAAGATATTACCCTGGTTCGTTGCAATTTGCGCAGCCGCAGTGTGAATCGCCTGCATAGACGAACCACAAAGACGGTTCACCGTTTGACCTGCAACAGTCTTCGGCAAGTCTGCCAGTAATGCGATATTACGGGCAATGTTCATACCTTGTTCTAGGGTTTGGTTCACACAGCCCCAGATTACGTCTTCAACTTCATGCGGGTCGAATTCGTTACGTACCAATAGGGCACGGACAAGCTCAGCAGACATCGAGTCGGCACGTACATTGCGGAACATACCGTTTTTGGTTTTACCCATTGCTGAACGTACGCCATCAACGATGACAACGTCACGTGGATTTAAAGTAGCCATTCACGTTGCTCCTTAACCGTAGAATTTTTTGTTGTTAGCAGCCATGTCACGCAGCATTTCTGGCGCTTCATAAGCTTTACCAAGGTGCGCATACTTATTGCAAAGCGCAACATACTCAGCTACACCGGTTTGATCGATGTAACGGCATGGACCACCACGGAATGGAGGGAAACCAACACCCATGATCATCGCCATATCTGCTTCAGCAGCAGTCGCTACAATGTTGTCTTCCAGGCAACGAACTGTTTCGTTACAGAAAGCCAGCATCATACGGTCAATGATTTCCTGAGCGTCAAATTCACGTTTTTCCGAAGTTGCAACAGAGGCTACAAGCTCATACGCAGTTGGATCAACCACTTTGGCTTTTTTGCCTTTACGGTCAAGTTCATACTTGTAGAAACCAACGTCATTCTTTTGCCCCAGACGTTTGTTTTCGTACATGACTTGGATCGAACCTTTGTAGTCAGGTTTCATACGATCCGGGAAGCCTTCAGCCATCACTTCTGCACCGTGTACGCCAGTGTCGATACCGACCACGTCCATCAGGTAAGCAGGGCCCATAGGCCAGCCGAATTTTTCCATCACTTTATCGATTTGCTGGAAGTCAGCGCCATCTTTAAGCAACAGGTCAAATGCGCCGAAGTAAGGGAACAGTACGCGGTTGACCAGGAAGCCCGGGCAGTCATTGACCACGATTGGTGTTTTACCCATTTTCTGAGCAAGTACTACAGTCGTTGCAATCGCTTCGTCAGAAGTCTTCGCACCACGAATCACTTCAACCAGTGGCATCATATGTACCGGGTTAAAGAAGTGCATACCGACGAAGTTTTCAGGACGTTCTAGGTTTTCAGCCAGACGCGTGATTGAAATCGTAGAAGTGTTAGATGCAATGATCGTGTTTTCACGAACTTTCGCTTCAGTTTCTTTCAGTACGATGCCTTTAACTTTTGGATTTTCAGTCACGGCTTCGATCACGATGTCCACTTCTTTAAACTCGTCATAGCTTAAAGTTGGACGGATGCGCGCAAGAGTTTCACCCATTTGAGCAGGCTTCATCTTCTTACGTTCAACTTGTTTGGTCAGTAAACCATTGGCTTCTTTCATACCCAAAGCAAGTTGCTGGTTACCGATGTCTTTCATGATGATCGGTGTGCCTTTGCTTGCCGCCTGGTAAGCAATACCACCACCCATGATACCCGCGCCTAGAACAGCCGCCTGGTTCACTGGATGCGCACCTTTTTCATAGCGCTTCGAGGTTTTTTTCACGATCTGGTCGTTCAGGAACAAACCGATCAAGGCACCTGCTTGTGGTGTGACTGCTGCTTTAGCAAAGCCTTCAGCTTCCGCTTTCAGCGCGTCATCACGATGCAGGCTCGCACCGGCTTGTAATGAATCAAGCAATAATTTTGGCGCAGGGTATTGAGCTGGATTCGCTTTTGCTAAAACCATGCCTTTCGATGAGTTAAACGCCATCATCTGTTCGATCGGGCTGAGTTTAACTGGATCGAGTTTTTCCTGACGTTTGGTTTTCCAGTCTAAACGGCCATGAATCGCCTGTTTCACCAGATCAAGTGCAGCATCTTGTAACTTGTCAGCAGGAACGACAGCATCGACTGCGCCGTCTTTCAGTGCAGCGGCCGGCTTTTTAGGATTGGCCATTGCCATCCATTCTACCGCGTTGTCGATACCGATCAGACGGCTTAAACGTACTGTACCACCGAAGCCCGGGAAGATACCCAGCTTGATTTCAGGCAGGCCCACTTGTGCCTGTTCTGACATGACACGGTAGTCACACACCAGGCACATTTCGAAACCGCCACCGAGTGCCATGCCATTAATGGCAGCCACTTTAGGAATGTCGAGGTCTTCGAAGCTGTTAAAAATTTCATGTACTGGCATTGCCCAGTCAACAATCGCTTGTTCACCCTGAGCAAAGTTGTCGCCGAATTCAGTGATATCAGCACCTACAATAAATGTAGATTTGCCTGAAGTCACAATCAGACCTTGAATATCGGCATGGGAGACGGCTTCGATAGCAGCCTTGAAATCTTCAATCGTTGCACGGTTGAATTTGTTAACGGACTCACCTTGTAAGTCAAAGCGGAATTCTGCAATCCCGTCCTCAAGCATTTGGACGGTAATGGCATTGCCAGCGTGGATCATGCCCTGATCTCCTTTATTTTGGAGGACTTCTAAGTTGATGTTGTGAAGCAAGTGCGCATGTCCCGCGCACTTTTTGACTTCGCTAATCTTACGATAACTATATCCAAAAAGAACATAACAAGTTGTATCAAGCCGTGACGCAATGGTCATCAATTTCTGCCGGCTTGATCCGACCGGTTATAATTTTTCCTTTCAGTTTCTTATAGCCCGATGAACCAAAGATTCTGTTTCAATTCATTATTTTTTATCAATCAGCCTGATAGATATGGAGCAGGGTGACTGATTTTCAAGGTGCATTTCTAGCGGAATTTTGTCAATTCAGTCAATTTCTATCCTTGAACTTGCCATTTTTAGCCTCGAAGTATGCTGAGCGCAGGGCTTTCAGGTCTTTGCTGATAGTATTTAATCAGCACAAATAACAGTGTATTAGATCATTTGAGTTACTGAACTTTTCTGATGAGATCGAAAATGGGAACGATCCTGTCGATGTGTGATTTAAAATAATTTCCATCCTGCCGGGTTGAATCCCTGTCATCTGCTATGGAATTGTTTATGATGATCTTGCACTTAGATATGGGGGATATCGATGCACGTATTTCGTTCTAAAAAAGACTGGTGGCTGCTGGCTTTTGTGATTTGTATGAGTGGCCTGTTGCTGCAACTACTGCTGACCATGCAGGCCAAAGGCACTATGCAGCAATATCCGCTGCACACTGCGGTTTATGTCCTGACTATTATCATTTTATGGTGGCCGCTGTGGAGTACGCGCTATGTGATGGACAATGGGGTGTTGACCATAAAAAGCCTGTGGTTAAGCTGGAAGATTCCGTTAAGTGAAATCCAATCCATTCAGCCCACAGACCACTCTATCATTGCGCCAGCCTTATCTTTAAAGCGTCTGCGGATTGACTATACTGATGCGGGCGTGCAGAAATTTATATTGGTTTCACCCAAAGATCAAACTGCTTTTATACAGGTGCTTCAGCCGAATAAAAACTGATATCGAGTCTGCCTTAGTTAAGCTTTTGCTTGCTCAGGCAGAACCACCAGCTGTCCATCGACACAGTCCAGATGCAGACTGAATTGCTCAGGCTGGTTTAAAAAATACAGTGCCAGAATCGGCTCCAGTTCGGTACGCATCTTACGGCCCAAATGCCGGGCGCCGTAACGAATATCATGGCCCTGATAGAAATAGGCTTTGGCTGCAGCGCTTAAATGCACGCTGCGTTGCTGATGTTGCAAGCGCTTGTTTAGTTTATCCAGTTCAATTTCGACCAGACGTGGCAGGGCATCGCTCTGTACTGCCTGATAATGCAGACTGCGGTCAATCCGGTTCAGAAACTCGGGATCAAATTTACGCTGCATGACTTTTTCAATGATGCGCTGGGTGGGAACGCGCTTCAGACATAGGGCTTGCATTTTCTCCGGCAGATAGCTGAGTTTGTCCAGATATTGCTGCGCCGCCTGTGCCCCGACATTGCTGGTCATAAAGATCATGCAGTTGCGAAAATCGATAGTTTTAGTGCCCGCTGTCAAGGTCAGCCGGCCAGTATCCAGCACGTTCATCAAGCCGCGAATCACTTCGTTACTGGCTTTTTCTAGCTCATCAAACAGCATGATACCGGGCCGGGTATGGCTGCCGGCAATCGCAGTTTCATCAAACAGGCTGTGGCCTTCTTTAGAACCAACATAACCGGGCGGTGCGCCGGTCAAAGCCGCGGCATAATGTTCCTGTGCCAGAGTATTCATATCAATCCGGCAAAAGGCGTCCGGGCGACCATAGATCGCTTCGGCAATCAGACGCACGGTTTCAGTTTTACCGACGCCAGTAGGGGCCAGCATCAAGGTAACCGACAAAGGGCGATCCGGGCTGGAAAAATCTGCCTTGACCACATGCAGCATTTTTTCAATTTCATTCAGGGCTGCATCCTGTCCAATAATCCGTTCACGTAGCAGCTGCATTACATTATTTGGCTCGAAATGAAAACGCGGTTTGCCAATCAGGCGATCACGTTCAGACGGGTGATGGGTGAGGTAGAGGGTTGAACAATATGAATGCCCGATTGCTGCACGGTCATATGAAACATCTCAAAACTAGACTTTTTGAGCATAACAAAGTTAAAGGTTGAAATTTATAGCTTTTAACAATCAGTTTATGCCGTAAGGATTATAGATTGGGGGGATAACCCGACAGGAACTTTAAGATTGAATGGCAACTTCAGGGGAATTTTGTGTTTTTGCTTGAAAATGACGCAAAAATCATCACATATATCTGCAGATTGTAGATGAAAAATAGGCTTTAGGTGAACGAAAACGCACGCCCCCATATTGAAAAAATCCTGGCGAATATGACCAGCCTGCCCGGGGTCTACCGGATGTATGGCAAAGACGGCGAATTATTGTATGTGGGTAAAGCCAAAAACCTGAAAAACCGGGTCTCCAGCTATTTTGTCAAAACGCTGGATCATCCCAAAACCCAGGCCTTGGTGGCACGTATTTATGATATCCAGACCCTGGTGGTACGTTCTGAAACTGAAGCCTTGTTGCTGGAACAGAACCTGATCAAGCTGCATCATCCGCCCTATAACATCATGCTGCGTGATGACAAATCTTATGTCTATATTTTTGTTTCGGCAGATAAACCCTATCCGCGTTTAGCCAGTGGGCGCGGCAAGGGCAAGCACCAGGTGGGCAAGTTTTTTGGACCTTATCCGAGTGCGTATACCGCCCGGGATACTCTGGTGGTGCTACAAAAACTGTTCAATGTGCGTTCCTGTGAAAACAGTTTTTTTGCCAACCGGACCCGGCCATGTCTGCAATACCAGATCAAACGCTGCTCTGCGCCCTGTGTCGGATTTATTTCTCCGGAAGACTATAAGGCAGATGTCGATAACTCGATCCGATTTTTGCAGGGCGATACCAAGGAGCTGAATCAGGAACTGATCGCAAAAATGGAAGCGGCCGCTGAAACGCTGGAATTTGAAAAAGCGGTGTTCTATCGTGACCGGATGGCATTGTTAAGAGACGTACAGTCGCAGCAGGCGATCTATAAGCTCAAAGGCGAAGCCGATATCCTGTCGATTGCCTATCAGGCCGGGGTGACCTGTGTGCAGATCATGCATGTGCGCAACGGCAAAATGCTGGGTGGAAAAAGTTATTTCCCAGATATGCTCAGTGATGACCTGGGGCAGATGCTGGCCGATTTTATTGCCAATTTTTATTTTCAGGTGGCCGATGAAATCCCGGCTGAACTGATTGTTAATCTGGAAGTGGCTGATCGTAAAGAACTGGAAGCAGCACTCTCGCAGCATTTTGGCAAGAAAATCCAGATCAAGTCCAAAGTCCGCGAAACCCGGGCCGAATGGCTGGAACTGGCGCAGATGAATGTACAGCACGCGATTCAGGGCAAGCTGGCCAATCATATAGAATTAAATGAGCGTTTTCATCAGCTGGAGCAGGTGGTCGACCGTCCGGTAGACCGGATTGAGTGCTTCGATATTTCACATACCATGGGCGAAGATACCGTGGCGTCCTGTGTAGTCTTTGACAGTGGCGGCGCGCGCAAGCGTGATTATCGCCAGTTTTCCATTCATGATATTCAGGCGGGTGATGACTATGCCGCCATGCGTCAGGCCTTAACCCGTCGCTATAAAAAAGCCCTGTTGCCAGATTTACTCCTGATTGATGGTGGCAAGGGGCAATTGCACATGGCGATGGAGGTTATGCAGGAACTGGGACTGGATGCCTTTATGGTCGGTGTGTCCAAAGGTGAGGGACGTAAGCCTGGTCTGGAAACCCTGCACTTTACCGATGGCAGTAAAATTCAATTACCGGAGGATCATAAGGCACTGCATCTAATTCAGCAGGTACGTGATGAAGCACACCGCTTTGCGATTACCAAGCATCGTGCCAAACGCGATAAAAAGCGTGGTTCATCAGTGCTGGAAGTGATTCCGGGGCTCGGACCAAAACGCCGTCGGGATTTGCTGACCCATTTTGGCGGGATTCAGGGCGTACTGAAAGCCTCAGAAAGAGATCTGCAACTGGTACCGGGACTGGGTTCAGTCATGGCCCGGATGATTTATAAAGTGCTGCATGAATGACGCGTGGCTTAAATGCAAGGGCCAAAGTGCGCATTGACGCTTGGGTCACGTGACATTCACAACCTGAAGAATTTTGCCGAATATACTGAGCATCAAGACTTACTGAGGGATCAACATGTCTTTGCATGCACTTTATGCACAAATTGCCGAACAGGAATGGGTAGAGTTTCCACAGGGATGGTTACAGGGTCGTACTCTGTATGGTGGTCTGGCTGCCGCGATGATGATGCAAAAAGCCGTCACTCACATCAATGATCCGGCCAAGCATTTGCTGAGTTGCAGTGTGACCTTTGTCGGCCCGATTCAGCAAGCCAAAGTACGACTGAGTGCCGAAATCCTGCGGCAGGGCAAGTCGGTGACCACGATTGAAGTGCGCTTATGGCAGGACGACGCGGTGCAAAGTATTCTGATTGCCAGTTTTGGTATTTCCCGTGATTCAGAGATTCAGGTTCAGCAACAAGCTCAGGCACCCGACTATGCTGCGCCAGAGCAGCTGTTTCAGATTCCTGCTGGCTATGGCATGCCAGACTGTTATGATCATTTCGAAGTGGCCTGGGCGGATGTTAATCTGCCTTGTAGTGCCAGTTCTCGTCCGGACTTTGGCGGCTGGTGCCGTTTCCATCCCGAAAAGCATTGCAACCGTGAATTTCTGGTCGCCGACTTGATGGCCATCTTTGATATCTGGCCACCCGGGGTGTTACCGATGTTTAAAAACATGGCGCCTGCGAGTAGTCTGACCTGGACAGTGACCTATGTGCATCCGGTTCAACATCAATTGCATGATTGGTTTAAATATAAAGTATTTACCGACTATGCTGCGGATGGTTATACGACGGAGCATGCCTATCTCTGGGATGCCGAAAATCGCCTGATTGCAATGGCAAGACAAACAGTGACGGTGTTTGCCTAGTGACACTGCAAGTCAATTCGTATAAAGTGAAGCCTATTAATGATGGATCAAACCTCTAAAAAAGTGTGCATTTTCATCGTACATGAGGGGAACAATTGGCGGTGTCTATGACTACAGGTCGTATCCTGAATATTCCAAATATCTTGACCTTGGCGCGTATCGCTCTTATTCCGGTATTTCTATTGGTGGCTTACTGGCCGCCTGCAATGGGCTTTGATGCTCATAACCCCGACATGACGCGGCATATAATTTTAACCACGATCTTTGTGGTGGCTGCGGTCACGGACTGGTTTGATGGCTATCTGGCACGTACATTAAACCAGACTTCTGCTTTTGGACGTTTTCTCGACCCAGTTGCAGATAAATTGATGGTCGCAGCTGCACTGATTGTGCTGGTGCAATGGCAGCCTTCCATGTCGATGGCTTTTGCTGCGATTGTAATTATTTCGCGTGAAATTACCGTTTCAGCCCTGCGTGAATGGATGGCAGAACTCGGTGCGCGGACCAATGTTGCGGTTTCAACAGTGGGTAAATACAAAACCGCTTTTCAGATGATCGCTATCACCGTATTCCTGCTGAACTGGCCACCGCTAGAAATGCTGGCGTATGCCTTGCTATACACCGCAGTGGTACTCACTTTATGGTCGATGTTCATTTATCTAAAAGCGGCTTGGCCATATCTGAAACAGCCTTAATCGAAATGAAAAGAGAAGCTCCTTGAAAGGGGGCTTTTTTTATGCGCTTAAATTATCAAGCCAATCGGCAAATTGCAGGCAAAAAAATACCCAGTCTTTGGGGGAAGAACTGGGATGAAATCGGGGTATTTGTTGCTTATTATTATAGTTATTCAAAGATATCTCATCTTCTTAGGGCTCATTATAGAGAGACAGTTTTTTTTAATCATGTGGCTTCTTGTAGCAGAATGTTGTGTTTTGTGAATACTCTGTATATTGCTTTTACAATCCATTATTTTGATACAAATCTAAATGTTTTTCAGCAGGATAGTGACTGACTCGATAGACGAAATAGGATAAGTGAAAATCTGTTTTTTGTGCCCTAAATATTGGTTAGTAAGATTTGCTAGATTTAGTCAAAAAATCCCCTGAGATAGGGGATAGATTTATGCCTACGCGGACTTCATCTTTGTCTCGTGTAACAAAAGAAAAGCAGGGCTTTAATGTGAAAAGCTTCTGTATGGGGAGCTCTTTACATTCAAAACTACGTGCTTCGCTGGTCTTGAGTAATGTTTAGAGCAATACATAAAAAAAGAATCCCCAATAATGGAGATTCTTTTTTAATTTAAGCCTAAGCGCGCTTTCAGCGCTTGTCTTGCGTAAAAAAGAAAAGCAGTGCTTTCTTACTCAGGCTTTAGCCCTTCGGCTTTTTCTAGGGATGCATCATTGTTAAAGAACTTTTCACGCTGTTCTTCAAGAAACTTTTTCGCATCTGCTTCAAACACGTTCAAACGCTTTTCATTAATTAGCGTAGTCTGGTGTTTTAGCCATTCTTGCCAAGCCTGTTTAGACACGGTGTCAAACAATTCCTGACCCTTTGGCCCCGGGAATGGAGCAAAGTCTAAACCTTCCATGTCCGCCTGATACTTACGGCAAAAAACTTGTCGAGACATATCCATACTCCAAAATTATGCGTAAAGTTGTTCCAAACGCGCATGTGCACGCTCAATGGCTGCTTTCACTTGAGCAGGCGCGGTGCCACCAATGTGATTACGGGCATTCACCGAAGCTTCAAGAGTTAGGGCTTTTTCAAATACGTCTTCTTGAATCAGGTCAGAGAACTGTTGCAGTTGTTCGAGTGTCAATTCAGACAGGTCTTTAGATTCTTGTACACCGAGTGCAACCGCTTTACCTACAATCTCGTGCGCATCACGGAATGCAACGCCGTTTTTCACCAGGTAATCAGCTAGGTCAGTCGCAGTTGAGAAACCACGCAGCGCTGCTTCGCGCATTTCAGCAATGTTTGGAACCAGTGCAGGAATCATGTCAGCAAATGCCATGAGTGAACCACGAACTGTATCGATCGCATCGAACAATGGCTCTTTATCTTCCTGATTGTCTTTGTTATAGGCTAGAGGCTGGCCTTTCATTAAAGTCAGCAGGCTCATCAAATCGCCATAGACACGGCCGGTTTTACCACGTACCAGTTCAGGCACATCCGGATTTTTCTTCTGCGGCATGATTGAAGAGCCAGTACAGAAGCGATCTGGAATATTCACGAATTTGAACTGTGCAGATGTCCATAGAATCAGTTCTTCAGACATACGTGATAAATGCATCATAATTAAAGATGCAGCGGCATTAAATTCAATCGCAAAGTCACGATCCGATACTGCATCCAGCGAGTTTTCAGCAACAGCTTCAAAACCTAGCAGTTCAGCAGTATAAGCACGGTCGATTGGATAAGTAGTACCTGCAAGTGCAGCAGAACCAAGCGGCATACGGTTGACACGCTTACGGCAATCAATCAGACGTTCTGAATCGCGTACCAGCATTTCAAACCAAGCCATTAGATGATGACCAAAAGTCACTGGCTGAGCGGTTTGCAAGTGGGTGAAGCCTGGCATGATGGTGTCGGTGTTTTTAGCCGCTAAGCTTAAAATACCTTTTTGTAATTTTTTCAGTAATTCCAGGATGCTATCGATTTCATCGCGTACATAAAGACGGATATCTGTAGCCACCTGGTCATTACGGCTACGACCGGTATGCAGTTTCTTGCCAGTAATGCCGATACGTTGAGTCAGGCGTGACTCAATGTTCATGTGGACATCTTCTAAATCAATGCGCCATTCAAAGTTGCCTGCTTCAATATCGGCTTGAATCGCTGTCAGACCTTCAATAATGTCATCGCGTTCTTGCGTGGTCAGTACGCCCACTTTTGCCAGCATGGTTGCATGGGCAATCGAGCCTGCAATATCTTGTTTATAAAAACGTTGGTCAAATTGAACAGATGCTGTAAATTCAGCAACAAAAGCATCAGTCGCTTCAGAGAAACGACCGCCCCACATACCCGAAGTCTGGGCGTGTGATGGATTAGAGGAATTAGAAGATGTGGTCATGTCGGCTCAATCAGATTAAAAGCAGTAGAACGAAAAAGAGTATAACAAATTCAAAGCCCATTGCCGAAGTCACATCTGCTCAATCTTTTACATCGATAAACGAACAGACGCAAAATTCCTATTTTTTTAGCCAGATCGGCAATCTACGCTATTTGCTGGAACTGTTTGCTGGCGGCAATATTCTGGCCATGATTCTGGCGCTTGCAGAAGCGCAATCCTGGCAGGCTTTGAATGGAATGCACCTGCTGCAATATATCCTGTATATCAACTGGGTACTGTTATGTTTTGCAGCACTGGTCGAGCTGTTCCATCAAGCCTTTCAACGTATGGGAATCAAACTGGCTTTGATTTCTGGATTTCTGCTGTTACAGGCAATTGTACTGCTCACTACGGTGAACCTGAATATCTTGATATATTTTGGACAGAATTTTAATTTTCAGGATTTAAACCTGGCGATTGCGCTGGATCAGGTTGGACTCCATTTAAGTCTGGGAATTTTACTGGGAACCTTCTGTTTTCGTTATCTTTACTTGCGTGAACAATGGGAGCAGCAGCAGCATAGCGAGCTGAATGCTAGAATTCAGGCCATGCAGGCACGGATTCAGCCGCATTTTTTGTTTAACAGCATGAATAGTGTGATCAGCCTGATCAGTATCGATCCGGATAAAGCCGAGCACATGCTGTTGAATTTGTCACGGTTATTTCGTGCCAGTTTTCAGGAATTAAAACTGGTCAACCTGCAGGAGGAAATTGATCTTTGCCAGCGCTATCTGGAGATTGAGCAGATCCGTCTAGGTGAGCGTTTGCAGGTCGAATGGAAGTTAGAAAACAAAGACTTATACTCACAAGTTCAAATTCCATTATTAACTTTACAACCCTTGCTAGAAAATAGTATTTTCCATGGAGTTGAAAAAATTCTTACAAAGAGTACCATAAGCATATTGGTTGAAATATTGCAAAATCAAATTAATATCATCATAACGAACCCTTATGCACAGGATAATAAAACTTTAAAAAAGGGACATGGTATTGCAATAGAAAATGTCAGACAGCGTCTGCAAGCTTATTATGGACCCAGTGTGACTTTTCAAACCTTTGCCGGCGAAGGGATGTTTACGACGGTAGTGCGATATCAATATAAATAAAAATAAATCAAAGAAATCGCAGTTAGCTTTATCATTCATCTGATGATGTTAACTGGGTAAGGAGGAGAAATGGACATCCTGATTTGTGATGATGAGCCTTTGGCCGTCGAGCGTTTATCACGTTTGGTCTCTCAACTGGGGCATGATGTGGTGGCGACAGCAAGCCATGGTCGTCAAGCGATTGATCTGGCTCACCAATACGAACCCGATGTCATCCTATTAGATATTCAAATGCCTGAAATGAACGGACTGGCTTGTGCGCAACATTTGCGTCAACTGGATCCAATGCCGGCCATTGTCTTTTGTACGGCCTATGACCAACATGCGCTGGATGCATTTAAATCAAATGCCGAAGGCTACTTACTTAAACCGGTGATGCAACAGGAATTGGCACAGGTTTTAGAGCACTTAACTAAACTTACCCAAGCTCAAATGAGCCAACTAAAACAAAAAGAAAATATGGACGAAATCAATATCAGCCGCCAGCAGATTGCGGCAAAGACCTATCGTGGTGTCGAATTGGTGCCAGTTGAAAATATCTATTATTTTCTGGCGGATCAGAAATATGTCACTGTGCGTCATAAAAACGGCAGTGTATTGATTGATGAAACCTTAAAGGAGTTAGAGCAGGAGTTTGGGAACCAGTTTATCCGGATTCATCGTAATGCCTTGATCTCGGTGCATTATCTGGATGGTCTGGAAGTGGTGAGTTCTGGTCAGTATCAGGTACGTTGTCGTGAGCTGGACGATCGTTTGGCGGTTAGTCGGCGACATTTACCGTTTTTACGAGATCGGATTCAAAAGCTTTAGCAGGGGATGAATGAGAGCATTGAGTTGAAACTTATATAAATTCACTTGCATTTTCAAGTGAGCAGGTTAAGTTTAGACTATTGTTCTCATTTACTGTTATTGAAATTTATGAAGACCCTAAAAATTGCAACTCGACAAAGTCCACTTGCGCTTTGGCAAGCGGAACACATCCGTGCGCGCCTACAAGATTTGCACGCTGGTTTGCAGGTCGAGTTAGTCACTTTTGTTACACAGGGCGATAAAATTCTAGATACACCACTGGCTAAAATTGGTGGAAAAGGACTGTTTGTAAAAGAATTAGAAGCCGCTTTACTGGATGGTCGTGCAGATCTGGCTGTGCATTCCATGAAAGATGTCCCGATGGCCTTGCCCGAAGGTCTGAGTCTGGCAGTGATCTGTGAACGTGAAGATCCCTTAGATGCCTTTGTGTCGAATACCTACACTAGTTTTGAAGAATTGCCACAAGGCGCCAAAGTCGGAACCTCAAGCTTGCGCCGTAAAACCCAGATTTTAAAACAGCGTCCAGATCTGGACATTATCGATTTACGCGGTAATGTCGGCACACGTTTATCTAAACTGGATGCAGGCCAGTATGATGCGATTATTCTGGCCAGTGCCGGTTTAAAACGCTTGGGTCTGGCAGAACGTATTCGTCATACTCTGACGCCTGAAGTCAGTCTGCCGGCCGTGGGTCAAGGGGCATTGGGACTGGAATGCCGTACTCATGATCAGACGGTGCTGGACTTGATTCAGCCACTCCTGCATGCGGATACAGATGCGTGTGTACGTGCCGAACGTGCCTTTAATGCCTATCTAGAAGGCGGATGTCAGGTGCCGATTGCTGGTTATGCCACGCTCAAAGAGGGTGTGATTTCAATCGAAGGTCGTGTGGGCAGTGTCGATGGAACAGTTTTGCTCCGGGCACAGCATACTGGCAAAATGGCAGCTGCGGAGCAATTGGGTGTAGAGCTGGCAAAAGACCTGCTTGATCAAGGTGCTGGCGAGTTGCTGAAAGCACTCTATTCACACTGATGTTATTGATTAATACTCGCCCCAGTGATCGTGCTGCAGGCTTGACTCAACAGTTACAGGCAGCACAGGTGTCTGTTCTGGAATTGCCCTTGCTCGAACTGCATGCCATGCCTTATTCCGATGAGCTGTCGATTTTGTATCAGCAGCTGGAGCAGGCACAGATTATTGTGGTGGTCAGTCCGACGGCCGCTCAGATTGGCATGCAATATTTACAACAGGCGGGTATTAAGCTCTCGGCCTTGGCGCAGGTGCATTGGGTGTCAGTGGGAAAAGCCACTGAACAGGCACTGGCGAGCTATGGCATTCATAGTCATGTGCCTGAGGTCGAAACTTCGGAAGGCATGCTGCAATTGCCTGTGTTGAAGCAACTGGCTTCTGGCTCAGGTGTAGCCTTCTGGCGCGGAGAAGGTGGTCGTCAATTTATGATGGATCATTTACGTGCCAGCAATATTAAAGTTTTAAACTTTATTTTGTACCGGCGGCAATGTCCTGAAACGACGGCAACGATTTTGGCAGAGAATTTGGCGCTGCTTAAGAGGCAGCAGCGTTTTGCAGTTCTGATCACTAGTGAGGCAAGCTGGTTAAACTGGCTGGCAATTATGCAGGATAGTGCAGAGTTCATACAGCAAGCCTGTTATTTGGTTTTGGGGCCACGTTTGGCCACTATTCTTGGGGAATATCAACAGCAGCATCAGGCAAGTTTTCAATTCGTACAAGTCGATGATTTAGAGGCAAATACGATCTTGCAGAAAATGAGGCTGATATTAGGGAACGCATGAAGAAACTATTCATTGTAGTGTTCATCTTGAGTATGGCGTGGCTCATCAAGCTTAGCTATGACTTTCATGTTCTGAATACAGCACAGACTGAATTCAATCAAAGCATCAATCAGTTACAGCAGCAAAATGCCAATCTCAATGATCAGTTCGTGGCTTTAAAACGCCAGATTTCTGCTCAGCAGGAAAGTGCTAGGGCTACTTCAGCAAAAGCGCCAGTAAGTGAAGCGGTAGCTAATGAAACACAGAATGATATTGCCTTAGTACAGCAACATCTGGATCTGATCGAATTTGCACTGCAACAGCAACAATACGCCACTGCGATTGAGAAATTAAATCAGTTATCCAATGAGCTGGATGATTATATTTTAGCGCCTGCCTTGGTCAGTAGTTTGCAGCAAGTAATTGCAAAAGATCAGGACATGCTGAAAAAATTCGTGAACAGCCGATTAGTGCAGCAAAATAAAGTAAAAGAAGTTTTGGTGCAGATGGATACTGAAATTGAAAAAGAAATTCAGACACCATATCGTCAGCGTCCAGAAACTCAACGCTCTTTCTGGCAGCGCTGGGTTCAGATTGAATCCGCAGATCAGCCAAGCACAGTCTTGATGCAACGGCATCTGGTACTGAAAGAGGCCCAGTTGCGCTTGCTCATCGCACAAAATACCTTGCAAAAAGACCAATCCGTCGCTTTTCAGCAAGCACTGAATGCCGTGATTGAAGTCTTGGAGCAATTGCCGGATGCACAGAGCCAAAAATGGATTCAGCAATTGAATCAAATCAAGGCCACCCCGATTACTCCGATTCCATTATTAAACACACGCACCCTAGTGGGCTAATTGCTTATGAAACAGATTCTGCTGGCCTATTTATTTGTCTGCTTACTTGGCATTGCGGTGCTGAGTATCCTGAGTTATGGACATGGGGCTGGCTATGTCTATCTGTATTGGCGCGAGTGGCAGTTACAAACCACCCTCTGGTTTTTGGCCGCATCCTTGGTGAGCGTGAGTTTTCTGATGCATTGCATCTGGTATGCGATCAAGCAGTATCGCAGCCGTGAACAACGTAAAACTCAAACGGTCTTTAGTTTTTCCCGCTTACATCCTTATGAACAACTGGCAGTCATCTGGTTATTAAACGCTGCGCAGGATCAGCGGGATTTTATTCAGCAGTCTTTTACCAAGTCGGGTTTACTTAAACATATTATTGATGCACGTTTATCTTGGGGGCAACAGCAATATACCCATGCATTAACTGCTTTAAATCAGTCCAATCCCATGGCATTTGAATTGGCAGAATTACAGCGGATTGAAATTTATTTATCACAACAGCAAGGTGAACAAGCACTTACCCATTTAGAGTTTTTAAATCAGCATGAATTATCACCTTGGTTAATACAGGTTAAAACAGCCTATGAGCAGCGCCTTGTCGCCTTATGGGGGGTATTTGCCATGCAGTTTCCTTGGTTATATTTACGTTCGACCCAATATGGGCATTTAGACCAAGAAGTAAAAAAAACATGGCTTGAACAATTATTATTAGCCTATGACCAAGCCACACAGGACGATTTATTTTATTTACAGCAACGTTATTTAGATTTAAAACCGCAAATATTTGATCGTGACTATTCGGTCAAATTATTATGGTTGAAATTATTATTTAGAATACCAGAAATGAGTGCCGAGCATGAAGTGCTTGCGATTCATTTAATGGAACAGCAATTTAATCAGGATGTATTTTATTTGTGGTTCCAACAACAGTTATTGCGTCAAAACCCGGATTATGATGCGATTGCACAACAGATTTCGCACTGGGAAACCAAGTATCCGGCATTACCGGTTTTAAGCTTTGCGAAATGGCATGTGTTGCAAGCCACAGGCTATACAGATCAAGCCCAGCAACTACTTGACTTGTATCCGGATGATATTCGTATGAGTTATTTAAGAATTAAAGCTGCCTTACAAGATCGGGAGGACTTGCTACAGCAGTTAAATGCAGTATTTGAATCGAATGTAAACTTTATAGAAATTAAGACTTGAGAATAATAATGTCAGAATTAAAACAATATCCAGTTATTTATGAACAAACAGTCGCATGGGGTGATATGGATGCCTTTGGACATGTCAATAATGCCATGTATTACCGTTATGTCGAAAGTGCGCGTCTGGCTTATCTAGGGATATTAGATATACATAATGAACCGGTATTTACGGTAGTGTCTTCAAATCAGTGCCGTTATTTAAAACCTGTGGTTTTTCCTGATCATTTAAAAGTGGCAGCACGTATTGAAGAAATTCGAAATAGTGCAGTTAGAATGCAATATCTATTATGGAGTGAAAAACAGCAAAGTATTGTGGCTACTTCAGAAGCAGTGATTGTCTGTGTCGATAAAAAGACCATGCAGAAAACAGAAATTCCGGAACATATTCGAGAAAAAATCAAAGCACTTGAATTAAGCGTTCAACATGAAATTTAAAAATGAATGAAGCATTTTATTTTGTAATTTTTTTTAAACTTTATTGTTATTGCTTTAAGGTTTTATATTGAATGTTTTATTTAATATAAATATGATGGGGCTATTATTTAACAAAACGAATAATATTATTTTTCGGAGAGCATTATGCCAGATATTACGCATTTATCAGTAGAAGAGTTAAAACGTTTACAAGCAGAAGCAGAGTCACTGATTGCTTCAAAAAAAGATCAAGAAATTGAAGACGCTTATCAGCAAATCTTGGCAGTTGCCGAGAAAGTGGGTATGACAGTTGAACAGTTACTTGAATTTGGTGCGTCTAAGCGTAAGAAATCATCACGTAAGTCGGTTGAACCGCGTTACCGTAGCAAAAGCAATCCAGACGATACCTGGACTGGCCGTGGTAAACAACCGCGCTGGTTAGTGGCAGAATTGGAAAAAGGCGCAAAGCTGGATGATTTCCTGATCTAAGCTGCCATTTGATCTGGTCATTAGGCTGTCATACAGACAGTCTAAGATGATTAAACCAAGCATACCTGCTTGGTTTTTTTATATCTATGAATTGGCGTTGGCAGAAAAGTGTGCATAATGTGTAAGTATAAGGGGAAAATTATAAATGGGGATTTGGACTTGAGCGATTGGTCGTGGTGGGGATGAGCAGTAAATCGAAAACTTTAAGATGGTTGATCCTTGCTCTTGTTGCATTTTTTATTTTTGTCGTATTACAAGTGCCAGCGGCCTGGTTAATTTCAAAATTTTATAAAAATAACCAGACTTTGCATAATGTAAACGGAAATATCTGGCAGGGAAGTGCGGACTGGAAAAAAGGCAATCTTCGGGGCAGTCTGAACTGGAAAGTACGGCCGCTGGATTTGCTGTTGCTGCGGGTTGGGGCAAATGTTGATTTGCATAGTGGCAATACCCAGCTTTCCGGGATCATGGCTTATGGTTTGAATAAATCTTTGATGGTCAAAAATCTTGAAGGGCAGGTCGCGCCTGAAACCTTAAAAAAAGTTGCAGACTGGCAATGGCCGAGTACTGCGATTCAGTTTAAAGATCTGGATTTTAAATATAAAAAAGAACAGGGCTTCAGTCAGTTGGCTGGGCAAATGCAATGGGCGGGTGGTGAGCTGATTTATACCTTTGCTCAGCGTCAGGAACGCATGAATGTACCTGCCATGACTGGAAAACTCGCAGATGAAAGCGGACAGCTGTTAGTTGATGTTCGGGATAGTCGCGATCAACGTATGCTGAATATCAAGCTTGATCCGAGTCTGATGCTGGATATCCAGCTCACCCAGCGCTTTTTAATGAATGCACCTTCTTATGAAGGTAAAGCCGGATTAGATACCTATGTGATCAGTACCCGCCAACCCTTAATGGGAGGCTTGAACTGATGGCAGTTTCTCTGAATGATTTAAAAAATATTGAACTGAAACAGATCGATCGTGCTGCACCTGTGGTTTTGTTACTGCTCATTCTGTATCTATGCTGGAAGCTGGCGGCTTTGTTCTGGTTGCTGATAGCTCCACCCCAAGCCATGCAGCTGGATCGGGTAGAACTGGGTTCGCAACAGGCACAAATTCCGAATATCGGTGCATTTTCACTGTTTCAGGAAGTTGGGCAGTCTGTGGGTGCTATTGAAACGACCAATATCATTTTACAAGGGGTGGTGGTTGCCAGTCCAAGTTATAACTCTTCTGCGGTACTGAAAATTAATGATCAGGTCGATCGTTACCGTGTCGGGGAAATGCTGGCCAATAGCGGTTTTGAGTTGGCTGAGGTGTATTGGGATCGGGTTATTCTGCGTCGATCCACAGGTGCTACTCAGGAAGTCTTATTTAAAGGTCTGGAAAATGGCTTGAATCAACCGATTGTGCCGGAAACATCAGCATCTTCAAGTTCAATGCCTGCTATGCCTTCTAATAGTGGTATGCCTGAGCAGCCTTCGCCACAGAATGAAATTGGTCGGGCCATCCAGCAGATGCAGGAAAACAAGGACCAGTATTTACAGAATATGGGGGTTAGTGCAGCAGATGGTAGTTATGAAGTAACTTCACGGACGCCGGCTGCATTGCGTAATCGCCTGGGTTTAAGACCGGGCGACCGGATTTTGTCTTTAAATGGCCAGACGCTGAGCCAGGGACAGACCGAAGCGCAATTACTGGAACAGGCCCGGCGTGAAGGTCAGGTCAAACTCGAAATAAAACGTGGTGATCAGGTGATGACCATACAACAAGATTTGAAGTGATGTGTCATCACGCATAGGGTTAGGAAACACGAAAGTTTATGGATTTATTTAATAATAATCGATCAGCATGGGCATTCTGTGTGGCCGCACCGTTAATGGCCATGGTCAGTACGGCGAGTTATGCACAAACCTGGAAAATCAACCTTCGAGATGCTGACTTAACTGCATTCATTAATGAAGTGGCCGATATTACCGGCAAAAACTTTGCAGTCGATCCGCGGGTACGTGGCAACGTAACAGTCATTTCCAATAAAGCCCTGAATAAAAATGAAGTCTATGACCTGTTTTTAGGCGTACTGAATGTCAATGGTGTGGTGGCAATTCCTTCGGGTAATACCATCAAGCTGGTTCCGGACAGCAATGTCAAAAGCTCAGGCATTCCCTATGATGCCAGAAGCCGCGCCAGTGGTGACCAGATTGTGACACGGGTGTTGTGGCTGGAAAATACCAATCCGAATGACCTGATTCCTGCATTACGTCCCTTGATGCCGCAGTTTGCCCATTTGGCGGCAGTGCCGGGGACAAATGCACTGATTGTGTCGGATCGCGCCAGCAATATTTACCAGTTGGAAACCATTATTCGCAACCTGGATGGCACCGGTCAGAATGATATTGAAGCGGTCAGCTTACAATCGAGTCAAGCCGAAGAAATGATTGGACTGATCGAGTCCATGACTGCCACCGGTGGAGCTAAAGATGTCCGCGGTTCACGGGTGCGGGTGATTGCAGATACCCGTACCAACCGGATTATCATCAAAGGTGATCCCACGACGCGCAAACGGGTGCGTCAAGTGATCGAAACTCTGGATGTGCCGGCTGCGGATCGTTTGGGTGGTTTAAAAGTTTTTCGTCTGAAATATGCCAGCGCCAAAAATCTTGCGGAAATCTTGCAGGGACTGGTGAGCGGGCAGGCGGTGAACAGTAATTCAAATTCAGGCAGCACATCCTCAAACTCGTCTTCGCTCAGTTCTGGCAGTAATTTAAATAACAACAATACGACTACCGGTTCGAGTAGTAACACCTCTTCAGGCATTCAGCTGAATACCGGCATGAATAATGAGCAGGGCGGAATTACCAGCTTTAATGGCAATGGCGTCAGTATTATTGCCGATACCACACAAAATTCTCTGGTGGTGAAAGCGGATCCGCAACTGATGCGGGAAATTGAATCAGCGATTGACCAGCTGGATATCCGCCGTCAACAGGTTTTGATTGAAGCCGCGATTATTGAAGTGGAAGGAACCGATGCGGATCAACTCGGTGTGCAATGGGCCTTGGGTGATATCAGCAGTGGGATTGGGCTGGTGAACTTCGATAATTTTGGGACTAGTCTGAAAAATATTGCGGCTGGTTATCTCACCGGTGGTGGTGCAGGTGCTGCAAGTGCCGTAGGCGCGGGCAGTTCACTGGTACTCGGTGATTATCGTGAAGGCAGTGATGGTTCCCGACGTCTGTATGGCGCGATGATTCAGGCACTTAAAGAAACCACTAAATCCAACCTGTTGTCTACGCCGTCGATCGTGACCATGGATAACGAAGAAGCCTATATTGTAGTGGGTGAAAACGTACCCTTTGTGACAGGCTCAGTATCTACAGGCGCTGCTGGAGTTGCTAATCCCTATACCACCATTGAACGTAAGGATGTCGGGGTCACTTTAAAGGTGGTTCCACATATTGGCGAAGATGGTACGGTACGCCTGGAAGTGGAACAGGAAGTTTCTGATGTCAAAGCCAGTAAAGGGCAGGCGCAGGATCTGGTGACGAGCAAACGTGCAATTAAAACCTCAATTCTGGCCGAACATGGACAAACCATTGTGCTTGGTGGTCTGATTTCGGATAACACCAGTTATGGACGCCAAGCGGTGCCGGGTCTGGGTGCAATTCCAGGCTTAGGACGTTTATTCCGTTCTGAAGGTAAATCCAATCAGAAGCGTAACTTATTGATCTTTATCCATCCAACCATTGTGGGGGATAAAAATGCAGTGCGTAAACTGACCCAGCAACGTTATAGTCAGTTATATAGTCTGCAACTCGCACTCGATTCAGACGGGAACTTTGCCAAGCTGCCAGAAAGTGTTGAAGATGTGTATCAACAGCGAATTCCGGTATCCAGAACACCATTGCAAAACTCGACTTATCAAACTGTGCCGACCGCACCCGTTCAGGCGCAGCCAGCCAATGTAGTTGTTACGCCGGTAGCGATAGAACCAGTGATTCAGCGACAAGTGGTAGAACCCGTCCAACAGGTAGAAAAAAGTAAAAATACCGTTACAACAACCACACTTAGACCCAAAAGCTAAGTCATTCGCATTTGCAGACAGCATGTTATGATAATGTCAAAGAGAACAGAGAAGTAACTTTCATGACTTGGAAAATACACGCGATTACAGGCGACTTAACAGGACAGGAAATTAGCATTGACCGTGACATGCTGGTGGGGCGTCATCAGGCGGCAGATATCGTGTTACAGGCTGCGGAAATCTCCCGTAAACATGCGGCATTTTTACTAAAGGATGATGCGCTCTGGGTGCAGGATTTGGGTTCATCGAATGGCACTTTCGTCAATGATGTGCAGATTGCGCAAGAAACCTTATTAAAGCAGGATGACATTGTTCAGTTTGCCAGCTTGAAATTTTCAGTAATGGCGCCTGCGGCTGCAGTAGAGGTTCCAGCAGAAATTGAAGCAACGGCAGAAAAAGTCGTGGAACAGGTCGAAGTCGCTGAGCCTACACCTGCACAGCAAATGAATGATCAGGGAATGCCGGAACTGAAACATCGTGATGCTACGGTACAATTAACCCGTGATGGCATGCCAACCAATGTCGGTATTCCAAAACCGGCACCTATTCCGGAAGGCGTGGACATTAATGCGGTAAAACCAGAGCCTACCCCAATTCCGGTTGAGCAGCCTGTATCACGTGTAGAACAGGAAAAAGAAACCCAGAAAAATGTATCTGTAGGTTTGATTTCAGTGATTGTGCTGATTATTTTGGCAATTATGGCTTGGTTGTTGTTCAAATAAGCTGATGATTGGTTACAATCAAGGCATGCATAGCGCATGCCTTTTTTGTGGCTGCGAATATTATAAAAGAGGGTCGGGATGTCTATTGCACAATTAGAAAAGCGCGAACTGATCTTATTCGATCTGGATGGTACCTTGGTGGATTCAGCACATGATCTGTATCGCGCCATGAATATGAGCCTGAATGTGCTGCAATTGCCTCTGGTGACCGAAGAACAGGTACGGACCTGGGTAGGCAAGGGCACGTCGATATTCTGTGAAAGTGTACTCCAGCATCTGGTCGGTGAAGTCACACCGGTACAGCATCAAGAGCTCTTAAACACTTTTCTGGATATTTATAATGTCGATCCCTGTGTTGATACCGTTCCTTTTCCGGGAATCCTGAAATTTCTGGACTGGGCCAAAGCTCAAGGTAAAACCCTGATTTGTGTGACCAATAAGCCTGAACTTCCTGCCCGCAGTATCTTAGATACCTTGGATATGGCTCATTATTTTGCCGATACCATTGGTGGTGACCGTTTTACTGAACGTAAACCGCACCCACGCCAGTTGCTGCACTGTGTTGAACATTATGGCGTAAGTAAAGAACAGGTTTTGCTTATTGGAGATTCTTCCAATGATGTCGAAGCTGCGCGCCGCGCCGGGATTGATTGTGTTGTAGTCAGCTATGGCTATAATCATGGTGAAAATATTGCAGATTGTCAGCCACAGCAGATTGTGGATGATCTTAGAGAATTACTTGCCTAATACGCGTACTAAGGAAAGAAAATGAATAGTTGTAAGGTTTTTCGATGGCGTCGCTCAGTTCAATTCTATTTACATACTGAGTAACCCTAATTTAAAGAGAAAAACCGCATGACCACTCAAGTACAATTCCAGCAACTTGCTGCGCAAGGCTATAACCTCATCCCTGTTTATCGTCAGCGTCTGGCAGATACCGATACACCACTTTCTATTTTTGCTCGGCTTAAACAGCATCAGCAGGCTTATTTATTCGAGTCTGTAGAAGGTGGTGAGAACTGGGCACGCTATTCGATTATTGGACTAGGTGAATCCACGGTATTTTCCTGCAATGCAGGCGAGTTGACGGTACAGCACGCAGATGATTCGATTGAAAAGCAGCACTGTGCGGACCCATTTCAATATATTCGCGACTTTCAGGCGCAATTTAAGGTGCCAACCCAGGCAGAATTACCGGACCTACCGAGTTTTACTGGTGGATTAGTCGGTTACTTTGGTTATGACGCGGTGCGTTATATCGAACCGAAATTAAAAAATGTGCCGGAAGCGGATCCGGTCGGCTTGCCAGATATCTGGATGATGCTCTCTAAAACAGTGATTGTCTTTGATAACCTGAAAGATACCTTGTTCTTAATTGTACATGCGGATGCCACTGCCCCGGGTTCTTATGAAAAAGCACATGAACAATTAAATGAATTGGAAAATATTCTGGCCACGCCCATCAGCCTTAAAGCTGAAAAACATACGCCGCCACATTTTGAGTCCCTCACCGGACATGACAACTTCATTGCTTCGGTCGAAAAGGTCAAAGAGTATATTCGTGCCGGTGATGTAATGCAGGTGGTGCCGGGGCACCGGATGGTCTCTGATTTCGATGGGGATCCGCTACAAGTGTATCGTGCGCTGCGTCATCTCAATCCATCACCGTATTTGTTTCTTGTGCAAGGGCAGACCTTGGAAAACAATACGCCATTCCATATTGTCGGCTCTTCTCCTGAAATTCTGTCCCGTCTGGAAAATGGTATTGCTACCGTACGACCGCTTGCGGGAACACGCCCACGCGGTAAAACCAAAGAAGAGGATCTGGCGCTTGAGGAAGACCTATTATCCGATGAAAAAGAAATTGCCGAACATGTCATGCTGATTGACTTGGGACGTAATGATGTAGGGCGTATCGCAAAAATTGGCAAAGTGCAGGTGACTGATCAAATGGTGATCGAACGTTATTCGCATGTGATGCATATTGTCTCCAATGTGCAGGGTGAAGTGCGTGATGATGTCGATGCTCTGGATGTTTTTAAAGCAACTTTCCCTGCTGGTACACTTTCAGGTGCGCCAAAAATCCGTGCCATGGAAATTATTGACGAAGTTGAGCCGGTAAAACGTGGAATTTTTGGTGGTGCTGTTGGTTATTTAGGCTGGCATGGCGAAATGGACATGTCGATTGCGATTCGTACCTGTATCATTCGCGAAAATAAGGTCTATGTGCAGGCCGGAGCAGGGCTAGTTGCCGACTCAAATCCTGAATCTGAGTGGAATGAAACCCAAATAAAAGCTCGCGCAGTGATCAAAGCGGTTGAATTATCATCAAATGGTTTGATTTTATGAGTTTTTGACGTTTTTTTTGAAAAAAACACTTGCAAGGATTCTGAGTTTTGCTAAACTGCACACCGTTCCGATACGAAACGTACGAAACACTAAGAAACGCCGGCATAGCTCAGTTGGTAGAGCAACTGACTTGTAATCAGTAGGTCCACAGTTCGAATCCGTGTGCCGGCACCATCTTAGAGGTTTGGTAGTGTGAAGTAAAGAACAGCACTGATGTAAGTGTAAAAAATGGTGAGGTTCCCGAGCGGTCAAAGGGGGCGGACTGTAACTCCGCTACGAAAGTTTCGAAGGTTCGAATCCTTCCCTCACCACCAATTTTAAGACTTCAATAAGTGGTTTGTACCAACATCGTGCGGGAGTAGCTCAGTTGGTAGAGCGGTAGCCTTCCAAGCTACATGTCGCGAGTTCGACCCTCGTCTCCCGCTCCATTGAAGTACTAATATTTGCTCTTATAGCTCAGTGGTAGAGCACTCCCTTGGTAAGGGAGAGGTCTCGAGTTCAAATCTCGATAAGAGCTCCAGATTACAGTTTAGCAACTTTGTTGCAAAGAAATTCCAAAAGCAGGCTATTTAGTCTGCTTTTCAAGTATTTGGTGTTCGGTTTTTTTTAAACGATATGTCGGAGCTGGGTTTTACTCAGAATTGTGTTCGACGTAAACGAGGAAGATTAACATGGCTAAGGCTAAGTTTGAACGTAATAAGCCACACGTTAACGTGGGCACAATTGGTCACGTTGACCATGGTAAAACAACTTTAACGGCTGCAATTGCAACTGTATGTGCGAAGAAATTCGGTGGCGAAGCGAAAGACTACGCTGCAATCGACTCTGCACCAGAAGAAAAAGCACGTGGTATTACAATTAATACTTCACACGTAGAATACGATTCTCCAACTCGTCACTACGCTCACGTAGACTGCCCGGGTCACGCCGATTATGTTAAAAACATGATTACTGGTGCTGCTCAGATGGACGGCGCGATCCTTGTATGTGCTGCGACTGATGGTCCTATGCCACAGACTCGTGAACACATCCTGCTTTCTCGTCAGGTAGGTGTACCTTACATCGTTGTATTCTTGAACAAATGCGACCTTGTAGACGATGAAGAGCTTCTTGAGCTAGTTGAAATGGAAGTTCGTGAACTTCTTTCTACTTACGACTTCCCGGGTGATGACACTCCAGTGATCCGTGGTTCTGCTCTTCTTGCGCTTAACGGTGATGACAGCCAATACGGCGAGCCAGCGGTAGTTGCGCTTGTTGAAGCACTTGACTCTTACATTCCAGAGCCAGAGCGTGCAATTGACCTTCCATTCCTTATGCCAATTGAAGACGTATTCTCAATCTCTGGTCGTGGTACAGTAGTAACTGGCCGTGTAGAGACTGGTATCGTTAAAGTAGGTGAGTCTGTAGAAATCGTTGGTATCCGTGATACTCAAACTACTACAGTAACCGGCGTAGAAATGTTCCGTAAGCTTCTTGACGAAGGTCGTGCGGGCGAGAACTGTGGTGTTCTTCTTCGTGGTACTAAGCGTGAAGACGTACAACGTGGTCAAGTATTGACTAAACCAGGTGCGATCAAGCCACACACTAAATTCGATGCGGAAGTATATGTACTTTCTAAAGAAGAAGGTGGTCGTCACACTCCATTCCTTAACGGTTACCGTCCACAGTTCTACTTCCGTACTACGGACGTAACTGGTGCGATCGCGCTTAAAGAAGGCGTGGAAATGGTTATGCCTGGTGACAACGTTGAGATGTCAGTAGAGCTAATCCACCCGATCGCAATGGACCCAGGTCTACGTTTTGCGATCCGTGAAGGTGGTCGTACAGTTGGTGCTGGTGTAGTTGCTAAAGTAACTGCATAATCATAGAATAAGACAAGCAGGTTGGAGCTTAGGCTCCAACTTGTTGTTTTGCAGGTCAGTAGTTCAATTGGTAGAGCGTCGGTCTCCAAAACCGAATGTTGGGGGTTCGAGTCCCTCCTGACCTGCCAAGTTTCTAAAAAGGCGCTTGATGTCGGCAAAATTGGTCATATAATAAGTCGCGAAACCTACGACGAGTACAAAAATGTCGAATGAAAAATCACGCGACGCATTAGGCGAAGCGGCAATTCCTCAAAGAAATAATCCTGCAGTAGATGTAAGTTCTGGTTCTCCATTAGACATGGTTCTATGGGTTATCGCCTTGATTTTATTGGTTGGTGCAATGATGGTAAACCAATATTTACCAGCGTACTGGGCACCTGCGAATGATATTTGGGTGCGCGTTGGGGTGATTTTGGCTTGTATCGTTGCAGCATTCGGTTTATTATACGCCACCCATCAAGGCAAAGGCTTTATTCGTCTGCTAAAAGATGCACGAATTGAGTTGCGTCGAGTGACCTGGCCTACCAAGCAAGAGACGATGTCCACATCTTGGCAAGTTCTTGTTGTAGTCGTAATTGCATCCATCTTATTGTGGTGTTTTGACTATATTTTAGGCTGGTTAATGAAGTTTATTATCGGGTAAGAGAGCTATGAAACGTTGGTACATTATTCATGCCTATTCAGGTTATGAAAAACAAGTGATGCGTTCGCTTAATGATCGAATCCAGCGTAGCGCTGTTGCCGATAGCTTTGGTGAAGTCCTTGTTCCTACCGAAGAAGTGGTAGAAATGAAGGATGGCAAGAAGCGTAAATCAGAGCGTAAGTTCTTTCCTGGCTATGTCCTAGTCGAAATGGAAATGAACGATGATACTTGGCACATTGTTAAAGAATGTCCAAAAGTTTTAGGTTTTATTGGTGGTACGGCTGAAAAACCGGCACCGATTACGCAAAAAGAAGCAGATGCGATTCTTGCGCGTGTACGTAATACTGGTGAAGCGCCTCGTCCTAAGACGATGTTTGAACCAGGCGAAGAATTACTCGTGGTTGACGGTCCATTCACTGACTTTAAAGGTGTGGTGGAAGAAGTTCAATACGAAAAGTCACGTTTAACGCTGACCATTAATGTATTTAACCGACCAACTCAAGTTGAATTGGAATTTCGTCAAGTCGAAAAATCAGTCTAATTTGTATGGGTTGAAAACGCCTGACTTATTTATAAGTCAGGCATTGTTGTTGTAACGGTATCGTTACTTGAAATCATTGGGGAGCCTTCACCGGCGTTTGCACCCAGAGGTAATTTGAAATGGCTAAGAAGATTGACGGCTATATCAAGCTGCAAGTTCCAGCTGGTAAAGCGAATCCATCTCCACCGATTGGTCCTGCACTAGGTCAACGTGGTGTGAACATCATGGCATTCTGTAAAGAATTCAATGCTGCTACACAAAAAGTTGAAGCTGGTCTGCCAATTCCAGTCGTGATCACTGTGTACAACGACAAGTCGTTCACATTCATCATGAAAACTCCACCTGCTGCTGTTCTTCTTAAGAAAGCTGCTGGTATCCAGAAGGGTTCAGCTGTACCTAACAAAACTAAAGTTGGTAAGTTGACTCGTGCTCAAATCGAAGAAATCGCGACTACTAAAGAACCAGATTTGACTGGTGCTGATTTAGACGCACGTGTACGTACCATTGCTGGTTCTGCGCGTTCTATGGGCTTGGAAGTGGAGCTTTAAGACATGGCTAAATTAACTAAACGTCAAAAAGCGATTGTAGCTGCTGTAGAAGCACACAAAGTTTACACGCTAGAAGAAGCTGTTGCAGTTTTAGAGAGCCTTCCAGCTCCTAAATTCAAAGAATCTCTAGATATCGCGGTAAACCTAGGTGTTGATCCTCGTAAATCTGACCAGGTTGTTCGTGGTGCGACTACACTTCCTGCAGGTACTGGTAAAACTGTACGTGTAGCTGTATTCGCTCAAGGCGCTGCTGCTGAAGCTGCTAAAGCTGAAGGCGCAGACGTTGTTGGTTTCGACGATCTTGCTGAAAGCATCCAAGCGGGTAACCTTGACTTTGACGTAGTAATTGCTGCTCCAGATGCAATGCGCGTTGTAGGTAAACTTGGTACGATCCTTGGTCCACGTGGCTTAATGCCAAACCCTAAAGTGGGTACTGTAACTCCTGACGTTGCTACTGCAGTTAAAAATGCAAAAGCTGGTCAAGCACGTTACCGCGTAGACAAAGCTGGTATTATCCACGCTGCGATCGGTCAAGTAGGTTTTGAGGCTGCTGCTGTTCGTCAAAACGTTGAAGCACTTGTTGCTGACTTGAAGCGTTTGAAACCTGCTACGTCTAAAGGCGTATACATTCAAAAGATCACTTTGAGCTCAACTATGGGTCCTGGTTTGATCGTTGATGTAGCAAACGTTTCTAAATAAGTCTCGACTTATTACAGAATTTTAAAGCCCTGAGTAAAATTTGAAGCAGTGCTTCAAATTTTACGCAAGAAACGCTCCGTCGTATTTTGCAAACTTAGGCAAACTTTGAATTGATAAATGAAAATTTATCAGCGTCAAAGACCGCGGGCGAGGGGAGTTTTATGCTTCTCTCTTAATAGTCCAGCCTGCGTAGACGCGGTGGTGTGATTTGTTCATCCTCCGCGTGTGAGTCCAGTGATGGTCTTGCGAATTGGGAGTGTACTTCGCGTAAGTACATAAATCACCGTTAGGAGGTTTTACAATGGCTCTTCTTATCGAAGGCAAAAAACAGATCGTAGCTGAAGTTGCTGAAGTTGCTTCTACTGCATTTGCTGCTGTTGTTGCTGACTACCAAGGTTTGACTGTAGAGCAGTTAACTACTCTACGTGTTGAAGCGCGTAAACTTGGTGTTACTACACGTATCGTTCGTAACACTTTGGCTAAACGTGCTCTTCAAGATACTCAATTCAATATCTTGAACGACAACCTTGTTGGCCCAACAATCTTAGCTTTCTCGAATTCTGAAGACGACATGGGTGCTGCTGCACGTTTGTTCGAAGAATTCGCTAAAACTAATAAAGCATTTGAACTTAAAGCTGCTGCATTTGATGGCAAACTTTATCAAGGTGCAGAAGTTAGCGTAATCGCGAATCTTCCGAACCAAGAGAAAGCGCTTACTATGCTTGCAAACGTTCTTCAAGCTCCTATTTCGAAATTGGGCCGCTTACTTACAGCGCTTCAAGAGAAAAACGAGTCAGAAGCTGCTTAAGCTCAAACTTAAACACACATCATTCAATACCCATTTGGAGTTAATCTCATGGCTTTAACAAACGAAGAAATCCTAAACGCAGTTGCTGAAAAAACTGTTCTTGAACTTGTTGAACTTATCTCTGCTTTCGAAGAGAAATTCAATGTATCTGCTGCTGCTGTAGCTGTTGCTGCTGGTCCAGCTGCTGCTGCTGCTGAAGAACAAACTGAATTCAATGTTGAATTGACTTCTTTCGGCGCGAACAAAGTTGCTGTAATTAAAGCAGTTCGTGAAGCGACTGGCCTTGGCTTGAAAGAAGCTAAAGACATGGTTGAAGGCGCTCCTGCAGTTCTTAAAGAAGGCGTTTCGAAAGAAGAAGGCGAAGAGCTTAAGAAGAAACTTGAAGAAGCTGGTGCTACAGTTACTCTTAAGTAATTTCTTAAGGGAGCCGGTTTTTTATAATCGGCTCCAAAAATTGGCTGATGGCTCTTGGGTCATCAGCCTTTTTGCGTTACAATAATCGGCTCGATTTTTGTTTGCATGATATAAAAATCATACAAATTGAAAATAAACATAATGAACAAACGTTTACCAATATTTTTCATTAAAAAATATTGATAAGCGTTTTAATACCACTAAAAATTGCAGCATTTGTAAAGAGTGGTGGCCATATCGGCCAGCGTAATTCCTTCTGAGCCCGTTCTGCAGGCGGGCTTGGTTTACACTTTCCGAGGACTCCAGATGGCATACTCATATACCGAAAAGAAACGGATCCGTAAGAATTTTGGTAAATTGCCTAGCGTCATGGATGCTCCGTACTTGCTCGCGATTCAAGTCGACTCGTACAGAACATTCTTACAAGATGGCAAATCACCAAAAAACCGCGAAGATATCGGTCTCCAAGCCGCATTTCGTTCAGTTTTTCCTATTGAAAGTTATTCTGGCAATGCTGCTTTAGAATTTGTTGAGTATAGTCTTGGTAAGCCTGAGTTTGATGTACGCGAATGTATCCTTCGTGGCTCAACTTATGCAGCACCAATGCGTGTAAAAATTCGTTTGATCCTGAAAGATCGTGAAACGAAGTCAATTAAAGACGTACGTGAACAAGAAGTCTATATGGGCGAAATGCCATTGATGACGGATAACGGTACCTTTGTAATTAACGGTACCGAGCGTGTGATCGTGTCACAATTACACCGTTCACCAGGCGTATTCTTTGACCACGATAAAGGCAAGACTCACTCAAGTGGTAAAGTCCTTTATTCAGCGCGTATCATTCCTTACCGTGGTTCATGGTTAGACTTTGAATTCGATGCCAAAGACTTAGTCTATGTACGTATTGACCGTCGTCGTAAATTGCTTGCGACTGTGGTACTTCGTGCCTTGGGTTACAGCAACGAAAACATTCTCAACATGTTCTACGAGAAAGTACCTGTGTATCTTGACATGGGTAGCTACCAGATTGACCTGGTGCCTGAACGTCTGCGTGGCGAAATGGCACAATTTGACATCCTGGACAAGGATGGCAAAGCAATTGTTGAGCAAGGTAAACGTATCAATGCGCGTCATGTACGTCAAATGGAAGCTTCAGGTCTTGAAAAACTTGCAGTGCCAGATGAGTACCTGTATGAGCGTATCACTGCTGAAGACATCCCATTAAAAGATGGTGATGTGATTGCAGCCAATACTGTATTAAGCCATGAAATCATGGTGAAAATTGCAGAAGGCGGCGTGAAGCAGTTCAATATCCTGTTCACTAATGATATCGACCGCGGTTCATTCGTTGCAGATTCTCTACGTGCAGATACGACGAGCAATCGTGAAGAAGCATTGGTAGAAATCTACAAAGTGATGCGTCCGGGCGAGCCACCAACAAAAGAAGCTGCTGAAAACTTATTCAACAACTTGTTCTTCTCTTCTGAACGTTATGACTTGTCCCCAGTCGGTCGTATGAAGTTCAACCGTCGTTTGGGTCGTCCTTACGAAGTCGGTACAGACCAGAAGTCACGTGAAGTTGAAGGCATTCTCTCGAACGAAGATATCACTGATGTATTAAAAACATTAGTTGAAATCCGTAACGGTAAAGGTGAAGTCGACGATATCGATCACCTGGGTAACCGTCGTGTTCGTTCTGTTGGTGAAATGACAGAAAACCAATTCCGTGTAGGTCTGGTTCGTGTTGAACGTGCTGTTAAAGAACGTTTAAGCCAAGCTGAAACTGACAACCTGTCTCCGCAAGATTTGATCAATGCGAAACCTGTTGCTGCTGCAATTAAAGAATTCTTTGGTTCAAGCCAGTTGTCTCAGTTTATGGACCAAAACAACCCGTTATCTGAGATTACGCACAAACGTCGTGTTTCTGCGCTTGGTCCCGGCGGTTTGACGCGTGAACGTGCAGGCTTTGAAGTACGTGACGTACATCAAACTCACTACGGTCGTGTATGTCCAATTGAAACACCGGAAGGTCCAAACATTGGTTTGATCAACTCGCTTTCTGTTTATGCGAAATGTAACAACTTTGGTTTCCTGGAAACCCCATACCGTAAAGTTGTTGATGGTCGTGTAACAGATGAAGTTGAATACCTTTCTGCGATTGAAGAAGTAGGCACTGTCATTGCACAGGCCGATTCTGCAATGGATAAAGATGGTAATTTAACAGAAGAGTTTGTATCTGTTCGTCATCAGGGTGACTTCGTACGTATTCCTCCTGAAAAAGTAACGCATATGGATGTATCTGCTCAGCAGGTTGTATCTGTAGCAGCGTCACTGATTCCATTCCTAGAACACGATGATGCCAACCGTGCATTAATGGGTTCGAACATGCAACGTCAGGCAGTTCCGACGTTGATCGCTGACAAGCCGCTTGTTGGTACCGGTATGGAAGCGAACGTAGCACATGACTCAGGTGTATGTGTGATCGCTCAGCGTGGTGGTCGTATCGAGTTTGTTGATGCGTCTCGTGTGGTTATTCGTGTGAATGAAGACGAAATGATCGCAGGTGAAGCAGGTGTAGATATCTACAACCTGATCAAGTACACCCGTTCGAACCAGAACACTTGTATCAACCAGAAAGTTCTTGTGAACCTAGGTGATAAAGTAGGTCGTGGTGATGTACTGGCTGATGGTCCATCGACTGATGGCGGTGAGCTGGCATTGGGTCAAAACATGCGCGTTGCGTTCATGACCTGGAACGGTTACAACTACGAAGACTCGATCTTACTTTCTGAGCGTGTACTTCAAGAAGACCGTTTAACCTCGATTCATATCCAGGAATTGTCATGTGTCGCACGTGATACCAAACTGGGTGCGGAAGAAATCACTGCCGATATCCCGAACGTGGGTGAAGCTGCTCTATCTAAACTGGACGAGTCAGGTATCGTTTACATCGGTGCAGAAGTAACTGCTGGCGATATCCTTGTTGGTAAAGTAACCCCTAAAGGTGAAACACAGCTTACTCCAGAAGAAAAATTGCTACGTGCAATCTTCGGTGAAAAAGCGGCTGACGTAAAAGATTCATCTTTACGCGTTCCATCGGGTACGAAAGGTACTGTGATTGACGTTCAAGTGTTTACACGTGATGGTCTTGAAAAAGATGAACGTGCTCAAGCAATTGAAAAAGCACAGCTTGATGCATACCGTAAAGACTTGAAAGAAGAATTCAAAATCTTCGAAGAAGCTGCACGTGAACGTGTAATCCGTCTACTTAACGGCCAAGAGTCGAATGGTGGCGGTACAACTAAACGTGGCGACAAACTGTCTGAAGACGTGTTGTCTGATTTAGAGCTTGTTGATCTTCTTGAAATTCAACCAGTTGATGAAGCAATTGCTGAACGTTTAACTCAAATTCAAGTGTTCTTGAAAGAGAAGAGCTTCGAAATTGACGAGAAATTTGCTGAGAAAAAACGCAAACTTTCTACAGGCGATGAACTGACGACTGGTGTATTGAAAGTTGTTAAAGTTTATCTTGCTGTAAAACGTCGCATCCAGCCGGGTGATAAGATGGCGGGTCGTCACGGTAACAAAGGTGTTGTATCAAACATCTTGCCGGTAGAAGACATGCCACATGATGCCAACGGTGTACCTGTTGATATCGTATTGAACCCGCTTGGCGTACCATCGCGTATGAACGTGGGTCAGATTCTTGAAACTCACTTGGGTATGGCGGCGAAAGGTCTTGGCGATCAAATCGACAAGATGATGAAAGAGCAACGTACTGTACTTGAGCTTCGTGATTTCCTGGACAAGATTTACAACAAAGTTGGTGGCGAACAAGAAGATCTTGATAGCTTGACTGATGAAGAAATCTTGAAACTTTCTGGCAACTTGCGTGCTGGTGTACCTTTGGCTACTCCTGTATTCGATGGTGCTGAAGAAGGTCAGATCAAAGAGTTGTTACAACTTGCAGGCCTGTCTAGTACTGGTCAGACCGTATTATATGATGGTCGTACTGGTGAGCGTTTCGATCGTCCGGTAACTGTCGGTTACATGTACATGCTGAAACTGAACCACTTGGTTGATGACAAGATGCATGCGCGTTCAACTGGTTCTTACTCTCTAGTTACGCAACAGCCGCTTGGTGGTAAAGCACAATTCGGTGGTCAGCGTTTCGGTGAGATGGAAGTCTGGGCACTAGAAGCTTACGGTGCAGCATATACGCTACAAGAAATGCTGACTGTGAAATCGGATGACGTTGAAGGCCGTACCCGTATCTACAAGAACATTGTAGATGGCAACCATTATATGGATCCGGGCATGCCTGAATCGTTCAACGTATTGACCAAAGAGATCCGTTCTTTAGGTATCAACATTGAACTGAAAAATGGTGACTAATTAGTTCCATTGAATCTCCCTAAACCCCTCTTTGATAAAGAGGGGCTTCCCCCTTAACAAAGGGGGGACTGAGGGGGATTAAAATTCAGTTAAAAAAACAATATTTGTGACCCAGTTGTTGAGTGAAAATCTCCACAACACACGGAGAAAAAAATTGAAAGACTTGCTCGATATCATGCGCAAAAAGACGGATTCAGACGGTCATGCTCCTGTAGAGTTTGACCGCATCCGTATTGGTCTTGCGTCACCAGAAATGATTAAGTCATGGTCTCACGGTGAAGTTAAAAAGCCAGAAACCATTAACTATCGTACGTTCAAGCCTGAACGTGATGGTTTGTTCTGTGCCAAAATCTTTGGTCCAGTGAAAGATTACGAATGCTTGTGTGGTAAATACAAGCGTATGAAATACAAAGGCGTCATTTGTGAAAAATGTGGCGTTGAAGTAACAACTGCGAAAGTTCGTCGTGAACGTATGGGTCACATCGAGCTGGCGTCTCCAGTTGCCCACATCTGGTTCTTAAAATCATTACCGAGCCGTATCGGTCTATTATTAGACATGACGCTACGTGATATTGAACGTGTATTGTATTTCGAATCTTATGTAGTGACCGATCCGGGTATGACTCCATTTGAGAAATACCAACTTCTAAATGATGAAGAATACTTCAATGCATTAGAAGAACACGGTGATGAATTCACAGCGAAAATGGGTGCTGAAGCAGTTCAAGACTTGTTGAAAGACATTGATCTTGAAGCTGAAATTGCGCGTCTTCGTGAAGAAATTCCTGTTACAACTTCAGAAACCAAGCTGAAAAAAGCGTCTAAGCGTTTGAAGTTGATGGAAGCATTCAACGATTCGAACAACAAGCCAGAATGGATGGTGTTGACTGTACTTCCAGTTCTTCCACCAGATCTTCGTCCGCTTGTACCACTTGAAGGTGGTCGTTTCGCGACTTCTGACCTGAATGATCTTTACCGTCGTGTGATCAACCGTAACAACCGTTTGAAGCGTCTTCTTGACCTTGCAGCGCCAGACATCATCGTACGTAACGAAAAACGTATGTTACAAGAGTCTGTAGATGCATTGCTGGATAACGGTCGTCGTGGTCGTGCAATTACCGGTTCGAACAAGCGTCCGCTTAAATCTTTGGCAGACATGATCAAAGGTAAGCAAGGTCGTTTCCGTCAAAACTTACTTGGTAAGCGTGTTGACTACTCTGGTCGTTCGGTAATTACTGTTGGTCCAAACCTGCGTTTGCACCAATGTGGTCTTCCGAAGAAAATGGCACTTGAACTGTTCAAGCCATTCATTTTCGCGAAACTACAGGCCTCTGGTCAAGCAACCACCATTAAAGCTGCGAAGAAAATGGTTGAGCGCGAAACCCCGGAAGTTTGGGACGTTCTTGCTCACGTGATTCGTCAACATCCAGTGATGTTGAACCGTGCGCCAACCCTTCACCGTTTGGGTCTTCAAGCATTTGAACCGATCCTGATCGAAGGTAAAGCGATCCGTCTACACCCACTCGTATGTGCTGCGTTTAACGCCGACTTCGATGGTGACCAAATGGCGGTACACGTACCATTAACACTTGAAGCTCAGCTTGAAGCTCGTGCGTTAATGATGTCGACTAACAACATTCTGTCTCCAGCGAACGGTGAGCCAATCATCGTACCGTCTCAGGACGTGGTCTTGGGCTTGTATTACATCACGCGTGATGCAATCAATGCCAAAGGTGAAGGCATGGTGTTCGCGGATACTCACGAAGTAAACCGTGCACTGGCAACAGGTCAGGTTGATCTACACGCTCGCGTTAAAGCACGTGTACACCAGACTGTGATCGACGAAGATGGTAACCGTGAACAGCAAACCATTATTGTAGATACGACGCCTGGTCGCTGCCTACTTTGGGAAGTTGTACCTGAAGGTATGGATTTCCAGCAAATTAACGTTGAGATGACCAAGAAAAACATCTCGAAATTAATTAACTCTTGCTACCGTAAATTGGGTCTGAAAGATACTGTTATCTTCGCTGACCAGTTGATGTACTTGGGCTTCCGTCAAGCGACGCGTTCAGGTGTATCTGTCGGTATGGAAGACATGGTTATTCCACCGCAAAAACAAGCAATTATTGGTAAAGCGGAAGCTGAAGTTCGTGAAATCGAACAACAGTTCGAACAAGGTTTCGTAACTGCCGGCGAACGTTATAACAAAGTGGTCGATATTTGGGCGCGTACCAATGACCAGGTTGCTAAAGCGATGATGGACAACTTGTCTTTTACCACTGTGAAGAACAAACAGGGTGAAGACGAGAAGCAAAAATCATTCAACTCGATCTACATGATGTCTGACTCGGGTGCCCGTGGTTCGGCAGCTCAGATTCGTCAGTTGGCGGGTATGCGTGGTTTGATGGCGAAGCCGGATGGCTCGATCATTGAAACGCCGATTAAAGCGAACTTCCGTGAAGGTTTGACCGTACTTCAGTACTTCATCTCGACACACGGTGCGCGTAAAGGTTTGGCCGATACAGCACTGAAAACTGCGAACTCTGGTTACTTGACTCGTCGTCTAGTAGACGTTGCGCAGGACTTGGTCATTACTGAGCCGGATTGTGGTACGTATGACGGTCTGGTAATGACTCCGTTCATTCAAGGTGGCGATGTAATCGAAAACCTGGGTGCACGAGTATTGGGTCGTGTGGTTGCTGAAGATGTGAAACGTGTAGGTACAGATGAAGTTCTGCTTCCACGTAATACTTTAATTGACGAGAAATTGGCGACATTTATTGAAAGCCAAGGTGTCGACGAAATTAAAGTACGTTCAGTAGTGAACTGTGCGTCTACCTTCGGTGTATGTGCGAAATGTTACGGTCGTGACCTAGCACGTGGTCACCAGGTGAACCCGGGTGAGTCTGTTGGTGTAATGGCAGCTCAATCGATTGGTGAGCCAGGTACACAGTTAACGATGCGTACCTTCCACGTTGGTGGTGCTGCAAGCCGAACTTCTGCTGCAAACAGCGTACAAGTTCGTAACCAAGGTACAGTACGTTTCCATAACGTGAAAACAGTACAACATGCCAAAGGTCACTTGGTATCGACTTCACGTTCAGGTGAAATCGGTATTGCGGATGATTTAGGTCGTGAGCGCGAGCGCTATAAACTTCCTTACGGTGCGTCTATCTTGCTGAAAGATGGCGAAGCTGTAGAAGCAGGCGGTATTGTGGCGACTTGGGATCCGCATACACATCCATTAGTAACAGAAGTTGCTGGTAAAGTACGTTTCAGCCAGATTGCTGATGGCGTGACGGTTACTTCTAAAACTGATGATGCAACAGGTATGTCAACTATCGAAATCTTGCCAGTGACTTCACGTCCTGCGTCAGGTAAAGATTTGCGTCCTGCTGTTGTGTTGGATACCGTTGATGGTGGCGAACAGTTCTACTTCCTGCCACAGAACACGATTCTTTCTGTTCGTGATGGCGAAACGATTGGTGTCGGTGATGTCATCGGTCGTGTACCACAAGAAACTTCACGTACCCGTGATATTACCGGTGGTCTGCCGCGTGTAGCTGACTTGTTCGAAGCACGTAAGCCAAAAGAGCATGCAATCCTTGCAGAAGTGTCGGGTGTTGTAAGCTTTGGTAAAGAGACCAAAGGTAAGAACCGTCTGGTGATTACGCCGGATGATGGCTCTGAGATTTATGAAGAGCTGATTCCGAAATGGCGTACGATTAACGTGTTCGAAGGCGAACATGTGAACCGTGGTGAAACTATTTCTGATGGTCCACAGAACCCGCACGATATCTTGCGTTTGAAAGGCGAAGTTGCGCTGACAAACTACATCGTGAACGAAGTTCAGGACGTATACCGTCTGCAAGGTGTAAAAATCAACGACAAGCATATTGAAGTGATCGTACGTCAAATGCTGCGTAAAGTTGATATCACTGACGGTGGCGATACCAGCTTCATCAAAGGCGAACAAGTGGATTACATCCGTGTTGTTCAGGAAAACCAAGCAGTTCTTGCGCAAAACAAGTTCCCTGCGAAGTTTGAACGTCAATTGATGGGTATTACGAAAGCGTCGCTTTCTACTGACTCGTTCATCTCTGCTGCATCGTTCCAGGAAACCACGCGTGTGTTAACTGAAGCGGCTGTAACAGGTAAAGAAGATGACTTACGTGGCTTGAAAGAGAACGTGGTTGTAGGTCGTCTGATCCCAGCGGGTACAGGTTTGGCTTACCACCTAGAGCGTCGTCGTCAAGAAGCAGAAGCTGCAGAATTTGAACTGCACAATGACTTCTCTGATGTAGACCAAGCTCTAAGTCAGGCATTTAACGAAGAATTCTAATTCGAGTTAAAGCTGAGAAAAGAGACGCCTTCGGGCGTCTTTTTTTGTCTGAAATTTATAAATAAGACATCTTGAACAGAAGAATAATCCATTGATATTTACAAAACTCAGCAGGAATACCGAGAGAAGTAACACGCTACAGATTTTAGTTTCATAAAATGAAGATAAGCTTAATTAAAGCAAGACAGGAAGGCCAAGGTCATGAAAAAATTAATGGGTGTTATGGCAGTTGCCACTCTTTCCACCTTTATGTTGGCGGGTTGTGAAAGTATGTCTGCCAATGAGCAACGGATCGGTGCTGCGGCCCTTGGTGGTGCAGTCGGTGGTGGTGTCGGTAATAAAGTCGGCGGTGGCGTTGGTGCAGCTGTTGGTGGTGGTGCCGGTGCGGCAGTGGGTAGTAAATCCCAAGGCGGTTCAAATCGTAATGCGACCTATAGTGGTGTAGGTGGTGCTGTTGGTTCAGCAGTCGGTAAAAGCATCTTCGGTGGTAACGCGGGTGCTGCAATTGGTGGTGCAATCGGTGGTGGTGCCGGTGCTGCGATTGAACAGGATAACCGTCGTCGTTAAGTCGAAAGTCATTTCAGATTTAGCTAGATTTAAAAGCGCCAATGTGGCGCTTTTATCTTATTTAGGAGCGTTAATTTTCGCTTTGCTCTGTTTCCGCCGGATATATACCGTTTTTTCTACTTCGGCAATTCTGACCCCGGCTTCATCATAAATATTCAGCTGATAATGCCGATACACTGGCGCGTTGTCAGTCGCCAGATTGATAATCGTGGCAATTTCTTCAGCAGAAATCCGAATGTCTGCTACCACTGTACCGCGACCCGGTGCCAAAAACTGAATGCTGGCGCCTTTATCCCAGACCAGGTATTTCGGCCCCAAATGATGCATCAGCAATAACATATAAAAGGGATCGACCATTGAATACAGGCTGCCACCAAAATGCACACCGACAATATTCTGGTTCTTACGGGTCAGCGGCATTTTGACCCGAACGTGATAATTATTAAAATCAATCTTATCAATTTCAATGCCTGCACCACGATAAGGGGCATAGCGGTTCAGAATAAATTTTGAAACCAGAGGCAGTTTTTGAATTTTCTGGAATAGGCTCATACTGACATTCTTTTTGCGGCTGTGATTATGCATACTAGAGCAACAAAAATGCGCTGGCATTGATCAATCATGCCGATTTATAAACTAAGTGGTCAATAATAAAAACAGGATCAAAAGATGGAAACACAAGTGCAATGGGTCGATACCACGGATCAGCAGTGTCTCTGTGTCAAAACTTATGGACAACCCGAACAAACAGCCTTGGTACTGGTTCATGGCTATCCTGATCATCAAGCAGTTTGGGAGCCAGTCATTGCTCATTTGAGTCAGGATTATTTTGTGGTGACTTATGATGTCCGGGGCGCAGGGGAGTCCAGTATTCCCAAAAAAATCTCCGATTACCGCTTGGCCCGTTTAAGTCAGGATCTGGAAGAGGTGGTGAATAAGGTATTGCCGAATCGAGCTTTTCATCTGGCTGCGCATGACTGGGGCTCAATTCAGTCCTGGGAATCTGTCACCGATCCACGCTTTAAAGGGCGAATTCTGTCTTATAGCACCTTATCTGGGCCATGTCTGGATCATGCCGCTTTCTGGATGCGTGAACAGTTCCAGCAAAACAAAGCAAAATTTTTAAAGCAAATGAGCAAATCTTGGTATATCGCGATGTTTCAGTTGCCTTTAGTGGCGCCGTTGGCCTGGAATTTTTTTAATCCGCAGCGTTGGGGCAAGATCGTGCAGCAACTGGAAAGACACGATGATCTGCCACTCAACCCGCATATTGTCAAAGATGGCAAATATGGTGTGAACCTGTATCGGGCCAATTTTTTGCCACGCTTAGCTCAACCACGGCAGCGTTTTGCCATCTGTCCGGTACAGGCGATTATGCTGAAATATGACCAGTTTGTCGGGCCAGATCTGGTTGATGAAATGTCAAAATGGGTGGATGATTTCTCGAAAGTAGAACTGGCTGCCAATCACTGGACGATCCTGAGTCAACCGGAGCAAGTGGCTCAATTGATTGATGAGTTTATTCAGCGTAAATCTGCTGACATTCATTGACAGGCCACTCCGCGAAACATGACCCGACCAGAAAAAAGTGGCGGAATTTTTATCCGCATTTTCTGATAAAATAGCCGCTTTCTCTCTATTCCGATTCATTATGTTCGCAATTCTTGCTGCTATTGGAGTCATGTTCGGACTCTCGTTGGCACGTGTACCTGTGGTTTTTGCCCTGGTCATTGGTGCTGTTACAGGTGGTTTATTGGCAGGTCTGGGCCTGCAGGGAACCTTGGACGCGTTTAACAATGGCTTGGGTGGTGGTGCCAAAATTGCCTTGGCTTACGGTATTTTAGGTGCATTTGCTTTGGCTCTAGCGCGTTCGGGTTTACCGGATTTGCTGGCTTATAAAATGATCAGTACCTTAAAAGGTGAGGCCGATTTTAAAGCGCAAAACCGGGTGAAATATCTGATCTTCTTCACGGTTGCTATTGCAGCCGTGTTCTCGCAGAACGTCATTCCCGTGCATATTGCCTTCATTCCGGTACTGATTCCGCCGCTATTGATTGTATTTAACCATTTACAACTGGATCGCCGTTTGGTGGCCTGTTTGCTGACCTTTGGTCTGGTTGCCACCTATATGCTCATTCCAGTCGGTTTTGGCGCGATCTTCCTGAATGATATTCTGGGGCATAACATCAATACCTTTGGTAAGCCTTATGGTTTTGAAATTACTTATGATCAGATTCCATCTGCAATGGTCATTCCGGTCATTGGCATGCTGGTCGGGTTGTTGATTGCCATTTTCTTCTCTTACCGTAAACCACGTCTCTATAAAGATATTCATATCGAAGAGCAGCAAAGTATTTCTGCTGAACTTGGAGTAGAGCAAAACCTTAAACCTGAAATTTCGAAATTTACCATCTGGATGGCCGGTCTTGCAGTTGTAGCTACATTGGCTGTACAGCTGTATTCAGATTCAATGATTCTGGCAGGTTTAGTCGGTGTCGCGATTCTCAGCTGTGCTGGCATTTTCAAATGGAAAGAAGCGGATGATGTGATCATTACCGGTATGCGCATGATGGCGCTGGTCGGCTTTATCATGATTGCAGCACAAGGTTTTGCCGCCGTGATTGAAGCGACCAATCAGGTACCTGCACTGGTCGAAGCATCGGTCAACTGGATTGGTGACAGTCAGGCACTGGCAGCGTTCCTGATGTTGCTCATCGGCCTGTTGATTACCCTAGGCATTGGTTCATCATTTTCAACCGTGCCGATTCTGGCCATCATCTATGTACCGCTGTGTATCCAGTTTGGTTTTAGCCCGGCTGCGACTATTGCAATTATCGGGACTGCAGCAGCTTTGGGTGATGCCGGTTCTCCAGCTTCGGATTCAACTTTAGGCCCAACTTCTGGTCTGAATATGGATGGTCAGCATGATCATATGAAGGATAGTGTGATTCCAACCTTCATTCACTTTAATATTCCGTTAATGATTTTTGGCTGGATTGCAGCCATGGTTCTGTAAGTCAATTTCAATCTGCTCTGATATCTATTGGAGCAGATTCATCTGGATTTAAAATAAATAATAAGATGTATTTAAAATATATGTTTAAATAAAAATTAATATAAACCTGATTATTTTACTCTGAATAAAGCCATATTTATCTGATTAATATACTTGGTATTTAAAACCAACCAATTCAGTAAATTTAAAATAAATAACTTTTTAAATCAATATTTTAAATAATAATTTAAAATTAGTTTTATAATCCTTATTGCATATTATTTTCCCTCGTGTTTATTATTAATTAAGATTTATTTTCTTAATAATTATTCTTCCTGTGGGGTATTTTAAAATGTTAAAGCAAGCTGCTCTAATTGCATTAATGGGTCTTTCTGCATCTGCGATGGCAGGTCAATGGCAGGTGAAAGTTGGTGCCAGTTCTTTAGCACCATCAAGTGACACTGAAATTGCACCAGGTTTAGTCGTAGAAGCGGATCAAGAATATGGTTTTACGCCATCGGTTGAATACTTTTTTAATGACAATATCTCTGCAGAACTTTTATTAGCTACGCCATTTAATCACGACATTTCTGCTCAGGGTCTAGGGAAAATTGCCAAGATTAAGCATCTTCCACCCACAATTACCGCTAAATATAACTTTAAAAATGCAACACGTTTTACGCCATATATTGGTGTAGGTGGCACAGCTTTTATTGCTTGGGATGAAGAAGGTCTGGCTAAAGATGTGAAAGAGGAATTTGGTTTGGCAGGTCAGGTTGGCTTTAATTATCAGCCAGCCGATGCCAAAAACTGGGGAGTATTTGCTGACGTGCGCTATGCAGATTTGAGTCCTGAAGTGACTTTAGATGATGCTGATAATACTAAATTCGACTTGAATATTGATCCTTGGGTTTACATGATCGGTTATAGCTATAAGTTTTAAATTCTAGTCTTACTCAACAAAAAAGCCTCATCTTGAATGAGGCTTTTTTTCAAAATAACAACGATTTATAACTTATTGAAATTGAGCAGATCGGCAATGTTCAACTATATTAAAACGAATAAAGTAAATATTAATTGAATACGACTTAATAATTGAATAATAAGGAAGATCAGCATGAAGTTTTTAAGCCAAGGTATTGTGATCTTCTTCAGCCTGCTGGCAGGGTCTGCCTATGCGGCAAGTTTTGATTGTCAGAAAGCTGAAACCGTGACAGAGAAAGCGATTTGTGAACATCGTCTGCTCAATGATGCCGATGTCAAGATGAGTACCAGCTATCATATTTTACGCCGTATGGTGCCTATGGGAACCCGTTCGGTGATCCAGCGTGATCAGGTGAAATGGCTACAGTTCCGTGACCGCTGTCAGGAATCGGTGTCCTGTCTGAGCCAGGTCTATAATATGCGCCAGCAGCAAATAGACCTGCAATTTCAACGTATTTATAAGCTCGGGCCTTATTAAGCCTTAAACCTAAGCCTTTACAAATCCAAGTCATTTTAGATCAAGAGATCCTTTATAAAATATCTTGAGAAAAAATATACAACTGGCTATTGAAAATTTAGTAACTCACTCCATTCATATAGGCAACAGTATTGACCTGTATTTAAAATAAAAGGAGTGATTAATGAGCGAGTCTAGCGCACAAAAACATAGTTTCCAGGCTGAAGTGGCTCAGTTACTACATCTCGTGACCCATTCGCTTTATTCAAACCCTGAAATTTTCCTACGCGAATTGATCTCGAATGCCTCAGATGCATGCGACAAATTACGTTTTGAAGGGATTAACCATCCCGAATTTTATGAAAATGATCCGGATCTGCGCGTTCGTGTCAGTCTGGATGCAGACAATAAAACCATTACCATTTCAGATAACGGGATCGGCTTAAGCGAACAGGAAGCTATTGATAATTTAGGGACTATTGCCAAATCAGGCACCAAAGACTTTATGTCCAAACTGACCGGCGATCAAAAGGCTGATGCCCAGCTAATTGGCCAGTTTGGTGTCGGTTTCTATTCCGGTTTTATTGTGGCTGACAAGATCACGGTAGAGTCGCGTCGTGCTGGCACAGATGTCTCTGAAGGGGTGCGCTGGATCAGTGGCGGAACCGGTGAGTTCGAAGTTGAACAGATCACGAAACAAGGACGTGGTACCGATATTATTCTGCACTTACGTGACGATGCGCTGGATTATCTGCAAAGCTATAAAGTGAAGCAGATTATCAATAAATATTCAGACCACATCAGCCTGCCAATCCAGATGCAAAAAGAAGTCTGGCAGGAAGAAGAAGCGGCTGAAGGTGAAACATCTAAAGGTGGCCAGTATGTCAAAACCGATGAGTGGGAAGCCATTAACTCGGCCAGCGCATTATGGACTCGTAACAAGTCTGAAATCACTGAAGAGCAGTATGTCGAGTTCTACAAGAACTTAAGCCATGATTTCGCAGCGCCATTGGCCTGGGCGCATAACCGGGTTGAGGGCAGCACTGAATATACCCAGTTGTTATATATTCCAAGCAAAGCGCCACATGATATTTTCACCCGTGAATCCAAAGCGGGTATCAAACTGTATGTGAAACGTGTGTTCATTATGGATGATGCAGATAACCTGATTCCAAACTACCTGCGCTTTGTGCAAGGTGTGGTGGACAGTGCCGATCTGCCATTGAACGTCAGTCGCGAGTTATTACAAGAAAGCCGTGATGTAAAAACCATCCGTGAAGGCAATACCCGCCGTATCCTGACCATTTTGGATAATCTGGCTAAATCTGAAGATGAAAAAGATCAGGCAAACTTCAAAACCTTCTATCAGGAATTTGCTTCAGTATTGAAAGAAGGTCTGGGTGAAGATTTCAGTAACCGTGAACGTATCTTGAAACTGCTGCGTTATGCAACATCAAACAATGACGAGGTCAGCACGTCATTGGCAGACTATAAAGCACGCATGAAAGACGGCCAGAAAGCCATTTATTATGTGACTGCAGATAGTCTGAATGCTGCGAAAAATTCACCGCAACTGGAACTGTTCAAGAAAAAAGGCATTGAAGTTCTGTTGATGACTGAACGCGTGGATGAATGGGCGATGAACTTCGTGAATGAGTTCGATGGTACGCCTTTGCAAAACGTGTCTAAGGGTGCAGTTGACTTAGGTGACCTTCAGGATGCCGAAGAGAAGAAAGCCCTTGAAGAAGCCGCAGCCCAGTTTAAACCGGTGGTGGATAAGTTGACGGATTCATTAAAAGACAAGACCAAAGAAGTGCGGGTGACGACGCGTCTGGTCGATTCTCCGGCTTGTCTGGTAACTGGAGAAGGTGAGTTGTCTCCACAACTGATTCGTATGCTGAAAGATGCGGGTCAACCTGTGCCGGATATCAAGCCGATTCTGGAAATTAACCCAGAACATCCGTTGGTGAAAAAACTGGATGGCTCGGCGCAGTTTGATGATCTGGCCAATGTGATCTTCGACCAAGCGGTGATTGCAGAAGGTGGATTACCAGAAAATCCTGCTGAATATGTCAAGCGAATTAATAGTTTGCTGCTTGCTTAAGTGCTGATGTATTGAATGAGAAAATCCCTCTTAGGAGGGATTTTTTATGTCTGCTTCATTTTTCAATTCTAGAAATGATCTGGAAAAACGATGGACAGGATAAAAAAATACCTTCGAATCATAAATCTATATTTTGGATTATTAATTAATTTTTAATTTATAATTACGATTATAAAGCAAAGAGAGAGAATGTTATGAAATTTAAGCTGATGATCAGTATGGGCGCTGTAATCCTGATGTCGATGAGTCAAGTTAGTCTAGCGGCACCTGCTGCAGAAAAAATGGTACGCACAGATCGAATCAGTTTTTATAAAGTTGCGAAAGTAGAGGCAGCAAAACCACAACGTAGCGATCGTATTCGCTTCAATATGCCAGTGATGGAGCAACCCTCATTGCAGCAAAAACGTGTGCTACGCAGTGATCGTATTATCTTGAATAAAACCAGCTAATACTTACCGCGCTGATTGCCTCAGTAATATTGAAAAAAGCCCATGAATGATGAGCTTTTATATTTTCCACCATCATTCAGTTTAAAACAATGCTTCTAAACGTACCAAAGCCCCGACATAGTGGTCACGATCCTCGCGATGATCATTCAGGTAGTTCAGGTCGGTCTGGACAAAAAACCATTCACGTAAAAAAGGTTGTCTCCACGACACATAGGGACCCCAGCGGTTAAGACGCAGATCCTTGTCATTTAGATAACCACCGGTATAAATGCCGTAACTAAAACGGTTGTCCTGAAAAAACTGATGTTGCCTAAAGGTATAGTTGTCCCAGGTCAGATCGTCGTCTTGTTCATCTGCATAAGTCAGACTGAGCTGATTGGAGAAAAAGGCCTGATTGGGACGGGCGTGGATTAGTTCCAAGTTGGTCCGTAAATAGTTTTCACTTTGAATGCCATAGCGATAAATCTGTTCGGCATGAAAAGAGTAGTCATTTTCTAGTGTCCAATCTTTACTGGCTTTGACGCGTAGGTAAATATCATCTCCAGAACGTAAGCCCAGATCCAGATCGGTTTCAAAAGGAATACGATCTGACCATTCAGACCAACGTAAGGCAAAAGAGCTGTTATCTTCACGGGCACGTTTAGTATCCAGACGTTTATCTCCGGAAGTGGCAGGATTTTCATTGGTAATCGCAACATTGCTGTCTAATTCATTATCCAGACTGTCATCACCAAACACCACACTCAGCTTTTGTTCCAAGGTCGGAAGCTTGATCTTGCCGCGGATTCGGGGCTTAATCTCATAGCCTTCATATTCATCCCAGCGATTATCTAGAATGATCCGTAATGTAGCTGCAGCTGGCTGATCCGGATCGCTTTCACCAAACCAGTTATCAATTTTATGCGCAGTACGATCGGCCCATTCGCGGATGCCTTTCTGCTTTTGATCCGCCCATGAATAATTTTCTGTCTCTAGCGTGGATGGAACAATGGCGACATTTGATTGCTCCGGCAGAACCGTGGGTGTTGCATCGATCAAACGTGGAATCTGATCCAGCAAGCCTGATCGGCTTGGCTCTATATTCGTTGGACTGGCAGGAGCAGTTGTGACTGAATTGGCCCAAGACATGCTACCACTCATTCCTAAGCCCAGAGAGAGCAGTAAAATTTGAGTAATCCTGTTTATTTGCATGAGATATTTGTTGCTCTTGTATTCTTATATTCAGCTGTAGTTTTCTAAAAAAACGCCTTAAAAAGCAAGTTAAAGCTACAAAATAACAGCAATTATTCAATCATTTGAGCCTGAATTTCTCGATAAAGTTCCAGCACTTGAATCGGTTGCGGCATTGTTAAAATAATATTGTGAATATTCTGCCAATTGAGCTGTTTGTCGCGTTGCAGCAAGATGTGTGGATAGGCCAGCTCATCCTCTGCAAGAGAGATGCGTTTTTCACCATGAATCACACGGATTTTTTGATGTTCCTGTAGCAAGAGTACAGGAGTAGAAAAATCAGCAGCAGCCTCTTTAAAAGAAATAAATTTCTGCTTCTGAATAAACTGGGCGGGTATAAACAGATGGTAATCTGGCTGTGTCCAGATTGTTTCAGCCTGCTGCAAGTAAGCTGTTGAAAAAAGCTCGAGTTGCATGAAACTGGCGCTTAAAGCAGACCATGCCAGTGATTTAATCGCCGCAGCCTGGCGTTGATGATGGGTCAGCCAATGTTGAATACAATAGTGAGCCTGTAACTGACTCGGTACCCCCAAGAGCATCAGATATTTAACAAACTGGCCTTGCAGATTCAGTTGTTCAACCAAATAAACCTGACGTGCCTGCCAGTTATCTTCTGCTGCATAATACAGTGCGATATCCAGATAGGCAGGATGCTCGATATTGTGCCCCAATTCTAAAGCACAGAGTCGCTGGATATTGGTTTCTTCTAAGCCTAAAGGGTGTACATGGACGTTTAGTTCGCCTAGTTGGATCTGTGCAGGGAATTGAATCAATTCGGAGACTGTGATCTGTTCTTGCTGAATTGTCGTTTCAGTTTTTAGTTGAGGATCGGGAGGCTCCTGTACAGTGGGTACCTGTATGGGTAGCTCATCTGAGCGATGTAGTTCTAATGCATGGATTCTTGTACGCGGCCGTCCCCGATGATATTTGGTTGTTTCCACAGCTTTTAAGCTGATTTCAGCTTCGTTTAAGGATAGGGCAGGAACGATCAAGGGGGGATCCTGTTTCAGACAAGAAAACCGCTGCTGTTGTTGCAACAGCCAGATATAACAGTGTTGCAGTTCAGCCCATTGGCTGTGCAGGGCAGGAGATTGGGGAGCCGGAATCAGCCAGATTTGCCAGCCACGTTCAGGATGATGTAAAACTGCCCAGCCTGAATCCGGATGGGCATACAATGCTTGTTCCAGCGCCAAGATTTCGGTGAAATAGCCACGAAAGCTTAGATGATAAGACGTGTTAGCAGAAAATTGGTAGGCGACAAGTTCAGGCTGAGTGCGGGCTTTAAATGCTGAAATCTGGGTTTTGAAAATAGGCTCATCACACAGATTAAAAATATCGCGTATCCTTTTTTTAGAACGGGCAATTTCATAGAAAGGCAGGACTTTATGCTCCAGTTGCTGCGCCAGTCCATGTAGTTCTTTAATTAAGTGTGCCTTTTCTAAAGCATTCATTTTTTGATCTCTAGAGATGTTTCAGTGCTTTATCCAGGGTTTGTGCCAGTACAATGTTAACCGCCAGCTCGACCAGTCTGTATTCAGCAGAATTCGAGTCTGTATAGCTTTCTGCCATTTCAATTAAATAATCAATAGAAACTGACTGAGGCGGAATTTTGCCCTGTACCAATGCCTGAAGTTCATGCATAAAAAATTTTCTTATCATTAATCTATTTATATTGCTGCAATTATAAGCAGAGATCACATAAAATAGTGATCTATTTTGAGTGTTTTATAAACAAATTTTTTAATTAAAAGTGATAAAAATCAATAGAAAAAATGAGAGTAGGAAATAGTCGATATTTTTGAGAGTTGTGCATCTTTTACACAGAATGTGTTCAATATGATAAAAAAAGCAGGCTGAATCAATCAGCCTGTTTTAATGCAAAACAGTTTTGCATTAAGCCGTTTTTTCAGTTGCTACAGTCGCAGCATCTGTATTTACTGTTTCAGCAGGTGCTTTAGTCGCTGGAAAGTCTGGCAGATGAACCACTTGCGCCATTTGTGCAGACGCTTGAACAGAAAAAGCCATAACGGTTGCAGCGAAAGCAAATTTAAGAGCATTCATAGGATGACCTTTAATATCAGAGTGTTCAATGACTTGAACAGAGGAGAATATTTAAACTTAATTCGGGTGAAATAATAGCAAATAAGACTTAATATAAAATGATAGATTCGGCAAATTCAGGCAGTAAATTTTAGATAAATTACTCTATAAAACAATAAATTAGTGTATTTACTCTAGTTTGATTTTTATGATTTTACAGGACTTTATGCTTTGTTTTGGCGATGAGAATCTGGACTTAATTGAGTGTCAAAATAAAAGGTCATATGTTTTCGATCTGCCAATTTAAAACTGAATTTCGAGCTTTGTTCAATCCATGTAAGTTTTTGCTATCGCTTGTTTACCAGCTGCTGCAATCTTCTAAGAATGGACTAAGATGGAATTCCATTCATTTTCATGCTGAGAGTTTTATTATGGCAATTGCAAAAGTGGTAGAAGTCAATTCAAGCAGCAATAAAAGCTTTGAAGATGCGATTCAAACGGGCATTCAAAAAGTCACAGAAACGGTCAAAAATGTACAAGGTGCTTGGATCAATGAACAGAAGGTTGTCATTAAAGAAAATAAAATCACGGAATATCGTGTCAATTTAAAAATTAGTTTTCTGGTTGATTAAGCGAATACCATTCAATAACAAATAAAAAACCCCATTTAAAATGGGGTTTTTTTTTATTGAACGTTGTTTTATTTAGCTTGGTCTGGCGTGTCACACGTTTCTGTTGAGCACTGTGCTGCCTGACTGTTGGTTGATGTATCGAGCGCTTTTTCAAATACTTGCAGGAAAACTTCTTTAGGCTGCGCGCCTGCCAATGCCACACGTTGATCAAAAACAAAGAAAGGCACACCAGTCACTTTGAGTTGTTCGTGTGCCACTTCCTGATCGAATTTGACGAAATCAGCATATTCCTCCGAATCCAACAGGTCATCGACTTCGACCGGATTCAGGCCAATACGCGCTGCGACATCTTCCAGTGTTTCACGTTCTCCAATCGCCAGACCTTGGGTCATATAGCTATAGAAGAACGCTTCCTGTGCTTCATTGCCCAAACCTTTGCTTTGCGCCAGGTGAATCAGGCGATGCGCATTAAAGGTATTGCCTGAATTGGCACCTTCCCAGTTAAATTCAATACCTTCGGCTTTGGCCATTTCAGCAATATTGCGCTGCATCTCTTCGACTTCTGCCAGGGTGCGGCCATATTTTTGCGCCAGACGCTCAGAGTTGGAGACTTCCTGACGTACCGGTGCTTCAGGATCGAGCTGGAAACTGTGCCAATGTACTTCTAGCTCAATACCTGCTTCTTGTGCAGCAGCTTCTAAACGTTTTTTACCAATATAGCAGAAGGGGCAAACCACATCTGACCAGATATCTACGCGCATGTCATGTCTCTAATTTTGCTCTTGTGTTCAAGTATGAGGGTGAAGAATCAGAATTTAAAGCCCTTGAGCATCAGAAGTGTATTTCTACAGCAGATCGGCAGGATAAATAAAAGAAGAAAGAGTAGGTGATAGCCAGATGGCTTCCTTAATATAATCAGGTTCTGACTATTCAAAAAAAATATAAAAATGCCATAAAAAAACGCCCCGTAGGGCGTTTTGTGAATGCAGTCAATTATGCAGTTTTTACTGCAGCTTCAACAGCGAGCATGTGACCATTTTCTTCGAAGTTTGAGTGCCAAGAAAGCGCTTCACGAAGAAGATGAGGGGTATGGCCGCCTTTTGCACATGCACGGTCAAAGTAATCATTCAACGCATCGCGGTACATTGGGTGCGCACAGTTATCAATCACTGCACGTGCACGCTCACGCGGTGCCAAACCACGAAGATCCGCAAGACCTTGTTCAGTTACCAGGATATCTACATCGTGTTCTGCATGGTCGATATGTGAAGCAAACGGCACTACAGAAGAGATGTCGCCACCTTTCGCAATTGACTTGGTCACGAAGATCGCCAAGTGGGCATTACGCGCGAAGTCGCCAGAACCACCGATACCGTTCATCATTTTGGTACCACATACGTGAGTTGAGTTCACGTTACCGTAAATATCAAACTCAAGTGCAGTGTTGATGCCGATAATACCTAAACGACGTACCAGTTCAGGATGGTTTGAAATTTCCTGTGGACGTAATACCAGTTTGTCTTTGTATTGTTCAAGGTTGTTAAATACTTTCTCGCCGTACTTAGCAGAAAGGGTAATTGAAGAACCTGAAGCAAACTTCATTTTACCGGCATCGATCAATTCAAACGTACAGTCTTGCAGAACTTCTGAGTACATGATCAAGTCTTCGAAGTTTGAATCTTTCAAACCCGTCAATACCGCATTTGCAATTGAACCGATCCCTGCTTGAAGAGGTCCGAGGCTTTTCGGTAGACGGTCTTCAGCTACTTCTTTTTCAAAGAAAGCGATCAAATGGTTGGCAATGCTTTGAGTCTCATCATCTGGTGCGGTTACAGTAGATGGAGAGTCGTGCAATTCGCTGTTAAATACGATACCAACAATTTTAGATGGATCGATATTGATCGCATGCGTGCCGATACGCTCATCAACTTGAGTCAATGGAATCGGTTGACGCGTTGGACGATAGGTCGGGATGTAGATATCGTGCAAGCCTTCAAATGCCGGGCTTAAGTTGGTATTGATTTCTACAATCACTTTTTCAGCAAAAATCGCAAAGCTTGCAGAGTTACCAACAGATGTTGTTGGAATGATGCCACCATCTTCAGTAATCGCTACAGCTTCAATGATCGCAACGTCTGGTTTTTTCAACTGCAGGTTACGCATTTGCTCAACAGTTTCAGACAAGTGCTGGTCAATGAACATCACTTCGCCGTTATTGATCGCTTTACGTAAAGTGTTGTCGACCTGGAACGGTAAACGGCGTGCCAATACGCCAGCTTCAGTCAGTTGTTTGTCTAGATCGTTCCCTAGTGATGCACCAGTAATTAACGTGATCTTTAATGGATTTACTTTTGCCTGCTGAACCAAAGCTAAAGGAACCGCCTTCGCTTCACCAGCGCGAGTAAAGCCACTCATGCCCACAGTCATGCCATCTTTGATGAATTCAGCCGCTTGTTCTGGGCTGATGACTTTGTTGTGTAGGGAGGCTAAACGGATACGATCTAAAGACATTTTAACTCTCATTAATTCTTAAACTATGAGACGGATTGTACCGCTCAAAAAATGTATTGTGCATAGGTGTTAGGCTAAGGTCTAATTTTTTAGCTAAATGGAGGTATAATAAAAAATGATGATTTTTAAATGATTGAATTCATGAACTATAAAATGAATTGTATAGAAAAACTAAAAAGTCATTTGTTGAATTACTGATCACTTCTTAAAAGTGATCAGTCAAAGTTTGGCGAATTTTATCGAGTGTGGTGGCTGGGGAAAGTGTCTCTGGGTTCACCTGATTCACGGGTAGTGAAATGATAGCTTCCAGCCCACCTTCAGGACGATTATGAATACGCAATTGACCATGGTGAATGTCGACAATCCGTTTCACAATGGCCAACCCCAAGCCACTGCCTTGTACAGTTCGTGCCGAATTACCCCGAACAAAAGGCTGCATCAAGGCTTCAATCTGATCTTCCGGGATGCCTTCGCCATGGTCTGCGACACAAATCAACAGTTGATCTTCTTCAACATGCGCAGAAAGCTCAATTGGTTCTGAACCATAACGTTTCGAATTATTGATCAGATTACCAATCAGCCTTTTTAGCGACATGCTGCGCGCCTGAATGGTTGGGATGTCTTGTGGCGTAAAGCGGATATCCAGCGGTTTAAACTGCTTGACCAGTTCTTGGAGCAGCACATTGACATTGGTATCCTGCGGCTCTTCATCAGAACCATCACGCATATAGGAGATGAACTGATCCAGAATCGCGTCCATATCTTCGACATCATAAATCAGGCCTTCTTTGAGAAAGTCTTCATCTGGCATCATTTCGGCACTGAGGCGGATCCGGGTTAAGGGCGTGCGCAAGTCATGTGAAATGCCGGCCAGCATGATGCGGCGTTCCCGCTCGGTCTGATCCAGCGTATAAATCATCTGGTTAAAGGCATGATTGACCTGACGGATTTCCAGTGGACCATGATTGGTATCCAGATAGGGTGCTGAACCGATTCGGCTATAACTGTTGGCGGCATTCTGCAAACGGCGTAAAGGACGGTTGAGCTGACGCACCAAGGTCAAAATAATGATGCTGACAATAATCGGCGTGCCAAGCAACCAGCCCAAAATTAGTTCATTGCTATAGTTGGCATACGTCTTTAAAGGTTCCTGTACCCAGTGACCATTCATTTCAGGAGTTTGGATCCAGATACGTGGACTCGGCTTAAACTGAAAATAGACCGTGGCTTGTTCGATACGTAACTCTTTGGCCAGTTTGGTTTCGATCTGCCGAGTAAAAAATTCTGCAATCAGCTTTTCCCGAACCGTGGGATATTCTGCTGGATTGATCACGTATTCAATGCCGACCCGGTTTTTCAGCCAGTCATCGATATCCACTTCTTGCTGTTTGTGATACAGGCGCAGATCGGGATTGTTGAGAATTTCCAGTTCCATGGCCAGATAACGCGCATGTTGCTGGATTTCAGGTAAAAACAGGGTACGCCAAAAGAACCACAAGGACATGAACAGGCTAAAACACACCACAAAAACCACCAGTACTGTGGTACGCATGGCAGCAGAACGCGGCTTGATCTTGTCGAGAAAGCGTTCCCAGCGGGTACGTTTCTTTTCCGAGTAGCTGACAAAATCGGTAAATTTTTGTGGATCGATGGGGTCGAGTTTCACACCAGCTCCCTGTTGGCATTTTCCAAATTGAGCAGTAATAATAATTTGTAATGGAATCTTACTGCTTGAACCTTCGATGGAAGGAGCTTGTTGTGTTACTTTTTTTGAAAAAAGTAACCAAAAAACTTTGCCATTCGCTGAACTCGCGCATTTGTATACGAGCCTTTAAAGAAGGAGAGGCTCAAACAGCCGCGAATGGCTTTTAGGGACAATAAATTGGGGTAATCTTTATCCTATAAGTTTTCCTTTATTCAGCACCATCTGGAACAAAGACATAACCCACACCCCATACGGTCTGGATATAACGTGCACGCGCTGGGTTTTCTTCCACTAAACGGCGTAAGCGTGACACCTGGACATCAATTGAACGTTCCATGGCGCCCCATTCACGGCCACGCGCCAGATTCATCAGCTTGTCGCGGGTTAATGGTTCGCGTGGATGCTGCACCAGTGCTTTCAGTACCGCAAACTCACCGGTAGTGAGTGTTACCACTTGGCCTTCACGGGTCAGGGTGCGGGTAGACAAATCCAGTGACCAGGGACCAAAAGAAACTACTTCCATCTGCTGGCTTGGTGCACCCGGCACTTCACGTACCTGACGACGTAATACCGCACGAATACGTGCCAAGAGTTCATTCGGGTTAAACGGTTTAGGCAAGTAATCGTCGGCGCCTGCTTCTAAACCGGCAATACGATCCGAGTCGCTACCACGAGCGGTGAGCATAATGATAGGCGTATCGATATTGGATTGGCGTAAACGACGACAGATACTCAAGCCATCTTCGACCGGAAGCATAAAGTCGAGCACGATCAGAGAAAACAGTTCCCGCTGTAAAAGTCGATCCATCTGCGTGGCATCATGTGCAGTTTTGACCACAAAGCCTTTATCTTCGAGAAAACGCTGTAATAAGGTACGCAGACGAACATCATCATCAACCACCAGGATCCGTTCGATCCGGTCCGTTTCGGTATGTACGGCATCGGCTTTTTCAGCAGGTACAACTAAACTCATGAGATGCTCCTTTATTCTTTATTGTCGTCATAAACAAAAATCAAATAGGCTTTGAGTATACAATTCATTAATATTAATTGACTATGCTCTAAAGCACCAAATATTGCAGTTAAAATCAAGACATAGATACCAAATATATACATCTAAATGAGCAAAAAATACGATTTTACGCTGGATAAAAAGCAAAGTTCATACAAACTTTATCGGGAAAAGCAGAAAACTATGGCACTTCATAATACAAAGATAAGATAAATTAATAAAAACAATGGTGGATTTTATAGACCCGGTCTTTATAATCATGCCATTTAGTACTTATCCTTGTGGGATCAAACACGATGACTGACTTAGTTCAGCAGTTGGCAAAAGAACTTGCCGTACGTCCAAATCAAGTTGAGGCTGCCATCAAGCTTATTGATGAAGGTGCCAGTGTTCCTTTTATTGCACGTTACCGTAAAGAAGTAACGCAAGGCTTAGACGATACGCAACTACGTCAACTCGATACGCGTTTATCATACTTGCGTGATTTGTATGAGCGCCGTGAAAAGGTGATTGAATCACTCAAAGAACAAGATAAATTATCTGATGATTTATTGGCGCGTGTGAATGCGGCCGAAACCAAAAATGCATTAGAAGAAATTTACGCGCCGTACCGCCCAAAACGTACCAGTAAATCATTCAAGGCCAAAGAAGCCGGTTTAGGCCCGATTGCCGAAAAAATCTTTAATGAAGCCGTTGATCCAGCTGAAGCTTTGGCGGACTTTAGCCATGAAGATTATCCAGATACTGAAAGCCAGCTTGATGCGATCCAGCACATCCTGATTGATGACTGGGCACAAAATATCGCACTGACCACTGAACTTAAAGCGACATTTGCAAAAACTGCCGTGCTGAAAAGTTTAGTTGCAAGTGATGAGAAAAAAGAAGTCGGTAAAAAATTCCGTGATTATTTCGATTTCTCTGAAAACTTGAACAAAGTGCCTTCACATCGTTTATTGGCGATGCTGCGTGGCCGTCAGGAAAACGTTTTAGGCCTGAAAGTTGATGGCGAAGATGATGCTCCATTGGCGCGTATTGAAACTGAATACAATCTTGAAACTGTTCAGCCACAAGCTCGTCAGGATTTCTTGAAGCAAACTGCAAAATTGTTCTGGCTCGGTAAAGTTCGTCCAACGATTGAACATTCATTGCTGACTGAAAAACGTCTGGCTGCTGAAACAGAAGCGATGAACGTCTTTGCTGAAAACCTGCGTCATTTACTGCTGTCTGCACCTGCAGGCGCACGTACCACTTTGGGCGTGGACCCAGGTATCCGTACTGGTGTGAAACTGGCGGTGGTGAACGAGTCTGGTGATGTACTGGCACATAGTACGATTTATCCATTTGCGCCAAAAGATGATAAAGATGGTTCATTAACTGAACTTGCACGTTTATGCCGCGAGTTCAATGTTGACCTGATCGCGATTGGTAATGGTACTGCAAGCCGTGAAACTGAAGCTTTAGTTGCTGAAATGATGGCTGCGAACAGTGATCTGAAAATGACACGTGTGTCTGTGTCTGAAGCAGGTGCATCTGTATATTCAGCATCTGAACTGGCTTCACAGGAACTTCCAGAGCTGGACGTGTCGATCCGTGGTGCAGTATCGATTGCACGCCGTTTGCAGGATCCATTGGCGGAACTGGTGAAAATCGATCCGAAATCGATTGGTGTGGGTCAGTATCAACATGACGTGAACCAGACCGGTCTGGCGAAAACCTTAGAAGCAGTAGTCGAAGACTGTGTGAACTCGGTGGGTGTGGATGTAAATACTGCATCAGCAGCGATTTTGGGTTATATCGCAGGTCTGAACAAATCGATCGCACAGCAAATTGTGGAATTCCGTAAGGAAAATGGTCGTTTTGACAATCGTCAGTCTTTGAAAAAAGTACCACGTTTAGGTGAGCGTACTTTTGAGCAGGCTGCGGGCTTCTTGCGTATTCAAGATGGTACAGAGCCACTAGATGCTTCTGCAGTTCACCCTGAGTCATATGCTTTGGTGAGCAAAATTGTTGAAGCAAAAGCAACGACTGTAAAAGATATCATTGGCAATACTGAAATCATTCGCCAAGTGAATGCTGAAGAATTTGCAGACGAGAAATTCGGTCTGCCGACAATTCAAGACGTATTGGCTGAACTGGAAAAACCGGGCCGTGACCCGCGTCCAGAGTTCCGCACTGCTAAATTCCGTGATGACATTACTGAAGTTGCGCAATTGTCTGAAGGCATGCAGCTGGAAGGTGTAGTGACAAATGTCACTAACTTCGGTGCATTTGTCGATGTGGGTGTGCATCAAGACGGTTTAGTACATATTTCTGAACTTGCCAATGAATTCGTCGCTGATCCGCATAAAGTGGTGAAACCGGGTCAAATCGTACAAGTCCGTGTTTTGAATGTGGATGCTGAACGTAACCGTGTCAATCTGTCGATGCGTCCTGAAGGTTCTGAAGCTCCGGCGAAAGCACCACGTCAACCACGTCGTGACAATGAGCAACGCGGTGAACGTAAGCCTCAAGGCAAACGTCCACAGCAAGCACGTCCGCAAGGCGACCGTCCTCAGGGCAAGAAACCGCAAGCGGCTAAACCACAAGAGCAAAAAATTGGTGGTTTGGGTGCGCTATTACTTCAAGCAGGGATTAAAAGTTCTAAATAATTTTTGGATATCTTTAATTTAAAAAAACCTCCCAATTGGGAGGTTTTTTATTGGATCATTATGAGTTAATCATCGGCACAATCCAGCTGGTGATAATCAGCAAAATACCGAGATGCCCCAATTTTCGTGTCACATAGACCAGTTTAGATGGTGGCTGTTCCAGTCTTTTTGCATATTCTTCCATGCTAATGCCGGGCTTGCCTTTACTGGTAAATAAAAACACCGCCAGGTCGATACAGATCAGAATCGTACCGATATCAGCGACCAGTTCCATCAGGACAAAATCCTGGCGATACAGCGACATGCTGACGCTATAAATCAGATAAATGGCAAAGGCCAGACACAGGTATTGCAGGACAACTAAAAACTTCTGCATAAATCTCAACAGTTCACAAAATTAAAGCAATTATACAAATAATCGGGCAGCTGCGGCCAATTACAAGGCTTGCATCACCTCAGCAAAATTCTGCTTCTCGACCAGTTCCAGAAATTCATCGCCCAGACGCTGACTTTCCGCAATACATTGCTTCCACAGCTGAATCCGTTGGGTTTGATCCAAACCTTTTAAGTTAAAGTCTTTACGATCAGGCAAACGACCCAAAGGCAAACTTTGCAGATATTGCTGCGATGGAGAAAGCAGCAAAGTTCGTGCCTGATTTTCTGGATTTGAGGTACGTTTAAATAACTTGTCGAACCAGCCGGGGGTAATGCTATCGGTAAAATGTGGATACAGCACAATGCCTTTGCTCTGAAAGGGCAGGTCAATGTGATAATCAATCAGGCCACCATCGCGATAATAACCCTGCGGTGCATCCGGAATATTGTTCACCGCTGCCATTACCCCGGGAATAGAGGCTGAAGCCATCAGCCAAGACAACACACTCTGTTCGGTCAGTGCATGATAATGCGTGGTAAATCCATCTTCAGCGATTTTAAACTGTTCACCGATATTGGGCTGGCTGATCACACGTTGCATGAAATAACGGCTGTGCCGGCGCGCGACTGCGGTCGTTCCAAGAATTCCAGCCACAGAAGCCAGCAACGGCAATGCCTTGTCACTCTGGAAAATGTGTTGGGCTTTAATTGAAATGACTGCGAGATGATAATCTGGATGATTGACTAGATCGTTTTCTTTGCCTTGTACCAGATCCAGCAGCATGCCACGGCAAACTTCGCTGACATCCTGACGGGTCATTTTTTTATGAAAATAGAGGTTGGTATACAGCTCACCCAAACGTTCGGTTCCCTGTTGAACTCCATGTGCAGCCATACTGGCAAAACGCCAGCTGCCAATCGAAGAACCCACCAAAGTTCTACGCTGAGGTGCACGTGGAAAAAACTCACCAAAAATCGCCTGATCCAGTCCTTGGATCCCGATGCCTTTTGGGCCACCTGCAGCACCAGGTACAATATCGACCTGTTCGGGTTGCAAACCTTGTTGCAGAATCAGCTCACGTGCCAGATGGCCGGCACGAATCGTCAGCGCAGGCGCACGTTTTTGTAAAATCTGTACCATGGTTGAACCTATACTAGCCAAATGTGTGCTTATTTTAAGCGATAGGTCTTAGGACCCAATGGCAAGATATGTCCTAAGGTGACTTTGGAGTCATGCGATGCCCAGAAAATAAAAAACCTGAACAGTGTCAGGTTTTTTTAAAAGCTCATTTAGTTATTTCGCAATCCGCCAGACGGCCAGTACACTCGCCAGTACAATCAGAATCACCGACACAAACCACGGTGAAATAATCGCAATTGCCAGCAGAATGGCCATGACGCTGCCAAACATCCAGCTACGCTTCTGTTGATGTTCCATTTGCAGGCGCATGCTTTGTAATTCATTGAGCTGTTTGGCATGCCAGGCCGACTGATTTTTTAAACCGTTTAAGCTGTCGATCATCAGGGTCGGTAAATCCTGTGCCCCTAAAAGTAGATCCGGGATTTTCTGTCCTAGTTCTTTCAGGTTCTTTTGCGGATTCATCTGGGCCTTGATCCAGTCCGTCAGAATTGGTTTGGCCAGACTCCAGATATCCAGTTCAGGATACAAGTCGGTTCCCAGACCTTCGACATGCACCAAAGTTTTTAGCAGCAACATCAATTGAGGTGGAATTTCGAGATGGAAACGACGCGCGATATCCATCACTTCAATCAGAATGCCGGCAAAGTCCAATTCATGCATCGGTTTGGACACCATCGGCCCCACACTGCGGCGCATTTCACGTGCCAAAGCATCCTGATCAGTCCCCGGTGGAATCCAGCCAGCCTGATGCACCACCTGAATCAGCTGCATAAAGTCACTGTTCATGACCGCCAGTAGCATGCGTGCTACGGTCATCTGGTCGTGTTTGGACAGCTCGCCCATAATCGCGCAGTCCAGCGCAATAAAACGCGGATTGGCTGGATTGATGGTTTCTACAAAGACATTTCCCGGATGCATGTCAGCATGGAAGAAGTTATCGCGGAAGACCTGAGTAAAGAAGATGGTCAGGCCTTTACGCGCCAGATCGGCACGATCCATGCCCAGCCGGTCAAAGGTCGCGATATCTGAAATCGGCACCCCGGTAATGCGCTCGGCTACCAGCACGTCTTTGCTGTCCATATAAATTTCCGGCACATACATCATGCTCGAGCCGGTAAAGTGATGGCGCATACGGCGGGTATTGTCTGCTTCCAGCGTCAGATCCAGCTCATTCAGAATGATCTGGCGATAGTCCTGAATGATTTCTGATAAATGTAGGGCACGTGCTGCTTCCAGACGTTTTTCCAGAAATTGACCGAGCCATTCCAGAATTTCAAAATCCTGCAAAATCTGCTGGCGAATATTAGGGCGGGTGACTTTGACCACGACTTCACGGCCATCATGCAGGGCAGCCGTATGTACCTGTGCAATCGAAGCTGCTGCCAGTGGCTGGGTGTCGAAACGCGCGAACAAGGTATTTACATCAGCTTTCAGGGATTCCTGAATGCGCATCTTGGCCACGTCATTATCAAACGGCTTGACCCGATCTTGCAGCAAAACCAGTTGCTGTAAAACTTCAGGTGGAATCAGGTCACGACGGGTTGAGAGCAGCTGACCAAGCTTAATCGCCAACGGTCCCATTTCCTCTAAAGCCAGTTTCAGCTTGAGCGGATTTTTACGTTCACGACTAGACCAGGCGGCCGGATGCATCCGGATGAGGGACAGCACATGCCGCGACTTTTCTGGTAATTCTTCCGCAGGAAACAACGTGTCGAGTCGATAGTGCGCGGCGATGCGCCAAAGTTCGAGTAAACGTGAAACATGCGGAATCATAAAGCTGTGTACCTAGTCTTGAGTAGAATTGTTGGAGGCATCGATTTGAGCCTGAAGCTGATGGATTTTTGCTTCAACCCGATCTAAATTTTGATTCAGGATACGGGTGTCCTGATTCAGGTCATCCATTTGCCAGCGGGGGGCAAACAGACCACTGTCTTCTTTTAAGGCATCTTCGGCAAAGAATAATTGACTTTGCAGGGTACGTTTTAGCTGCTGGGGCAGCAGTTGCAATTTACCAATTTCATGTGCTAGTGTCGGGCCAATCCAGGGAGTTAAGTGCGCCGCCAGATCCAGTTCCGCCTGTTGCATGATGCGCTGGATTTCCTGCAATAACTTGTAGTCGCCTTGCAATGGAATATTGCCCACTTCATCGGAAAGCAGCAGCTTGAGTAATTCCACCACATTGCTGACCTGCAAGGTTGCGGTCGCTTCAAGGACTGTCGCGGAACTTGCGTCAAATGGACGCTGTTCAAAGACCGAAGGTGTTTCAGTATGACCGGTTGCCGTTGGTTCCAGACGAACTTTGCTTTCATCAAAAAAAACATCGACCGAAAGCTGCGGCGAGGCAATCACCACCCGCAGCATTTTACCGGACAGGGCATTCAGCTGGATGCGAGTAATGGCGTCCAGATCAATAACATGATGAATCACGCGTTCAACAGCACCGAGTGCCAAAATTGACCACATAGGCAAGGAACCTTAAAGTTTGAAACCGCGGTGAACCGCAACAATCCCGCCAGTCAGGTTGTGATAGTCACAATTCTGGAAGCCGGCATTTTCCATCATGCCTTTCAGGGTGCGCTGGTCCGGATGCATACGGATCGATTCAGCCAGGTATTTATAGCTTTCTGCATCATTGGCAATGATTTTTCCCATGATTGGCAATGCCGTGAACGAATACAGGTCATACAGTTTAGAGAATGGTTCAAACACTGGTTTAGAGAATTCCAGAACCAGTAAACGGCCACCTGGCTTAAGGACACGGTACATCGCAGCCAGTGCCGCATCTTTATCGGTGACGTTACGCAGGCCAAAAGAAATGGTCAAAAGGTCAAAGCTGTTGTCTGCAAATGGTTCTAAGGTTTCGGCATTGGCCAGAACGAAATCGACATTGGTGCAGCCCGCATCAATCAGACGGTCACGACCGACATTCAGCATGGATTCGTTAATATCAGACAGTACCACATGACCCGTCGGGCCCACTTCGCGGCTAAAGACTTTAGCCAAGTCGCCGGTGCCGCCCGCGATATCCAGCACATGCTGGCCACGGCGTACACCTGACATATTGATCGCAAAACGTTTCCACAGGCGATGAATACCAAAAGACATCAAGTCATTCATGATGTCGTATTTGCTCGCCACAGAGTGGAACACTTCTGCGACTTTCTGAGCTTTTTCTTCGCTGTTTACAGTTTGATAGCCGAAGTGTGTGGTTGAGCCGACGTTACCGGTATTGGCACCACGTGGCAGATTGTATTTAGGCACAGTACCCGTCACAGGCGTGTCAGTCAGACGTTGTTCTAAAGATTGTTGCTGACCTTGCGGGGTGCCTTGTGGAAGGGGTTCAGTTAAGAATGGGCTCACTTTGTCTGTCTGTTGTGCCGACTCGGGGGTAGGGGTAGGCGTTGTATTTTCATTCGACATTGGAGTCACTCCTAACATATCAATCGGGTTAATCTTGCATTGTCTGCATCATGACAGATTCTAAAGGCTTATTCAGCAATCATGATGCAATTGTTATGAATAATATACAGAAAAATTCACGCTTGGCAGAAATACTCATCGGGTATTTACTGAAATGGCAACGGATCGCCAGAATGTACTTTCTCGATAATCTGGCGTTCGGTTGCCGTGAACGTGCGTACAAATTTTTCTGCCGATTTAAGTGGCTTCATCGCTAGAAAACCATCCTGCATAAATTCATACATCACCTGAAAGTTATACTTATTCGCCGCGCCCTTACACATTTTAAAGGCGGTATAGACCACAAATGAACGCATGTATTTATCCAGACTCATGCCGAGCTGATCCAGTAGAGCCAGCTGTTTCAAGCGTGCTTCACCCTGATCCAGCTTCAAATAGGTCAGGCGCATCATCTCGTCAGTCAGCGGTTCATGTGGATGATAATCCTGTAATAACTGAATCGCGACCTGTTCATCCAGTTGTACCGCCAGAATAGCCAGCTCTACCCCTGAGGTGCCGGTTTTAATGGCATTTTCCGGAATAACTTTTTCTGCTTTATGCGCATATTTCATCAGCCGGGCAATCTGTTCTGCCAGCGCATCAAATTCAGCACCGCCGTAGAGACGGTTCAGGAAATATTCGGACATCAACAGGTTTTGTTTTTCAGCAAAATGGGCGCGATGAGTGCGCTGCATGCGGACTTTCTGCCAGGCCTGCACATCCTGTAAACGGCTTAAAATGTCAGGCCGGGTGTGATAAGCCAGTTGATAATAATGCGCTAACAGATCATCGAGTACGGCAAGTTTGGACATGAGGCTTCAATTATGATTGGAGGATGCAAGAATCTTAGAGGCTGCCGGACAATCCTGCTATGACAAATTGAACAGAGATCGGGCATTTGTATGTCAATCTGTTGTTTAAATAGCCAATTTAATCGTGTGAAAAACGTTGCCAGAGCTATTTTTGCGCTGAAACTCCTCGCTATACTGCAAATAGAATAAAAGATCAGGGTTGAAGATACGTATGGAACAACCACAATTTCAGTTAATGGATGAAGATCAGCTGTCTGTCGAGCTGATTGATGCCCAATATAATTTAAAAAAGACCCGGGGCCAGAAAAATGCCAAAAGTCTGGTGATTCTGGTGAATGGCATTGAGCTAGCCGGCAAAGGTGAAGCGGTTAAACAGCTACGTGAATGGGTCGATCCGCGCTATTTGCGCGTGAAAGCCGATAAGCCCCAGCTAGCCGGCCCGAAGCAGACCTTGTGGCAACCTTATGCGCGTTTTATTCCAGCTGAAGGACAGATCATGGTGCTGTTTGGTAACTGGTATAGCGATCTGCTCGGCAGTGCCATGCAAGCTGAAAGCCCGCTGAGTGATGCACAATTTGATGAATATCTGCAAGAGATGCAGGTTTTTGAACAGGACCTGAAAAATAACCATGTCGACGTGATCAAGGTCTGGTTTGACCTGTCCTGGAAAGTTTTGCAAAAACGCCTGGATGCCATGGATCCGAGTGAAACTCACTGGCATCAACTGCATGGTCTGGACTGGCGCAATCGCAAAGAATATGACACCTTGCAGCGCCTGCGTCAGCGGTTTACCGAGGACTGGTTCATTATTGATGGCGAAGATGAACAGCAGCGCGACCAGCAATTTGCCCAGTATATCTTGAGAGCCTTGAAACATTGTCCGGATCACCCGGCCAGAGCCAAGGGAAGATGGAAGCAGGCCAAGATTCCCGAGCAGTTAAAACATCCTTCCAAGACTCAAGCCCAGCCAGAAGATTACAAACCGGAACTGAAAAAGTTAACCGCGAAGGTCGCTAAAGCCATGCGTTCCGATTCGCGTAATGTAGTGATTCTGTTTGAAGGTATGGATGCTGCTGGCAAAGGCGGCGCGATCAAGCGAATTGTCAAAAAACTCGATCCACGTGAATATGAAATTCATACCATTGCTGCACCAGAAAGATTTGAACTGAGCCGTCCCTATTTATGGCGCTTCTGGACCAAGCTGCAAACCGATGATGATATCTGTATTTTTGACCGTTCCTGGTATGGCCGGGTATTGGTAGAACGGGTAGAAGGACTTATTAGTGCGGTGGAATGGCAGCGTGCTTATGATGAAATTAACCGTTTTGAACAGAGCCTGGTCAAGCATCAAACGGTGATTGTGAAAATCTGGCTGGCAATCTCCAAAGATGAACAGGCAGCGCGTTTCAAGGCGCGTGAAGATACACCGCATAAGCGTTTTAAAATTACTGAAGAAGACTGGCGTAACCGGGAGCGCTGGGACGATTATCTGAAAGCGGCAGCCGATATGTTTGAACATACCTCGACAGAGGAAGCACCCTGGCATATTATTGCGACCGATGATAAGAATACCGCGCGGGTCGAAGTACTAAAGGCTATTTTAAAACAACTTCAGGCAGAATAATCTGCCTGAAGTAGAGAATTTTAAACAGTTTAAAAATATTTAGCTTAAACAGGATTAACCTTGGGCGACCTGTTTTTGCTGAATACTTTTAGCGGTGCGATAGCAGTCTTGCACATGAGCATCGGCAATTTTTTTCATGACAAAATAACCCAGACTTGCGGCCACCAGCTGACCACCCAGCGGAATGAATTTTGTGACTTGCTTTATCATCACTTTCGCTGCAACATTGTTCAAAGATTTTTTAACTGCCGTACGTGCGACCACCAGACCGGAAAATTCTACGCCACGTTTACGCAGCTCTTGCCAGTGAATCTGACGGGTTTTCGGATCGTAGACACTGATCTGCTCAGGGGACAGGCCGAAGCGGGCATTGATCTCGGGAATCAATTGCGACAAGATGCCGACATCAATGACCACGTCCATAAAAGGTACCGGAATCACGGCAGCACCAGCAGAATAGTAGGCGCGTTTTTTGGTGAGTTCCAGGCATTCGTCGCGGATTTGTTCTAAATCTAGGCTCGGATCGAGACGTTCAGGAATTTTATCTAATTTCATGGGCACTACCTAAGCTCTATGTTGTTTTTTTCTATTCAAGCATCTTTAAGATGCTTTTTTCAAAGAAATTTTTCGACTGAAGTGTGGTTTTAAAGTGTCATAGAGCGCTCGGGATGTATAGTAAATAATCTTTATCGTTTTGTAGTAAGAACCACATTCAGCAGTTCAGGGGAACCAATGGCCATCCATGTTATTCAGAGTCAACGTATTGATGTGCTTTTGGATAGTATGCTGCGTATTGTCAACCAGACTGCCCGGAATCCATTTGAGGTGTTACAAACCCGGCATTTTATTGTGCCATCTCCGGCTGTAGAAACTTGGCTGACCCAGAAAATTGCCGAGAAAAAAGGCATTAGCGCCAATACCCAGTTTCATCACCGGATTCGCGCCTTTCAATGGACCTCTTATCAGTGGGTATTGAATGCTCCCAAAGAAGTAGAGCAGGTCCGTGAAGCCAATATTCCGCGCATTATCATCAAATGGCGCGTGTTTCAGGCGCTGCGAAAATGCATTCTGCCTGAACAGATTCCTTTAGATGTCGATCATCCACTGTATTCCATTGTGAAGCGGATTTATGACAGTGCCGACCGGCTGGAACAGGGCACAGAAAAACAGCTGAAAAAACAGAGCATGCTATACTGGGTGGCGGAGCAGGTGTCACGTTTGTTCAGTCATTATATGGATTATCGCGGTTATTGCGCGCGTAACTGTCCTCCAAACAACTGTGGTTGTCCGAGTAACTGGTTAGAGTCCTGGGGGCAGGATATTGCGCTCGATATCGAGCAAATGATCTATAGCCCCAAAGATGAAAATGGTCATGAGATGCAGGTGGCGGATTTTGTCAAGATTCAGGCGCGTGAACTGGAAGCTTGGCAACGCTGGTTGTGGCAGCATGTATTTCAGGATGATTATGCCAAAATCCTGGAGATTGAACGCCTGTATTGGGAGCGGCTGGAGAATGCAGAAACCCGCGCTCAGGCTCTAAAACGACTGCCGGCCCAGATTGTGGTATTTAGCCTGCTGGAACTGCCACCCAGCCAGCTGGATTTTTTACGCCGTTTGGGGCAATACATTGATATCTATATTTTTCACTTCAACCCTTCGCAGGAATACTGGGCGGACAGTGTCGATCCTGACTGGAAAGCCAGATTTGATTTGCAGCGGGAAGAGCGCTTTATTCAGCGTTTTGAAAAAACCCGTCAACGTAAACCGAATGATGCGGAAATAAAAGACTTCAGGATCAAGCAGCTGAACTTTAATGCCGAAGACCGGGAATCGCGGCATCCGCTTCTGACCCGATTCGGCAAGCAGGCACGGGATCATTTTTCTCTACTCTCTAAACTGTCTTCAGGGGAAGAGGGTCTCTGGGCCGATGTCTTTGTCGATGAATATCAGGACAGGCTGCTGGCCAAAATCCAGTCAGATATCCTGTATTTGCTCGAGCCTGAACAGCATCAATATGCTTTAAGCCCTGACGATGATTCGGTACAGATTCATGTCTGTCATTCTTCATTACGTCAGCTGGAAGTCCTTAAAGAACAGCTGATTCACTGGCTGGCTCAAGATACGAATGACGTGCCGCGTCAGCCTAGTGATATTCTGGTGCTGACGCCAAGTCTGAAAGAACTCGAACCGGCAATTCGCAGTGTCTTTGCCCCGCCACCGCGTGAGCGCGAGACTGGTAGCAAACGCTTGCAGAAAGATAACCTGTATTTACCGATCCAGATTGCCGGGGTATCACGTCTGGATGTCAGCAATGCCTGGCGCGCGGTACTGGGCCGGATTCAGTGGGTACGGCGCCGTTTCAGTATTGAGGACTTTGCCGACTGGCTTAGCCTGAATGCGACCCAGCAACGTTATGGTCTGGACTATAGTCAGGTAGAACGGATGTTGCAGTTGCTGACAGATGCTGGCTTCAAGCGTGGACTGGACCAGCAGCATTTACAGCAAAGCCTCAGTGCAGGCGATGAGGATTACCGGTTTAGCTTTAAATTCGCGCTGGACCGTCTGGCGTTGGGTCTGGCGATTCCTGAACATACCCTGTTTCAGGACACCTTGAGTTATGCTAAGGTTCTGACCAGTGATTTTCCCTTGATATCCACCCTGATCCGAATTTATCAGGATCTGGTAGAGCGCCGTGACTGGCTGACTTTGCATGAAACTGGACAACGCACGCCAGTCAAAACCTGGCTGGAATATCTGCGTGCTGATCTGAATGAATTTCGTGATGCCGGGGTAGAATCACTCAAAACTGTTGCCGAGATTATCGACAAGCAAATGCGGATGCTGACCTTGGCCGATTATCATGATCAGGATGATCCACATGCCAGTCAGGAGCTGGTGGCACTCAGTCTGCCTCTGCCTTATGTGCTGGAAGAAATTCAGAATACCCTGGAGATGCAGCTGGATCAGGCCGAACCGACTGGACAGATTACTTTTAGCCAGATTGGGCAGATCCGGCCATTGCCTTATAAACTGGTGGTGATGCTGAATCTGGATAGCGGTAAATTTCCGAGCCGCAATCAACAGGTTCCGTTTGACCTGATGCGCAGCCTGAAGCCGCAACTTGGTGACCGTTCCCGTCTGGATGACGAGCAGGGCGCTTTTCTGGATGCCTTGCTGCTGGCACAGGAAAATCTATGGCTGTTCTATAATGGCTTTGATCTGGAGGGTGGTGAGGCTCGCGATCCATCCACTGCCTTGCAGGAACTGGTTCAGCATATCGCGCTGATCTGCCAGTCTGAACAGCCGGATGCCGAAGTCGATCCGATGGTGGAGATGCATGGTCTGTCCGTGGCTCAACATATCCAGCAGCTTTATCATGTACATCCCTTGCAGCCTTTTGATCCGGCCGGATTCGCAGATATGCAGACACCACGTTATCAGGATCAGTGGTTTGCGGTAGCAGAATATATCCGCAGCGCCGAAGGCAAGCGCAGCAGCTGGATCAATGCACATTATCCGGCACTAGAACAAAAAGAAATCCGGGTACTCAAAGGTGATGAATGGATCCGCGATATGATTTTCCCGGCACGTCTATTCCTGAAAAGTGTCGGGGTTTCCACGATTCGCTATGCCGATTTGCCGAGTTCCCGGGAACCTTTATTATTGAATAAGCTGGAACAGTATCAGGTACGGGATTTCCTTTTGCAACAAGAGCAGCAGGTTGGGCCGAGCCTGATGCTGGACCGTTTGCCGGTGGGTAAAACCCAGCAAGCCACTTGGCTCGGCAGCCAGCAGGAACAGCAACTTTTACAGGAGCGTTTGCTGCAACTCGGTAAAGAACTCACGGCTGTGACCCAACAGTCGCTACAGTTTGGCTCTGAACTGATCATTCATATTAACGTGCCACAAGTCCCGAACAGTAGCTACTGGTTAAGCATGCAATCCTCTTCGGCCTCGGAAAAACGCCGCGCCCAGATCTGGCTGGAGTATCTGCTGTGGCTGGCTTACTTAAATGACGATGCACGCTCACCAGAACTGGAGCGCATTGTCATTTTTAGTAATAAAACCCTGAAGTTTTCTGGCTTGAGTTCGAGCAAGGCACATGAGTATTTGCAGCTCTGGTTAAAGGCCTGGGAAATTGGTCAACAGCAGCCGCTGGTCTTGCCGGCAGAATTACTGATGAAAAAAGAGTGGCAGTGGACCGAGAATGAACAGGGCAAAATGACGATTGTAGAAATGCCGGAATTGCTGAAAGCCTGGAACAATAGCTATGAGAGTGCCAAGCCTTTGGCTTCGGATGAATCCAGTCTATTGCATCAGGACTGGCAGTTTATTTTACAGGATCAAGACCCGGATCTGGCCTTGCAGCGCTGTTGTCATGACTTTGCTCATGGCCTGTATGCGCCGATTCATCAACATCTGGAATGGGTGAAGTAGCCGCATGACCGTCTTAAAACAGCAGCCGCAAACAGCCATTTCTACCAATCCGATCCAGGACATGACGTTCCGTGGCTTGCACTGGATTGAAGCCTCGGCAGGAACCGGCAAGACCTATACGCTCTCCAGCCTGATGGTACGGATTTTTCTGGACCAGTATTATCCACATCAGGTGATTGCGACCACCTTTACTCGCAAAGCAACCGCTGAACTGAAAAACCGGGTACGGCTACGGGTCGAGGAAACCCTGGCCTATATCCAGCGTCATCAGCAGCTGAATTCAGTTGAGATAGCAGCAAAGATCCAGAACGAAACCGATCCTTTATTTCAGCAGGTGCTGAAAGATTATGGTACACGTCTGGATTATGCCCGTCGTCGTTTACGTCTGGTGCTGAATCAGCTGGATGAACTGTTTGTCGGCACCCTGGACAGCTTTAGCCAGAAACTGTTACGTGAATTTGCCTTTGAAAGTGGCAAGATTGAACGTGCAGAACTGACCGAAGATCAGGATTTGTATATCCAGCAGCTGATTCATGATGTGCTGCGTGACTGGATTCAGCAACAGCCGCAATATATGGTCAATCATCTGTATGTTCAGAATCTGCTGAAACCGGTGGAGCATTATACCGGGCTGGTGCGAGATGCCCTGAATTTCAGTAAGCAGCATTTTCGGAAGATCGAACCGGCTGAATGTGACCTGAACAAATTGGAAGCCTGCATCAGCCAATTATTAAATATTCAGGAGCATGATCTTGCCGTCATGCGGCGTTATTGTCAGGAAAGTCCGAAGTATTTTCACAAGAGTTTTTTGACCAAGTTAACCGAAATTTGTGAAAACTTTATGACCTGGAGCGCAGCCCTGAAAACTCAAGGAACAATGAGTTTCTTTGATGCTGAATTGCAGCCGATTATACTGAATCTGTGCCATTTGCGCCGCAAGAAAACCGATTTCCAGCCGACCACTCAGGTCTTTAACAAAAGCTGTCCGGATGCAGAGCAACAGCTGATTTTGCAACATAGTCTGATCGTGGCAATTGATGCGCTGTGCGAGGTCAAACAGTATCTGGATGAGCAGCTGCAACAGCTTACGACCTATCTGGAATTTCATATTATTCAAAGTGTGCAGACCCGTTTGCCGCAAACCTTACAGCAGCAGGGTGAAACCACTTTTTCCCAGCAAATCCGTACATTGGCGGAAGCATTGCAAGGCCAGCAGGGACAGCGTTTTGCCCAGTTTGTGCAGGCACGTTATCCGCTGATTCTGGTCGATGAATTTCAGGACACCAATCAGGATCAGGATGATCTGCTGGCCAAGATCTGGCGTGATGCCGACCGGGTGCAGTCCGGTTGCATGATTATGGTCGGTGATCCGAAACAGGCAATTTACGGTTTCCGCGGCGGCGACATGCTGACTTATAACAAGGCACACGCTGACGTACGCCACAAGCAGGGTCATGAATATACCCTGATGCAGAACCATCGTTCAGTCAAACCGCTCGTAGAAGTGGTTGATGCACTGTTCCAGCGGCAAATGGATTTTGGCGAACAGGTGCAGTACACCCTGATTCAGGCCGGCAGCCGGCCACATCCGGATTTAATCGACAGTGGTGCCTGCAATCCACAGCCGCTACGCTGGATTCAGCTGGGTGAAGCCGATGTAGAAGCCGATCAGGTGGCCTGGAAAATCCGTGCGTTGCTGAATCAGTCCGCTCAGCAACAATTGTACTTTCAGCAGCAGGAGCATCAGCAAAACCTGAGTGCAGATGATATTGCGGTGTTGGGATTTGGACATTATGCGCTGGAACAGGTGAAGCAACGCCTGCAGCGTATGAGCATTCCCTGCTATAAAGAATCCAAACAGAGCGTGTTCGCCAGTCCAATCGCTCAGGATGTCGCAGCCGTATTGACGGCGATTATGGATCCTTTCAATGAGGCCAAGGTCAAGCGGGCTTTACTAACCCGTCTGCTGGGCTTCAATCTGAAAAAACTGATTGATTTGCAAAGCCAGAGTGAAGGCCTCAGTCGCTATATTGCGGATCTGGATATAATTCGGGAAATGTGGTTTGAGAAAGGCTTTTTGACCGCCTGGAATTATGCACTGAACCTGTTTCAGGTCTGGACCAATCTGGTGGCCAGTCAAAGTCTGGACAATGAGCGGGTGGTGGTCAATCTGCGCCATCTGACCGAGATGCTGAGCCAGCAGAGTGAATATTATCAGGGGGCGCAAAAACTCTATCACTGGTATTTGCGCCAGCTTCAGTCACCTTCAGGCAAGGACAGCGAAAAAGAACGCAAGCTGTCTGGGGATCATGGGGTGCAGCTGATGACCATTCATGCCTCCAAAGGGCTGGAATTTAAAGTGGTGTTTTTATTGGGAGCAGATGCTGCTTTTGATGTGAATAAAGGCAATCTGAATTTTTCCCTGTCTGCGCCTGAACAGGACAACATCCTGGAACAATCCCGGGTGATTGCAGTCAATCACAAGAATTTGCATGAGCAGGCGATTCTGCAAAATGCAGCGCGTAATGCTGCCGAAAACCACCGGCTCTGGTATGTGGCGCTGACCCGTGCCAGTCACCGAGTATATGCCATGCTGCAGGATCAAAACGCACAGTCCGATTCGGGGCTGGCCTTCTGGCGTGGTCAGGGAGATCAACTGTTTCAACATGCTTTAAGTCTGGTCGAGCCGCCTCTGTCTCAGGAGCCACCGCGCCTGGTCGAGCAGTCGAACCATCATCAGGTCGACATGCGGGCGCAACCTTTGCCAGAGCGGCAGTTTTATCCGCGAACCAAAACCAGTTTTACGGCTTTGTCACAGCATCAGCTACATGGACATATCTTGCAGGACGATCTGGTCACGGCTTATGAACAGCCCGACAGTGCTGCCGATGAAATTCATTTTACCGGTCTGGAAGAACAGCCAGCAGCTGTGCCCCTAGACTGGATTAGGCTGAATTTTCCTAAAGGCACCGTAGCCGGAACATTCTTGCACAGCATTTTTGAACATATTGATTTTCAGGACAGCAGTTACTGGAATCTGGAAATCCGGCGCCGTTTTAAAAATACCGCACCGCAAATCTGGCAGGAACTGAAAGAAAAATTTGAACAGGCTTTTCATATACGTAGTGTGCTGGAACAGGCCTTTTCCCTGCCTTATCAGGCTGCTGTGGTGAATCTGCGAACCCTGTTTCAGGCCACAGCTCAGGCAGATTTCAAAGCAGAGGAATTGCGTCATAGTATGCAGCGCGTATTGTCCAGCCTGAACTATAAGTTATTGACCGGAATTCGCCTGCATGATCAAAGTGAAGCTTATCGCCAGCAAGGGCAGCAGCTGTTTCACTCGGAACAGCAGCTCGAGCGTTCAGCTCTGCTAGAATTTTTAGGTCAGTTTCAAGTGTATTTCGATGGGCTGGAGGATGACTCCTTTATCCAGTTTTTTGAACAGGAAATAGCTCAGCTCACACGCTCTGCAAGCACTGAATCGCTGAATGTGGAAAGTATTTTCCAGACTGCTTTTGAGGGATTGCTGGACGAAATTACAGAAGATATTTTGCTGAACCTGATGCATGACTGGGTACATGACATTCTGGCCACTCCGATCCAGGCAGATTTTGCCTTGGCACAGCTGGAGGCTAAACAGTATCTTTCAGAATTCCCTTTTTATCTGTCCTTGACCGATGCCCCTTTGCAGATTCGGCAAATCCATCAGCTTTTTCTCGAACATGACATGATCATGAGCGATTTTAATGAGGCCAAATCGGCGCGGTATTTGACCGGTTCCATCGATCTGGTGTATTTCGATGGCCAGCGCTACCAGATTGCCGATTATAAAAGTAACTTCCTCGGACCTGATCAGCAGCACTATAGTGCTGAGGCGATTCAGCAGAATATGAGCCAGTCCAGTTACTGGTTGCAGGCCGCTCTGTATCTGGTGGCACTGCATCGGTACCTGAGTGCGAATATGCAGGGTTATTCGATTCAGCAGCACTTGGGCGGCGCAACCTATCTGTATTTGCGCGGGATGAATGGACAGGTTCAGCAAGGAGTCTATCATTGGCAACCGGACTCTGAATTCATAGAAAAACTGGATCAAATATTGGGCTATTTTGAGCAGAAAAAATCAGCTTGACTTTGCAGTTTTATAAAATATATAGAGATTAAACAGAAAATTATCCTGTGGATAACTTTGAGGATAACTGTGTGGAAAATGAGCAGAATCACGTGTCACAGCAAGACTCCAATTTAATGGCTTGGATTGACTATCTGTGTCAGCCGCCGTTTAGTACGGCTACATTTGATCCGGCAGCAAAAATCTTGATCGAGCAATTGCTTGAAGCGATGCAGGCGGGGGATAGCTGTATCGAAGTTGATCCTCGGCAGGTTGTCTTATTACACAATCTGGTTCTAGACCGCCGTCAGCAAAGTACAGGAATTGCGCCGTTTATTTTTGCAGATCAGCATTTATATTTGTACCGCTACTGGCAGCTAGAGCAGGAGGTAGCCGCACATATTGCACGAATTAAAACCCAGCCGGTTGCCGCCATTCATTTATCTGAACGTGATCGCAGCCTATTGTCAGATCCACAGCAGCAAAAAGCCCTGCATATGGTGGCGCAGCAAGCCTTAAGCATTATTACCGGCGGTCCGGGGACTGGTAAAACCTATACGCTGGCACATATGATTGCGGTGCTATATGAAGCCTTGCCGCATATACGGATCGCTATGGCAGCGCCTACGGGAAAGGCTGCACAGCGAATGAAAGAAGCACTGCAAAAAGCCTTGCACAGTGAAGCGTTACAACAGTTTGAGCTAGAAGCATTAAAACAGTTGCAACCGGTGACCCTGCATCGCTTACTAGGTTTGGGTACTCGCGGACAGCCACGCTTTCATGCCAAACAGCCTTTGCCCTATGATGTGATCGTGGTGGATGAAGCCTCGATGCTGGATTTGAATCTGTCCCAGATGTTGCTGGCCGCCATACCGCCTCATGCACGGCTGATTTTACTCGGTGATGCAGACCAGCTGGCCTCTGTGGATGTCGGAACGGTACTGGCAGATTTAGAGCAAGTGGCGACTCTGGAGGAAAACCGGGTCAATTTAATCACCACGCGGCGTTTTGCGCCTGGAGCCAGGATTGGCGCAATGGCGGAGTTTATCCAGCAGAATCATCAGCCTTCTCACGTCTTGCAGAAATTTGAGCAGCAGATTGTGGCAGCCAGTGAGTTACAGGCGATCGATTTGGATCAGGTGAAGATCGACCAGTTGCAGTTACAATACCTGCTCGCTGGTGCCGAACAGACCGCGCATAATTTGAATCAGTATTATGACCAGCTGATGTATGGTTATCAGGCTTATGTACAGGCCATAAAAACAGAACGAAACTCAGCTGATTTTGAACACTATGTGCAACAGGTGGTCAAAACTTTTGATGATTACCGTATTTTAACGGCAATCCGTTCTGGTGATCTGGGGCTGCTCAAGATCAATCTACAGATTGAACAACGTTTTTTAGCAGCCCAAGGTCAGTTGAAACAGGGCGACTGGTATGTCGGACGACCCGTCATGATGAGCTATAACGACTATCAGTTGGGCCTGTCCAATGGTGATATTGGTATCTGTTTTTTACGTGAGCAATCTGGTCAACGTCAGTTTGAAGTGTATTTCCCGAGTCTTGAAAAATGGGTATTAGCCACCCGTTTACCTAAAAGTATTGAAACCGCTTTTGCGCTGACCATTCATAAATCTCAAGGTTCTGAATTTTCCCATACGGCAGTGGTGCTGGATCAATATGCAAAAAATTTATTGAGCAAAGAGTTGATTTATACTGCAATTACTCGAGCCAAAAAAGTGGTCAGTTTATTGGTAGATTATGATGCTTTTACACAAGCACTTTGTGTTAGAACTACCCGGAAAAGTGGTTTGAGCCAAAAAATCATTGAACAATCTAGTAATTTAATTGGCAAAAATAATCAAATCTTGTAGGTAAAAGCTTACAAGGATTCAGGAAATTGACGCATAGAGCTTTTGCTCGGTTTTTGAGAAGATTGGTTCTACAAAATAACTCAACACGGAAAGTTGAGCATAATCGCATAATGATAATAATAATGTCGGTAGACAGCGAACTTACAGTGAAGTAAGTGAAAGAGGAAACTTACAGCCGCTAAGCCTTGTAGTTTTGGGAGAGACTACAAGGCTTTTTTATATCCTGATTTTTTTATAGGAAGCTTGCTGGATTTTTATCCTAATTTCTTAGCAATAATTTTCAACTCTAGCCAGTAAACTTAAGTAAATAGCGTTAAATAAAACGAGAGCTGTGTAACATTATGCAAATTTTTACCCTGTGATGTACGAAATAGCTTACAGCAAAATGAGGCAAATACCTCTAGTTGTCTGGTGGGAATATGGCAAAATCTACCACACAAGGAAGATGATTTTTCAACAGGATGTTTGAAAATAATAATAAGCGTAAAACGCCATAATAATACAATAAATAATAATGATAAGAGAAAGAACTACAGCGCCAAAAAGCCCGAGTTTACTCGGGCTTTTTTTTATCCTTTTTTTATGGAGAGCAGCGGAAGATTCACGCGAGCTAAAGGGTTTGTTGGCTTTTTAAAGGAATTTCGATATTTAATTCATCCTAGATTTATTTCACTAAAATAATGCAAAACCTGAATCTTTGAGGGACAAGAGTCATCAGATCTGAATTGCATCAATGAGCAGCCAAAACCATGCAAAAATATGGATCTATTTTTGCAATTTGATGTGTTTTCCCTTAAAATATGCAACTTGCTGTAGTGATGCACGGCAGTCAAGGTTTTGAATTCTCATCACTTTGATTTTTATCAAAATATATAAGCATCTCGGAGAAATCGAATGGCTTTAACTAACGCAGATCGCGCAGAGATCATGGCTAAATTCGCTCGCGCTGAAAACGACACTGGTTCACCAGAAGTTCAAGTAGCTCTTTTAACTGCTCAAATCAATGATTTACAAGGTCACTTCAAAGAGCACAAACACGACCATCATAGCCGTCGCGGTCTTATCCGTATGGTTAACCAACGTCGTAAACTACTTGACTACCTTAACGGTAAAGACCACGGTCGTTATGTAGCATTGATCGGTGCTTTAGGTTTACGTCGTTAATTCGATTTAAACTTTATTTTCGGGTGTATTGCATGCTTTGTGCTGTATTGCTGAAAACTAAAGTCGGCTTAGCTTTGCGCTAAGCCAGTGGAAGGGGCGAATGTTTCGCTCCTTCTTTGTGTTTAAAAATAGTATTTAATCTGGTGAGGTCGGCTTCTAAGCTTTGTCATTTACTCGTCCATATGGTCATGAATGCCAAACCTTAGGGGTCTCCACTAGAATAATTGTTCACAAGAACTAGGAAAAAATAAAACATGTCAATGTTTAATATTATTCGTAAAGAATTCCAATTCGGTCAACACAACGTTATCCTGGAAACAGGCCGTGTTGCCCGTCAGGCAAACACTGTTGTGATCACCATGGGCGGCGTACAAGTACTTGTTGCTGTTGTGGCACAGCCTAAAGCAAAAGCAGGTCAAGATTTCTTCCCATTGACTGTTAACTACCAAGAAAAGCAATATGCTGCTGGTCGTATCCCGGGTGGTTATGGCAAGCGTGAAGGCCGTCAGTCTGAAGCTGAAACTTTAATCTCTCGTTTAATCGATCGTCCAATTCGTCCGTTGTTCCCAGAAGGTTACTTCAACGAAATTCAAGTAACAGCCACTGTGATTTCTTCTGATAAAACCATGGATGCTGACATTGCTGCAATGTTAGGTACTTCAGCTGCATTGTCTATCGCTGGTACACCTTTCCGTGGTCCTATTGGTGGCGCGCGCGTTGGTTTAATTAACGGTGAATACATCCTGAACCCGAACCTTGAACAACTTAAAGAGTCTGATCTTGATCTTGTTGTTGCGGGTACGGAAACTGCAGTATTGATGGTTGAATCTGAAGCGAAAGAACTTTCAGAAGACCAAATGCTGGGCGCTGTATTGTTCGGTCATGACGAAATGCAAATTGCGATCCAGGCGATCAAAGAATTTGCTGCAGCTGCAGGCGCGGTTGAGTCAACTTGGGTTGCTCCAGTTAAAAATGAAGAACTTCTTGGTAAATTGAAAGAAGCATTCGAAGCGAAAATCTCTGAAGCTTACACGATTGCAGTGAAACAAGACCGTTATGCGGCACTTGACGCGCTTTATGCAGAAGCAGTTGCACAGTTCGTTCCTGAAAATGACGAAACTGGCATTGCAGAAGAAGTAAACGAACTGTTCGAAGACCTTAAATACCGTACCGTTCGTGACAACATCCTGTCTGGTAAGCCACGTATCGATGGTCGTGATACCAAAACTGTTCGTGCAATCGACGTACAAGTAGGTGTATTGGATCGTGCTCACGGTTCTGCATTGTTCACACGTGGTGAAACTCAGGCCTTGGTTACAACGACTTTGGGTAATACACGTGATGCGTTGATGGTTGATACCCTTGCAGGTACAAAAACTGACAACTTCATGTTGCACTACAACTTCCCAGCATACTCTGTAGGTGAAACAGGTCGTGAATCTGGTCCTAAGCGTCGTGAGATTGGTCACGGTCGTTTGGCACGTCGTGGTGTTCAAGCAGTTCTTCCTGCGGCTGATCGCTTCCCGTACGTGATCCGTATCGTTTCTGACATCACTGAATCAAACGGTTCGTCTTCAATGGCGTCTGTATGTGGTGCTTCATTATCATTGATGGATGCTGGCGTTCCACTTAAAGCGCCAGTTGCAGGTATTGCGATGGGTCTTGTGAAAGAAGGCGAGCGTTTCGCAGTTCTTTCTGACATCTTGGGTGATGAAGATCACTTGGGCGACATGGACTTTAAAGTAGCGGGTTCTGCAAACGGTATTACTGCGCTACAAATGGACATCAAGATCGAAGGCATCACTGAAGAGATTATGGAATCTGCATTGAACCAGGCTTATGCGGGTCGTATGCACATCTTGAATGAGATGAACCAGGTGATTTCACGTGCGCGTCCTGAAATTTCGATGCACGCACCGACATTCCAAGTGATCAACATTAACCCGGATAAAATCCGTGATGTGATCGGTAAAGGCGGCGCGACCATTCGTGCAATTACTGAAGAAACTAAAGCAGCGATCGATATCGAAGATAACGGTACAGTTCGCGTATTTGGTGAAACTAAAGCGGCTGCGCAAGCTGCAGTTGCCAAGATCCAGGCACTTACTGCTGAAATCGAGCCAGGTACAATTTATACAGGTAAAGTGATTCGTATCGTTGAATTCGGTGCGTTCGTAAATATCCTGCCAGGTACTGATGGCTTGCTTCACATCTCTCAAATCTCAAACGAACGTATTGCGAACGTGGCAGATGTATTGAAAGAAGGTCAAGAAGTGAAAGTACAGGTTGCGGATGTTGATAACCGTGGCCGTATCAAATTGACGATGAAAGACATCGAACAAGTTTAATTCTTAAAATATTCACATGGGAAAACTCATGTGAATAACAACAAAAAAGCCCTGAGATTGGTCAAAGTGTTTACTTTGGCTGGCTCAGGGCTTTTTTTATGCCTTCAATAAGATTCTGCTACGCAAATAAAGACTGATTGGATTGCTTAAGTCTTCGGCTCGGCTCATAATTTTAAGACGGATAGATGGGGAAGGCCTAGCTCTATCCTGCAACAACAAAAAGCAGAATTGTGAATAGAGAATTGTCTTAATGCAGGTTTATTATTTTTACCAACATCCGACCGAACATCATATTTTTGTACAAAAAGAGCCTATTGCTCAAGCCGAACCTGAATTTATCTGGATCGACTATACCCGGGCAGATGTGGTTAATCGGGCTGAGACTTGGCAAAAAGAAATAGAACAGCAGACCCATTTATACCTAAACGAATTGCATGTAAACGATATTCTTAATTTAGAACATCCTTGTGTATTTGATAGCATGGATGACTATGAGTTGCTTATTTTTCGCAAGCTGATTACCCCGGATGATGACATCGAGAGCGGTGAGCAGGCGCTGGAACAGCATGAAAAAGTATTTGGTCTGGCGACTACTCCGATTAGTTTTATCATGACTCCTCAAGTGCTGATTACAGTACGTGAGCAAGGCAATAAAGCAATAAAAAATTATATTTCCCGTATTGAAACCCATGTGATCCGTTCCACTCAGGAACAAAATAAGTCACGAAAACTCCCGATGACCCCGCTGGATTTATCGTTACGTTTGCTGAATAGCATGGTGGATGGTTATTTGGATTTACGTGTGCCTTTAACCCGACGGGTTGAATTCTGGCAACAGGAGTTATTACAGGGGCATCGCCGCTTTACTAAATGGAACCAGTTATTGCAAGAAAGCATATCTTTTCAACAAGTGGAAAATCTCTGTGAAGAGCAAATTGATACCTTGCAAGAACTGCGAGATGAAATTATCGATAATTATCCACACTTGAAAGGCAAGAAGAAGTCGGAACGGCAGGATATTATGCTGGTCCGAATGAATGACCTGGTCAGCCATGTAGAGCGCATCCAAAAACACACTGTTCGTTTGCGTGCCTCGATTCAGGCGGCTATCGACCTGCATTTTTCAGCCATTGCCAATCAGACCAATGAAAATATGCGCATCTTGGCGATAATTACCGCTATTTTTGCACCGCTGACCTTATTGACCGGGATTTACGGGATGAACTTTGAATTTATTCCGGGGGCGAAATCTCCTGTCGGGTTCTGGAGTATGTTAATGATCATGTTCATTAGCACGGTATTGCTGGTGTATTATTTCTATCGCAGACATCTGGTCGGCCGAGGGGAGCGCAGTGTGATTGATCTACTGGCACAACAGCATAAGAATCAACACGTGAATCTGTTCTGGTTCCTGGACTATGAGCCGATTAAGCAATCAGTGAAAGAGACCATGAAAGAAGTTGAGAAGCTGACCAAATTAAAATAGAGCTACCTTTATCAATCGATATTTATAAAAGTTGTCCTATTTTTCAAGCACACGTAGATCAGTGGACTTCAATTTTAGATTAGCTCTGTAGAAATCAACACTCTGTTCTGCTGATCACTCAACTTGAGCTGTTCGAGTCAGTATTTTATAGATTTCATCTTTTAATTTCAGTTTTTTACGCTTGATCGCCTCAATATCATTGTTGATATGATTGACTGGATCAAGTTCAAGCTGGCTGATTTCTTTGTCCAACTCGTTATGTTCCTCGAATAACTTGGCAAAATAGGGATTTTCCTCGCGAAGTTGCACAATCAAGTCGCGGTATTCGGGAAACATGTATTTGATTTTCTTATTGCAATCTTTGGTTTTCATAGGGATTCTTATACTCTAATCATAAAATTAAATATAAATATGTTCTGATCTGCACTGAAAAATGCAGATCGACAGAACATGAAAAGGATTTACTTGAAGTGCAAATGTTTGACCTCGCGGCGTAACTCCTGCACTTCATCAATGAGGTCCAGCATCATGGCAACGGCGCTAAATGAGGCATCAAAATCGCGTTGCAGGCGATAGGCGCGTTGTGCACGCGAGATATCTTCACCGAGGAAAGTGCTGGTCGGGGTTGTAGAGCGATTTGGTAAAATTCCATGTTCAATTAACTGCATGACCCATTCCGGGCTTTGTCCACAGGCTTCTGCAAAGTGGATCAAGTCAAATGAACGATCGTCCATAATTTCTGAGGGGGTATAACCGTGGGAAAAACTTTCTTGGTACTGAATCGTAGTCATGGGTCTACTCCTTAAACAGCCAAGTGTGCAAAATCCGGAGAAAGGGAAGGTGCTAAAATAGAACGCTTTCCAATCCTTGGACATGCAGACTCAGAGTGATGACTCAAATGATCATGAGTGAAGAGTCGGGATGTGCCAGTAGTTGATGGATCAGTCGGTCTGACCGGATATCTATCAGCAGCATGCGAGGCAAAGAAGGTTAAAGCTGAAGTTGTTTTTATAATTTTATGTGTTATCGACAAAGCGTATTCAATCACTTTCCTGTGTTGAATAGAGGGCGCCATATCAGGGCTGCAAAGCAGACCAGAGGGCAAAATTGAACGAGGCTGAAGATTGATCATCATAAATGGATAAAAAATAACCGTCTTCGATCCATTATTATGACTTTACTTGCCCCAAAACAGTTTTTATTTGTACCTTATTGTTTCAAATCATGACAAAGAAAAAAGCCCCTGATATAGGGGCTTTGAAAATCTTTCTGAAATTAATATTTTACCCAGGTTACACTGCGGCCAATTACCGATACCCCCACATAACCACGCAAGGTCAGACGTTTACCATTAGCACTTAAGCGTGCTTTACCTTTGTAAACTTTGCCACTGATCGGATCAAGCACTTTGCCATCATGGTATTCACGTGGCTTTTTCGGATCTGCCTTAAAATCCCAGATAAACGGCAGGCCTAGAAAAGGCTTGTTCTTGAGCTGACCTGGACATTTATGACAAATTCCCATTTTTTCTGCGCCAGGCAAGCTGCGTGTTTCGACAATCACTCCTTCATAACTGCCATCTGCTTTCTTGCGAATTTCCACATCCGCACGAGAATAGCCCGATTGATCATCGATGGTTTTCCATTTACCCAATAATGGATCTTCATAGGCAAAGGCCAAGCTAGAAACTGCGATTAAACTCATCCCCATTACTAGAGTATTCAATAATTTTCTCATAACATACCTGTTAAATTGATGATGTATTCATTTTAGAATTATTACTCTAATCTATTTTAAAAGCATAATTAAATCAAGAGTATAAACTGTGCAGTTTTTCTCATAATTTTTTGAAAATGATGAATATTTAGGTTTTGTTAATGTGAATAATCTTATAATTTAACTGGAATTTTTGGATTGGATTTACAGGAGAGTTTAATTCAGGGGGTAAACAGGTTTTCTACTGTAGGAGAATACGCTCTGTTGAACTCAGTCCCATAGGTTTTAAAATATAAAAAAAAGCATTCCTAGGAATGCTTTTAAACTTAAGGATTAGAACTGCTTAGCTCAGGTGTTTACCAAATAGACCCAAGGCTTCTTCAGCGGTAAAAGTATATTGGCTATTACAGAACTGACAGTCCATTTCGATCGGATTCTGGAATTCCAGCGTTTCACGGATCGACTCTATGCCGATTTGCTGTAAAGCGACTGCACAACGCTCTTTAGAGCAGGTACAACCGAACTTCAACACTTCCGTATCTGGCAGACGCACTTCTTCTTCGTTATATAAACGGTACAGAATATCAGTGGCTTGCAAACCGACTAACTCTTCAGTTTTCAGGGTCTCTGTGAGCATGGTCAGACGTGGCCATAGGTCTTCATCTACCCGGCGTTGTTCTTCTTCACTATTACGTGGTAACAGCTGAATCAGTAAACCACCTGCACGCTGATGGTCGCTCGCCAGCACAATGCGCGTTGGAATCTGTGCAGACAGGTCATAATACTGCATCAGACAGCCCGCTAAATTTTCTTTATCAAGGGGTACGATCCCTTGATAACGCTCACCAAACTCTGGTTCGATATTGATGAACAGCACCGGAGAGGTGAGTGACTTCAACACGGTACTGCTGTCTTCACCAACCAGAAAGTGCGGATCTTCTTCATAGTCAGCCAAAGCGCGAACTTCACCCAAATGGTTACATTCAGCCATGGCCCATTTAAATGTGCCTGATGCCTGAATTTGCAGGCTGATACGCCCTTTAATCTTCAATGTGCTGGCTAGCAATGCAGTAGCACTGAGCATTTCACCTAGCAGGATTTTAACTGCAGGTGCATAGTCACGTTGCGCTAAAATGGTTTGTAAAGCTTCTTCAAGATGCACCACTTCACCACGAACAGGGCTATCTTCAATAAAAAAGCGTTGGCGTAAATCAGACATAAAATTCTCCATAACCCTGCTTTAATGGTGTCATTATTGTAAAACACAAGTTATGACAGTTCATCTCTTAACGTATCAATTCCTGCGCCGTTTGTATCCTGTTGCTGCGGTGTATCCTGTTTTTGCGCTTTATGGCGTTGATCCTGGGTAAACAGATGCTCCAGTTCAGCCAAACTGCTACGCTGATTTTCATAATTTGGATGTTCATCCGGATCCAGATGATATTGGCTGTTGAGCAGCTTTTCATCCTGTTCACGGAAGTTTTGAATCTGTTGCTGGCTATTTTCGAGGTCAGGATTGAGCTGGTTTAGTAAGGCCTGACTGAGTTCTAAAGCTGAAAGATAAGTTTCACGCCAGATGTGTTTCACGCCCAAATCCTGCAATAAATGCACATGATGCCGGTCACGGGCGCGGACCCATAAACAGGTTTCAGGATAATTCAGCCGCAGATGCCGCACGATTAGCATCGAGTCTTCAATATCGTCAATCGCTACAATCACCTGTTGCGCTGTGGCAATGCCGGTCTGTATCAAGGCTGCAGGCTCTGTCGCATCTGCCTGATAGAAAGGGATGTCGTACTGTGCCAGAAGTTCAGTGGCTGGCACAGTGCTATCCATGACACTAAATGCATGCTGCTGTTGCAGTAAAATCCGGGCAATAATCTGTCCGAAGCGGCCAAAGCCAATCAGCAGGATTGGTGTATGGGCTTGAGGATTAATATCAGTTTCAAAAGTCGCTGCCAGATGATTGTGGCGATCCAGACGCGGTAAGATCTGACTGTGCAATAACCAATAAAATGCGGGGGTCAGCAGCAAGGACAAACTCACCATCCACAGCAAGGGAGAGAGCAGATCAGCCGCAATAATCTGGTCGGAAACGGCAATTACCAGTGCCAGTAAGGCAAATTCGCTGCCTTGCGCCAGACTGGTTGCTAACAAGGTGCTATTGCGCCAGCTATTTTGATGATAACGCGCCAATGCCAGGTTGATTGCAAACTTGCCCAAGATTAAAGTGAGGGTGCCGCCCAGAATCATCCAGGGAAAATTTAGCAGATCAGCTAAGTGCAGTGACATGCCTAGACTGATAAATGCCAAGCCCATCAACAGGCCCTGAAAAGGCCGAATCGTGCTTTCTACTGCTGGCCGGAAATCTGAATCTGCCAGTAAAATTCCGGCAAACAAGGCACCGAGAAATAGATTCAGTCCGAGGGTATTCATCAGTACCAACAGTGCCAAGGTCACCGCAATCGCCACAATCGCATGTAATTCGTGACTGCCACTTTTGGCAATCCAGCGATACAACGGTTGCATCAGGTAACGATTACACAGGAACAGACCGCTCAACGTCGCGATGAGGGCAGCAAAGTAGGCCACGCCGTGTTCGGTCGAGCGAATCCCGGCAAATAAGGGAATGGCTGCAATCACCAGAATGGCCAACAGGGCATGAACCAGCAGAATGGAATAGGCTTGCTGACCATAGCTGGTGGCGAACTGTTCCTGATGATTGAGATGTTGAATCACCAGAGTCATGGCAGACAAACTGCCGGCGAGTCCAATTACAATGCTTGCGAGTAGGTTTTGCTGAAGGAAAACCCAAGCCATGAGCGTGAAAATCAGGGTGCTGATTAGTACCTGTAAAGCAGCCATCATCCACAGGGATGGATTGATCTGGACAATGCGTTGCGGTCTGAGTTGCAGGCCGATCCAGAACAACAATGCCATCAGGCTGACTTGCATGAAGCTGTTTAAAACTTCGGGTGTCTGAATCAGATGCAAAAGGCTTGGACTTAAGATGATCCCTGTTAACAGATAGCCCAACACACTTGGCACTCTGAGCCTTTTACTCAGTGGCACCATCAACAGTGCAATGACCAGAACCAGTGTTATTTGTAACAGTATCGACATTTTCCTGCCCTAAATTTATTCTTGATCCAGACTGGGAGTCTTGTATTCCAGACCGATCCTCAGGCGCAATATCTTTTAGCTCAGTTCCTGAGGGTCGATGTCTAGCGTGAGCTTCATGCTAGAAGGTTTGTCCTGCAGCATGTTTTGCCACCAGCTGCGCACATAGTAATGCAAACGTGGACGATCCGCTGACAATAGCACCATATGCGACTGATAGCGTCCGGCCTTACGTTCCATTGGCGCAGGAATTGGTCCCCAGATGTCCAGCGCCAGATCAGGATATTGCCTGAGGAGTGCTGCATGTTTCTGTAAGAATTCGGTATTTTGTGCCTGATCCTTGGATTCACAGCGAATCAGGATGGCATAACGGTAGGGCGGCATTCTGGCTATCTGCCGTTCTTTTAAGGTTTGCTGGGCAAATACGCGATAATTTTCATTGACCAAGGTGTTCAGCAAGGCATGATCAGGCCTGAGCGTTTGCAGATAGACATCGCCCTTATGTTCGCCGCGTCCGGCCCGACCTGCGACTTGTACGATCAGCTGTGCAGTCCGTTCAGTAGCACGGAAATCCACACTCAGCAGACCGGAATCGATATCCAGAATCGCCACCAGCGTGACATAAGGAAAATGATGGCCTTTGGCCAGCATCTGGGTGCCGAGCAAAATGGCAGGTTCGCTTTTCTGAATCTTGTCATAGATTTTCTGCCAGCTGCCGACCCGACTGGTGGAATCGCGATCGACCCGAATCACCTCGAAATCCGGAAAGAGTTCATTCAGATGTTCTTCGACTTTGCTGGTACCCATACCTAGCGTGACCAGTTCCTGATGCTGACATTGCGGGCAGTGTTCCGGCATGCGGTGAATAGTGCCGCAGTGATGGCAATGCAGATGCTGATAAGGCTGACGGTGTACAGTGAAGTTAGCATCACAGTGCGGACATTGCGCCTGCCAGCCACAGCTGCCACAAAGCAGGACGGGAGCATAGCCACGGCGGTTTAAAAAAATCAGCACCTGTTCTTTTTTCTCCAGGCGCTTTTTGATGTCCTGAATCAATTGCAGGCTAATCCCATGCTTTTTTTGCGCAACTTTTAAATCCAGAATATGGATTTTGGGCATCAAGGCCGTGCCGGCACGCTGGTTCAGCTCCAGTGCCTGCATCTTGCCATGTTGCACCAGCGCATAACTGTCAATGCTTGGTGTGGCTGACCCTAAGATTACCGGACATTGCTGTAAATGGCCGCGGTACAGGGCGACATCGCGGGCATGATAGCGGAAGCCTTCCTGCTGTTTAAAGGACAGGTCATGTTCTTCATCCAGAATGATCAGGCTCAGATTCGGCATCGGGGTATAAATGGCAGAACGTGTACCGAGTACGATTGAGGCTTTGCCGGTTTCCGCCGACTGCCAGGCTTGTAGCCGTTTGGAATCATTCAGCCCGGAATGCAGCAACGCAATATGGCAATGAAAACGGGACTGAAAACGGCTGATGGTTTGCGGCGTCAGGCCGATTTCCGGCACCAGCACCAGCACCTGTTTGCCCTGTTTCAGTACCTGTTCCATGATCTGCAAATACACTTCAGTTTTACCGCTGCCGGTCAGACCATCCAGTAAAAAAGCTTGATATTGATTGCGATATTTTAATACCTGTTCGACTGCATGTTTTTGTTCAGGATTGGCGGTCAGCGGCATTTGTGCCAGCTGCATCGGCTGCGGATTGAAATCTTGTGGCTCCAGCACACAGGCGCAAATCTCTTTTTTCTCCAGCGCTTTTAAGGTCGCGGTTTCAATCCCGGCCATGTTCAGCACATTTTCAGTGGTCCCGACCGGATGCAGTTTTAAAATCCGGTAAGCTTCCTGCTGCTTGTCCGAACGGCGTACTTTGGCCTCGGCATCAGGGTCCAGTAATTTCCAGGTACGGGCCAGCAGGTTATAAGGCTTACCCTGACGCAACAGAGTCGGCAGGGCACTGTGGACGACTTCACCGATCGGAAACTGGTAATACTGCGCTGACCATGTCAACAAACTTAAAACTTTGGCATCTATAATGGCGCGTTCATCAAGTAGTTCGGTCACTGCCTTAAGTTTAAAGCGCGGATCGAGAGGAGTGTCTGCGGATAGTTTTTCGATAATCACCCCGACCAGATTCTGCCGACCAAACGACACCAGTACACGTGCGCCAATCTGTGCCTGTTCAAATTGTGCTGTACTCATCGTGTAATCAAAACAATCAAATACATGCACAGGTACAGCAACGCGTACGCGATAAAGTGGACTTGAATCTGGGTGAGAATTTTGCATATCTTGGGGTGGAGATCCTGAAGAAATTTCGTCGTGCTTAAAGTTCGATTATGTTAGAGTGAGCAGATAATTTATATCAAAGAATATGAATGATTTCGGTGGTCTGACGCAACAGCGTTGAGCAAAATTTTGGAAAATTAGAGCATTACAATGCCTGCATATCAGTTTATTGCGCTTGATGCTTCAGGAAAGCAGCAAAAAGGCGTGCTGGAGGGGGATTCTGCACGTCAGATCCGGCAACAATTACGGGATAAAGCACTTATTCCGGTCTCTGTTGATCCTGTCGAAAAAAAAGACCTACAGCATCGACGAAAATGGTTTGAAAAAAGCATCACGGCCTACGATCTGGCTCTGATGACCCGGCAGCTATCTGTGCTGGTCGCAGCCGCGATTCCACTGGAAGAAGCGATTCGCGCCGTCGGCAAGCAAAGCGAAAAAGTGCATGTACAAAACCTGCTGATGTCGGTGCGCTCCAAAGTGCTGGAAGGGCATAGTCTGGCGCAGGGCTTGCAGCAATCCGGACGGTTTCCCGAGCTGTATATTGCCACAATTGCTGCCGGTGAGCGTTCTGGGCATCTGGACCTGATTCTGGATCAATTGGCCGACTATACCGAAAACCGCTTTGCCATGCAGAAAAAAATTCAGGGTGCGATGGTCTATCCGATTATTCTGATGCTGATGTCCTTTGCGATCGTGATGGGGCTGATGACCTATGTGGTGCCAGATATCGTCAAGACCTTTGACCAGAGTAAAGATGCCTTGCCGTGGATTACCGTGGCCTTGATGAAAGCCAGTGATTTTATCCGCATTGCTTGGCCATTTTTATTGATTGGTGGTGCTTTGGGGATTTTCCTGTTGGTCCGGTTTTTAAGAACCACCGCCGGGCATTATGCCTTTGACCGTCTGACCTTAAAATTACCTTTATTCGGCAAATTGTCACGCGGGATTAATGCCGCACGTTTTGCCAGTACCTTATCCATTTTGACCCAGTCTGGCGTGCCTCTGGTTGATGCATTGCGCATTGGTGCTGCAGTCAGTAATAACTGGGTGATCCGGGATTCTGTCAATCTGGCGGCAGAAAAGGTGACAGAAGGTGGCAACCTGGCGACCCAACTGGAACGCAGTGGTTATTTCCCGCCGATGATGGTACAAATGATCAAAAGTGGTGAAGCATCTGGTGAACTGGACCGCATGCTGGAACGTGCTTCACAGATGCAGGATCGCGAAGTGACCACCCTGATTTCAACTTTACTGGCCTTGCTGGAACCTTTAATGCTGGTGCTGATGGCCAGTATTGTTCTGGTGATTGTGATTGCGGTCATGCTGCCAATTGTGAATATGAATAATATGATTTAAACAGAAGCCAGTTAGAATTTTGCTGTGATCAAGATTCAAGTGGAAATTCTGAATGATGCAAATAAATGAGAGAGATTGAATGAAAAGGAATCAATTAAATAAACAGACAGGCTTTACCTTAATCGAAGTCATGGTGGTGATTGTTATTCTCGGTGTGCTTGCTGCGCTGATCGTTCCGAACGTGATGGGACGTGGTGAAAAGGCCAAAGTCGATACCACCGTGATCAAGTTACAAAGCATTGCAGGTTCACTGGATCAATACAAGCTGGACAATGGCAAGTATCCAAGTATGCAGGAAGGCGGTCTGGATGCACTGGTGAATCAGCCAGCGACTGCAAAAAACTGGGTGCCAGGCGGTTATGTCAAGGGCGGTTTTCCAAAAGACAGCTGGGATAATGAACTGCAATATGTGATTCCGGGCACCGATGGCCGCAGCTTCGATCTGTATTCATTTGGTGCAGATGGTCAATCGGGTGGTGAAGGAACAGATGCCGATATTTATTATCAGCCTTAATTGAGAATCATTATAAATTCTCGATAGATGACATATATCACTTCACTTAATAGGCTATTTCAATACGAAGTGAAGTGATAATAACTCTTAATTATTAAATATAATGTAAGTTAATGATATTTATAATAATGAAATAATAAAATTGATATGCGAGTTATAATAAGAATTATTCCCATATTTATCTATTACAATTCTCGTAAAATATGAATAAACATACACTTTCTATTTATTTAAAAAAGCTCATAATGATCTGAATGGCACTTGACTCGCCAACGGAGAAGCACATGAAAGCATTTATCTTGGGAGATGAAATCAATCAATTTCATTGGTCGATGCTGAAATCTGTTCTTCTGGTTTTAAGCATGCTGCCGATCAGTCAGGGAATCGTCCATTTATGGCAGAGCACCGAAGGCAGCAGCCAGATTATGGTGGCCTTTTTTGCTATCAGCTTGATGAGCAGTTTATTGGCCCTATGTTTCTGGTCCGCATTAAACGCGAGTGTAGTTCGCATTCAAGCCGAACAAGGTTCAGTATTTGAGCAGACACTGGTTAAGCTCTATCGTCATGTGCCGATGCTGTCACTTGCCAGTATGTTGTGTTATCTGGCTTCACAGTTTTAAATTTGAATGTAATAAAAAGCCGAGGCATTGACCTCGGTTTTTTATTGCCTTGAGTGTTCTTCGCTTTCATAAAGGGAGCTTAGGAGGGATTGATAAGGTGCTATATTCAGGAATCCCCTAAATCCCCCTTTGTAAAAGGGGTACTTGAAAAAATTACCGTCTAGATTTAAAGCTGACATCCACTTTACGTGGACGGAAGCGCCAGCCCACTAGCAAGAGTAGAACCGAGAAGATCAGGACCGGCCAGTCGCTGAGTTTCATATATAGCGTTTCACCCTGCATGGCTGGAAGTTCACCACGTAATACCGCTTCCTGATCCACCGGGGCTTTTTTTACGATGTGGCCATTGTGGTCAATAAACGCAGTCACACCAGTATTGGTCGCTCGAATAAACCAGCGGCCATTTTCTTTAGCACGCATTTGCACCATTTGCAGATGCTGTAATGGTCCTGCCGTGCCGGTAAACCAGGCATCATTAGACACGGTCACCAGAAAATCACTTTGGCTGGCATTGCGACGGGTCAAATTCGGGTAGGCCACTTCATAGCAAATTGCAGAACCCAATGGATGATTTTTCACATTCAATGGTTTTTGATGATCTGCGCCCCGGGTAAAACCACTCATGGAAGGATCATTTTGCAGACCTGGCAAGACCCAGCTCAGCCAGCCTGATAAGGGGATATATTCACCAAAGGGAACCAGTCGTTGCTTCTTGTATAGCCCATCAGATTCATTTCCGCTGGCCATAATGCTATTGTAATATTTTGGATAGCCTGCAGCCTGTGATTCTGCTAAATCCCAATATGGAATGCCGGTTACCCATGCAGTGCCTGATTTTTCAGCTTGTACTTTCATGGCCTCCAGAAAGGCTTCAATATCAGTCTGGAACATGGGAATCGAAGATTCCGGCCAGACGATCAGATCACGACCCCATTCGGTTTTACTCAAATTGGCATAAATCAATAAGGTCTTTACCTGATATTCAGTCAGCCATTTCAAGTCTTGCGGAATATTGCCCTGAATCAGGGAAACCGTTAAAGGCTTTTGATTTTTTTGCTCAACAAACGTCAGCTGTGCTGCGCCCCAGGCACCAAGTAACAAGATGGCGGAAGGAATGGCCCAGAACAGGCGTCTATTCAGGATCTCAACCAGCGCACAGGCCAGAATGATCACCACGAAAGATACCCCAAACACCCCGAATAATGGCGCATAAGCATCCAAGTAGCGTTCGGTAAAGGCATAACCAGCAAACAGCCATGGGAATCCGGTAAAGACCCAGGTCTTGGACCATTCAAACAGCACCCAGAGCGGGGCAAAGGTTAAAGGTGTTTCCGGGAAAAAGCGGCGATAGACAAACGTTTGAACGGCACTAAACAGACCCATCACCAGCGCCATAATCAGGATCATCACGACGCTGAGAAATGCACTGGTATCGCCATAGACATGAATTGAGGTATACAGCCAGAATGCGCCGACAAACCACAAGCCAATCCCATAAGCCCAGCCAATGCCAAAGGCCTGTTTTGCGCTACGTCCGCGCAGGCAAGCATAGAGCAGTGCTGGAGACAGAATCGCCAGCCACCAGTAATGATAAGGGGCTAGTGCCAAACTAAAGATAGCACCTGCAAATAAGGCAATTAAAACAGGATAGATTAGCGGCAAAGGTTTTTGCTGTTGAGACGAACTCAACAGCTTATCGAAATACGCTCTCATTGGCGCACGGCTCGAATTAGATGAATAGAGCGTGAATCTGCCTCAAGAATGGTAAATTGCCAGTTTTCCAGTTCAATGGTCTGACCTTCAAGATCACTCACCAGACCAATTTCCTGTAATAACAAGCCGCCCATGGTTTCCACTTCATCATCAGGGAAAGTCGCATTCAGCATATTATTGAAATACTCAATTGGGGTCAGCGCTTGTACCACCCAGGTATTGGCCGTAGTCGGATCATTGTCCGGAACAATGTAGTATGCTTCTTCATCAGCATTGTCATGTTCATCTTCAATTTCACCGACAATTTCTTCCAGAATATCTTCCAGCGTCACCAGACCCGAAGTCGTACCGTATTCATCAATCACCACCGCAATATGCGTCTGGGTATTCTTCAACATGCGCAAAACCTGATCGGAGCGGGCGCTTTCTGGAACAAACAAAGGCTGACGCATAAGCGCGCGAATATCGACTTTGGCCGTCGGTTCAGTTAGAAAAGGCAATAAATCCTTTGCCAACAGAATGCCGACTACATTATCGGTCTGATCGGAAGAAAATACCGGAAAACGTGAATGCGCAGATTCGACCAGCACATGCAGGATATCCAGCAGTTGGTCATCTTCCTGTAAGCTGATCATGGACGTGCGAGGCGTCATGACTTCACGAATTTTGGTTGCCGGGAGGTCAAGAACGCCCTCAAGCATGGCAACAGTATCGGGTTCTAAAAATCGACGTGAATCTTGTACTAATTTTAGCAGTTCGTCGCGAGTTTCGGGTGCAGTTCCCAGCCATTTGCGTAAGCCGCGCATACCCCACGACGGGCCTGATTCCTCGTGCATGATTTTTCCTGAAGACTCTTAATATCTAAAAAAACGTGGTTTTATCATACCGCAGAAAATACGCTTGTCTATTGTAAATATGATGCACAGTCTTGATCGCGTGAGTCAGCGCTGATTTTAAAACTGGCCACGTATGCAAAGCAGCAATGTAATCGCAGCTTTATGCTAAAATATGACAGTCTTTCCATCCTGAGTCTATCGATGTCCCCAACTGAAATTATTCCAAGTCTGCAATTGAATACCCGAGGTTTGCGTTGTCCTGAGCCAGTGATGATGTTGCATCAGGCGATCCGTAAATCCAAGGCAGGTGATGTGGTTGAGGTGTTTGCCACGGATAATTCAACGTCGTGGGATATTCCAAAATTCTGTATGCATTTGGGGCATGAGTTGCTATTGCAGGAAGAACGTCTGGATGAAAATGGCAATAAAGAATTTCATTATTTAGTGAAGAAAGGCGGCTAAAGAGATAAATGACAGATGAGCTCAATGATCTGTCCCTATTTAGGAAATAAAACTCCACAAATCTGTGAAATTAAATAGATGAATGGGCAAGAACTGAAATTTTAAATATTTATCCACAAATAAACCCGCTTAAAAGCGGGTTTATTTTTTATCTGATAATCAGATTAAATGTTCGGATATGAACAGCACTGCTGCGCAAGAACTATCCAAATTACATGTTAGGGTAATTCGGACCACCACCACCTTCCGGTGTCACCCAGGTGATGTTCTGGGACGGATCCTTGATGTCACAGGTCTTGCAGTGTACACAGTTGGCTGCATTGATCTGGAAACGCTTGGAACCGTCATTATTTTCCATAATCTCATAGACCCCCGCCGGGCAGTAACGCTGTGCAGGCTCATCCCATGTCGGCAGGTTGACTTCCACCGGAATTGAAGCATCGGTGAGTTTCAAATGTGCTGGCTGGTTTTCTTCATGCACGGTATTCGAGACAAACACTGAAGACAGACGGTCAAAGGTCAGCTTGCCATCCGGTTTTGGATAGTTTGGCTTGAAGCTTTCAGCCGCCTGGGTTTTCAACGCAGCATGATCCTGAACCAGATCATGCAGGGTGAACGGAACTTTAAACACGTTCTGATCGATAAAGTTAAAGGCACCACCGATCCATTGACCGAATTTGTGCATTGCCGGGCCAAAGTTACGCGAGTTATAGAGCTCTTCTTTTAACCAGCTGTTGTTGAACTTGTCGGTATAAGCAGTCAGTTCTTTGACAAAGAAATCTTCGCCTTCCACTACACGCGCCACCGCCAGATCACCGCCTTTTTCGACACCGGCCGCAATCGCCTCAAATACCGCTTCACCGCAGAGCATGCCGGATTTCATCGCCGTATGAGAACCCTTGATCTTGGCAAAGTTCAGGAAGCCGGCATCATCCCCAATCAATGAGCCGCCCGGGAAAGTGAATTTCGGCAGCGAGTTAAATCCACCTTTGGTCACAGCACGTGCACCATAAGAAATACGCTTGCCACCTTCCAGATACTGCTTGATCAATGGATGAGTTTTCCAGCGTTGCATTTCCATAAATGGATACATATGCGGGTTGGTATAGGACAGATCCACGATCATGCCCAGGGTCACCTGGTTGTTTTCAGCATGGTATAACCACCAGCCACCTGAAGAACCAGTTTCATTTAGTGGCCAGCCGGCACCGTGCATCACCAGACCCGGTTTATGCTTGGCAGGATCGATTTCCCAAAGCTCTTTAATGCCGATACCGTAGTGTTGCGGATCAGCGTCCTTGTCCAGGTTGAATTTCTGGATTAAACGCTTACCGAGATGACCACGGCAGCCTTCAGCAAAGATGGTGTATTTGGCATGCAGTTCATAACCCGGAGTAAAGTTATGCGTTGGTTCGCCATCTTTACCAATACCCATATCACCGGTCTGGATGCCTTTTACCGTGCCATCGGCATGATACAGAATTTCAGAGGCTGCAAAGCCCGGAAAGATCGACACTTCCAGTTCTTCCGCTTTCTGGCCTAACCAGCGCACCACATTGCCCAGTGAAATGACATAGTTGCCATCGTTATGCATGGTTTTAGGCACCATCCAGTGCGGTGCTTCCTGTGATTTTTCATCTGAAAGCAGGAAGAAGGTTTTATCTTCAGTCACCGGGACATTCAGCGGGGCACCCTGTTCTTTCCAGTCGGGGAACAGCTCATTCATGGCACGCGGTTCAAGCACAGCACCAGACAGAATATGTGCACCGACTTCGGAGCCTTTTTCTACGACACAAACGGACAAATCGTTTAAGTTGTTTTCAATTGCAAGTTGACGGATTTTGATCGCAGCAGAAAGACCCGCAGGGCCTGCGCCTACGATGACGACGTCAAACTCCATCGATTCACGTTCGATGTGTTCCATGTAGGACTCCTCATATTACTATTCGGTGGCAACCATAACCGGATGGTTGGGTGCTGCCATAAGTGTTCTTGGTTCCTAGACACAAAAATGCTGGTGTCTTTGATAATCTGGGCTAGTATAGTTTTAAAGCCGGTTTTAGCCAATTGGCTGAAACATATTATTTTTCCGTCATTAAGGTCTTCTTTTATGGATAAGCCAGTACCCAGCACAAATCCGACGAAAAAAGTAACTTATCCCGATGATAAAAATTTAATGGATATCGCACAATACTTAAAAGATGCACAGAGCAGTCACAAAAGGTCAATTCCCCCTTTGGAGCAATGGCAGCCAAAGCATTGTGGCACCATGGATCTGAAGGTTTTAGCCACCGGCGAATGGTGGCACGAAGGTCAATTGATCAAGCGTCAGCCGATGATTGACCTGTTTGCAACGGTGCTCTGGAAAGAAAACGATAAATTCTATCTAAAAACACCGGTAGAAATGATTGAAATTGAAGTTGAAGATGAACCTTTATTTGTCAATCAGGTCGATCAGGTTGAGATCAATGGAATGACTTATCTGCAACTGGGCACGACCACGCAAGACCTGATTGTTGTCGATGCTGAACATCCAATCTTCATGCGTGAATATAAAGGCGAACTACGGCCTTATGTGCATGTGCGTTTCGGGATCAATGCCCTGATCCAGCGTGCTGCATTTTTACATCTGGTCGAGATGGGAGAGCTTGATGAAAATCCGGCAGGCGAAACCGTTTTAAGTCTGAAAAGTGGTGATTTAGACTTGCATTTGAGCACCTGAGGTTTAAGCTTGATCGCTAGAAATTTCAAACAAGCCACCTGCAACGTTATGAGCGCTATTCAACCAATTTCCCAGCTATTAGACCCGATGCCCAATGCCACGGCAGATGCGCCGATTGGTATTTTTGACTCAGGCGTAGGCGGCTTGTCAGTCGCCCTGGAAATTGCCCGCCATTTGCCCAATGAGCGCTTTGTCTATTATGCGGATACTGCGCATGTGCCTTATGGCCCGAGAGATGATCAGGAAATTCGTGCCCTGACGGCCCAGGCGATTGAATGGCTGTATCGTCAGGGTTGTAAAGTTGCGGTGGTGGCGTGCAATACTGCTTCCGCTTTTAGTCTGGATTATTTGCGTGACTATTATGGTGAAAACTTTCCGATTATCGGTTTAGTACCCGCGCTTAAACCGGCAGTCTTGAATACCCAGTCGAAAACGGTGGCGGTATTGGCCACGCCCGCGACCTTCCGCGGCCAGCTGATTAAAGATGTGATTTCCCGTTTTGCCGAACCGGCTCAAGTCAAAGTCCTGCCGGTCACCAGTCTAGATCTGGTGCCTTTTGTTGAGGCTGGAGAGCAGATGAGTGCAGCCTGTTTGCAGACATTAAAAGAGATTTTACAACCAGTTGTGGATCAAGGCGCTGATTATTTAGTATTAGGATGTACACATTACCCCTTCCTAAAATCGTCAATTCAGTATATTTTTGGTCAAAAGCTGACATTAATTGACTCAGGATTCGCGGTTGCAAGACAAACGGCCCGAATTTTAATTAAAAATGGGTTATTATTTGAGCATGAGTCTAAAGAAAGCGTGAAAATTGAATTGGTGGTGAGTGGGCAGAATGCTGAACAGCTCCGACCGATTTTGCAGCATCTGATTCCGGCCGATTTAAAATGGCAGGTCAGTAATATGAGTGCAGTTTAAAACTCATTTTTATAATTTAAGAAGAAAGATATTTTGATTGTGGGGTGGCCATATTGGGTAAAGAAGCATGTGATGATGCATTTTTTACCCAAATGTACAGGAGAAGAGGATAGCCCATGCTGGATAAACGGTACCAAGTGTTCATCTCAACCTCTGGGGCAGAAATGCAACCGGAGCGTATCATTCTGTCTCAAACACTGGTAGGAATGGGGTTTTTCTCGTGGGGACTGGAACAGCGTACACCCCTGAATACTGCATTTGCACGCCGCCAGATTGATGACTGTGATTATGTCGTGATTCTGCTGGGAAGCCAGTATGGAGAGCAGTCGGTATCGGGTGTTGGCTATATGCATCTCGAATATATTTATGCAGTGACCAAGCAAAAACCGATTATTGTGTTTATGCATGATGATCCGGCATCACGTGAAAGTGCATTGCATGATGCCAAACCGGAATTACAGGAAAAATTCAAGGAATTCCGTCAACTGTTACAGCAGGAAGTCGATCAGGTCTTTACTTACCGTAGCCTGCGCGATCTGGAAATGGCAGTGCGTTTTAACATGTCACAAATGCTGGAGCGCTATCCGGTGACCGGCTGGGTACGCCCGCAAAATACCCAAGCCCTGCATGACGAGATTGACCAGCTTAAAGCGAAAGTCGCGCAACTGGAACGTGATGGCGGAACAGCTCAGCTCGATCCATTCTTAAGCCTGCCCAAAGTGGCGATGCATGAAATTTTTTCTTTTGAATACCGGATGCATGCCTATCAGGATGGTAACTTCAAGGAAATCAAAGTCCAGAAAAAACTCACCTGGGCACAATTGTTGGCATTGCTGGGCTCAACCTTTGTCAATCCCACACCCGAAGAGTTTTTCTCAAAGCGCATGAATGAATATCTGAATGAAACCGGCCTGCCGGATGCGCGGGTGCAGATGCCACGAGCGCATGCTGTCGCGCGTGCCCAGATGAATATTCGTGCCTTGCATAGTTTAAAAATTCAAATGCGCCAGAATGACTGGATTGTGCCATCCGGTCGTGATGACCGCCAGCGCATGCTGTGGCAGATTACCCCAAAAGCGCAAAAGTTGCTGGACAGCAGCTTGCTGGATTTAGATCGCACTTTTCAATATAAGTCAGCGTATTAATCCATAGAGAGAATAAATAAAAAGCTGTTAAAGTACAGGGGTTGATATCCTGACGGACGAACTGAATGTATTCTCCTGCTAAAGCGAAAGTGACGATTATATTGGCAAACTTGGGCACACCAGATGAGCCTACGATTCCTGCGGTACGCCGTTTTCTCAAGCAGTTTTTATCCGACCAGCGTGTAATTGAGATTCCTAAACCGATTTGGCAAATCATTCTGCGCTTATTCATTTTGCCCTTCCGTCCAAAGCGGGTATCACAGGCCTATGCGCAGGTATGGGGACAGGATTCGCCGATGCGTGAAATTCTGTTTGAGCAGGTCGCAGCAGTTAAGACCCATTTAACCCAGCTTTATCCGCAGTTTGAACTGAATGTGGTACCCGCTATGACCTATGGCAATCCGAGTATTCAGGATGTCTTGGCACAGGTCTCCGCGCAGCCACAGGAACACGTGATTCTGTTTCCCTTGTTTCCCCAATATTCAGCCACGTCGACCGCACCTTTATACGATGCAGTGGCGAAATGGGTGGTTAAACAGCGTAATTTACCCGGTTTGACAGTGATCCGGGATTATTATCAACATCCTTTATTTATCCAGTCGTTGGCTCAAAGTGTACGTGATTATCAGGCAATTCATGGTCAACCAGAAAAACTGTTAATGTCTTTCCACGGTATTCCACAGCCATATGCCGATAAAGGCGATCCTTATGCCGACCGTTGTCGCATCACGGGTAAATTGGTGGCGGAAGCACTAGGTTTAAATGAAGATCAATATGCGATCAGCTTTCAGTCGCGGTTTGGCAAACAGGAGTGGATCAAGCCCTATACCGATGTTTTGCTCGAAGATTGGGCCAAGCAAGGGGTGAAATCAATTCAGGTGATGAGTCCGGCATTTTCCGCGGACTGTCTGGAAACGCTTGAAGAGCTGGCAATCGAAAATGCCGAGACATTTAAAGCACTCGGCGGTGAAAGCTATAGTTACATTCCGGCATTAAATAGCCGTGAAGATCATTTGCGATTGCTCAACAGTCTGCTCCAGGCTAATCTGGATGCATTGACACAGATACTTGCCCATTAACTTGCCCGAGGTTTTTCACCCCATGTTACAAGTCAAAATTGTTCCAGTTACTGCATTTCAGCAAAACTGTTCCATCGTTTGGGATGCGGACACAAAAGAAGCCATTTTGATTGATGCAGGGGGCGAACCTGAAAAACTGAAAGCTGAAGTTGAAGCGCTGGGTTTAACGGTTAACGCCTTGTGGCTCACTCATGGCCATCTGGATCATGCGGGTGCGGTGGGTGCGTTAAAAAAGGCCTGGAATGTACCGGTAATCGGACCACATAAGGAAGATGCATTCTGGCTCGACATGATTCAGGAAGTTTCTGCACGTTATGGCTTCCCGATTCCGGAAAAAGTCGAAGTGACCCAATGGCTGGAAGGTGGAGAAGTGCTCAAACTCGGCAATGAAGAATTTGAAGTGCGTTTTGCTCCAGGCCATACGCCAGGTCATGTGATGTTCTATAACAAAAATTATGACTTGTTATGGACAGGGGATGTATTGTTTAAAGGTTCAATTGGCCGGACTGATTTCCCGCGTGGTAACCATCAACAGCTCTTAGATTCAATTCAGCGAGAATGTTTCAGCCTGCCAGATGAAACCCAATTCATTTCAGGACATGGTCCGATTAGCACCATTGGTTTTGAAAAGCAGCATAATCCTTTTGTTGCAGGTAAAGCGGGTTAAAAGCGTAAATAAAAGACCAATACCATTTGGTCTTTTATTTTTATTCTGAAAAGGGATTATTGCGAAGTTGTCGCGTTTGCATGTGTATGAGCCAAGCGGCAAAAGCAAAAAGCACACCCAATACAATAAATAAACTATCTTGTTGGAAAATGCCGACTCCCAAAGAAAGAAGTGCAAGTAGACCAACCCCAATTAATATGACTCTTAAAATAATATAACCCATATTATTGCTCTAAAAATAATGTGAAAATTTAGAGTAGAACAATAATACTAAGGCTTTATGAATGATGTTAATTCGTGTTGCTTTATCTAAGTAATTTTATAAAACTCATATGATTTATTTACTTAATTTCGACAAGATTCTGCTTTCAGACAGAATTTTCGACAGGGAAGACATTTTATTCTTCGCTGTTGTCGGCTTGTGGTGCATCCTGAGTAGGCAAACTATATTCTTCATTGGCCCAGGCACCCAGATCAATCATCTTGCAACGTTCTGAGCAAAAAGGACGGAATTCATTATCTTCCCATGTGGTCAGCTTGCCACAGCGCGGACAGTTTAAAGTGGTAGGCATGGGACGACTCCAAAGAAAAATAAAGGTTCGATTAGGCAAATATAGCCGCGCTTGTTAGACTTATGCGGTTTTTATTAGTTTGATCTGATTATGCCGATTCGTCAATTTCAAGCACAGCGTATGCATGCGCCCCGTGATTTTCAAAGCATCAGTCCTGAACCGGTCTGCGTCGAAGTGGGAGCGGGTAAAGGTAAACATGCCTTGTTATTCAGCAAGAACAATCCCGACACTCAACTGATTGCAATTGAACGTACCCGTGAAAAATTTCTGGCAATGCAAAAACAGCATGCTGTTGAGGGTCAAACTAATTTACAAACCGTTCATGCCGATGCTTTACCGTGGATCGTGCATGCACTGTATCCGAAGCAGGTCGAACAATTCTTTATTTTATATCCAAATCCTGAACCGCATAATCCGGCACAGCGCTGGGTCAATATGCCATTTTTTGAGTTTCTACTTTCCCGCCTGAAAACCGGGGGAACGATTACTTTGGCCAGTAATATTCCTGCCTATATCGAAGAAGCAGAAATACAAGTGCGAGAGCTCTGGAAGCTACCTTTTGTCAAAGAAGTGATTGCTGCAGATTCGGCGCGTACCCATTTTGAAATTAAATATCTGGAGCGCGGTGAACTATGCCAGCAACTGATCATCAGCAAGCCTGAAAGATATGTAACGCGCTTTGATGATTTCCAGCCTTTGCAAGGGCAGAATGCCACCGTCGCGGAATAATCAGATGAGCAAACGCATTGCTATTGTGGGCGCAGGCCCTGCAGGCTTAATGGCAGCAGAAGTGCTCAGTCAGTTTGATTATGAGTTGCATGTCTATGAGCAAAAGCCGTCTGCCGCGCGAAAATTCCTGATGGCAGGCAAGACCGGCCTGAATATTTCCCATGCTGAGCCTGTGCCACAGTTTGTACAACGTTATGATCAGGTGGAGTGGTTGTCCCCTTGGATCAAACAGTGGGATGCGGTCTGGATTCAAGACTGGATGAAACAGCTCGGTATTGAACCTTATATCGGTTCGTCCGGCCGGGTATTTCCCACAGAGATGAAAGCCGCGCCCTTGCTGCGTGCCTGGCTCAAGCGTTTGGCTAGTGATGGCATCCAGTTTCATTACCGGCATAAAGTCAGCCAGTTGCAGCAGCAACAGCTTGAGCTGCATGATCTGAAAAATAATGAACATCGCACTGAACATTTTGATGTCATTATTCTGGCTTGTGGGGCAGTGTCCTGGTCAGAGTTGGGTAGTGATGGGGCATGGCAAGCCTGGCTGAAAACGGATGAAATTGAGCCATTTCAGGCCAGTAATGCCGGAGTGGAATATCCTTGGTCTCAGTTTATGCAGCCCATCTTTGGTCAGCCGCTGAAACGTGTTGCAGCATGGGTTGGGCAAGGTGAAAAGACCATCGGCGATATCGTGATCAGTCATTATGGTCTGGAAAGTGGTCTGATCTATAAGCAGGGGCGTGGCTTACGCGAGCAACTAAAACAGGGGCAGCCTATGCAGCTGCATCTGGACCTCTTCCCAAATCAAAGCATCGAACAGCTTGTGCAAAAAATACAGCCAAGTAAGAAGCAGTCTTTAACTAATGTCTGGCGTAAAGCCGGATTGGACGGTGCCAAGGCGGCTCTGGTTCGGGAACTGGTGGCCAAAGCGGTATGGCAAGATCCTGCTGAATTAGCCAAAAAAATTAAACATTTGACCATTCCACTCACAGGTTTCCGCCCGATTGAAGAGGCAATTAGCTGTGCAGGTGGTGTCAAGCGTAAAGTGTTGTCAGAACAGCTACAATTGAAATCTAATCCATATGTATTTCTGTGTGGAGAAATGCTGGACTGGGATGCACCGACCGGTGGTTATTTGCTGACCGCGTGTTTTGCCACAGGGCGTGCAGCGGGAGAAGGTGTGCATCAGTTTCTGACAGCACACTAACTCATTTTATGGTCAGCACGGCTTTGTTGCACAAACCTAGCATCAAAAGCTTATTCAGCAATATAATTTCAAAATGAATAAGCCTGCCTCTAAAATCTACCGTACAACCAATTGGTCATCCTATAACCGAGCCTTAATTAACCGAGGTAATATTTCCATTTGGTTTGATCCAAAGACTCAGTGGTATGCACAATCACAAGGCAAGCAAGGTCGAAATCAAACCTACTCCGATACAGCGATTCAATGCTGCTTAATGATCAAATTACTATTCCGACTCTCTTTACGTATGGTCACAGGTTTTGTTCAAAGTCTGATTAAACTCTCTGGATTAGATTGGACAGCTCCGGATTATTCCACCCTTTGTCGTAGACAAAAGCATATTGATATTGCGATTAGCTATCAAAAAAGTAGTGATGGACTGCATCTACTCGTAGACTCTACTGGTTTGAAGTTTCTTGGTGAAGGTGAATGGAAACGCAAGAAACATGGGGCTGAATATCGTCGCCAATGGCGTAAGCTTCACATTGCTATAGATGCTAAAACCCTGCAAATACGTGCAGTACAACTCACCACAAATAATGTCAGTGATTCTCAAGTACTCGAAGATTTACTTGCTCAAATTCCCTTGGATGAACCAATTGATTCTGTTTATACAGATGGTGCTTATGACACAAAGCACTGCCGACAAGTCATTTTAGATCGAGATGCACATGCGATCATTCCACCTAGAAAGAATGCAAAGCCTTGGAAGGATCAGCAAGCGAGGTCTATAGAGCGGAACGAATTATTAAAGACAGTCAAACGGCTAGGCAGATCGCTTTGGAAAAAGTGGTCTGGTTATCACCGTCGAAGTTTGGTTGAAACCAAGATGCATTGCATCAAATTATTAGGCGATAAATTAACAGCGCGGAGTTTTCCAAGTCAGGTGAATGAGATCCATGCACGCATGGCAGTCTTGAATAAATTCACAGAATTAGGTCGCCCTCATACCCAAGTTGTCTCTTAAATTTGAGTAGCTTAAGGGAACTCAGCCTTTCAAACCTTTATGCAACAAAGCCGGTCAGCACGAACTGGCATTTATACTGAAATACAGACTCAACAGATCTGGCCTTGTTGATCCATGCTGTTTTAAAGCTGCCAGTTCAGCTTAGATTATTTTTGTATTTTATCTAAACTGTGTGCCAATCTAGCATCCTAGACTATTCCTTCACTTGCCGGGAAACGGGTTCTTTCTGAGCGAGATCCGGATATTGCGAACGCCAGCGTTCCAGCTGTTCTTGGGCGTGTAGATATTTCCCTAGACCCTTTACATTCTCACTGGCTTCATTTACAGGCGTAGCTTGAGTCTTGGGAGTATTGAGTAATTGGTCCTGATGTTCCCAGTACTGATACATCAAACCCTGAATATAACGGCCCTGTTCGGTTTTCAGCTCTAAAGCCTTCAGCATATTCAGGGCTGACTGGACATGATCACGCTGACGTTGCTGGACAAATTCTGCGGTCATGTTTTCATCATCGCGCATGCCGTTTAATTCTTTTTCCAGATCACTACTCACGTCCTGAAAGCGCTGTTCATAATCCGTCAATGCAGCAATATCATGCGGATCATCGGCAGTTTGAGGAAAGTCTTTCAGTGGTTCGGTTTTCAGTTCCTGCATGACTTGATCTGAAGCCGTGTTATCTGTTGTGGCTTCAGTCGGAGTCTCTGAAGTTTTCTGATCACATGCCATTAGCAGCATGGCTACGGCGAACAGCGCCTTTCGTGTCATTCCTGGTATTTTATGCATGATCGCCTCCTGTTCTTTAATTACTTTTCTTGAACACATAGATATAGGTGACATAAGGAAAATCGATCATTTCCTCTGCGCTTTTGGCTGTATATTGCTGGATGATCTGTTCAAATTGTTGTTTTAACTGTGCTTGTTGCTCTACAGGCATAGCTGCAATAAAACTGGTCGAGAGCAGCCGCTTGGATACCACCTGCTCCACACTGCCATGCTGTTGCTGGGTCATTGTAGTTTCTGCATTGGGCTGAAATAGCGTTTGCTGGGCAAAGACCTCGCGCCAGGCGCCGCTATGATAGCGTGGCGTATCGCCTTCCAAGGGAGCAATACAATCGGCCAAGGCCTGAACCCAGTTTACTCGAGTATCGCGCTGATTCCAGATTAACACCAGATAACCCTGCGGTTTGAGTACCCGATCTAATTCTTGTAAGGTAGCAGAATCGGCAAACCAGTGAAATGACTGTGCACAAAATACCGCATTCAGGCTATGATCAGGCAGGGGAAGTTGATGGCTAACGCCTTCAAGAGCATGAATGTCCGGATGCGCCTGTTGTAATTGAGCCAGCATTTCCGGGACAGGATCAATCGCGATAATGTGCTTACTGAGCGGGCGTAAATAGGGGATAAACTTGCCGGTGCCGCTGCCCAAATCCAAAAGATGCGCATCTGCAGGCAAAGCCAGCGTTTCACTCAGCCACTGGCTGATTTCTGCCGGATAATCGGGACGCACTTGCTGATAGAGCTCAGCCGACGCACTAAAACCCCGTTTTGCTGCAGGATGTAATGATTGTGTCATATTTTGCGCTTTTTAATCTTTTTGATCGATATAAAATAGCATATTCACTTTTTTGACAGCGTTCATTGACTGAATTGTTGTGGAAGGGTTCGATTTACCAGCATGGGAAAGTTATGGACAAGCAGATTGTTTTTGAAGATGAACATATACGCGCGATTTTTATGCCGGGATCTTCTTCAGAACTGATTTTTTCATTTGGCGATTTGATTACCCGTGCCAAGGGCCTCAACATCAATGCAGAAAAGTCACTGGCGAAATTCGAGTTTAATGTGCTTGGTATTATGCCCAAGCATAAATCCTGGTTTCCGCAAGGTTCCATGTGGAACATGTTGCAAGCCATCGCAGATCTGATTGCGCCGTTTCAGCAGCGTATTGCGTATGGCGGTTCGATGGGTGGCTATGCCGCGATCAAATATTCCCGTGCCTTGGGCGTGCAACGGGTGGTGGCGATGGTGCCGCAATATTCGATTGATCCGGAAGATGTACATGATGCCCGCTATAACATGTTCTATCAGCCAGAGCTGAATGCCAATATGCGGGTTGCGGCCGAAGATATCGACAACGCCTGTGAATATATTATTGTGTATGATCCTTACTGTGCCGAAGATCGTGCCCATTATCTGAAATTAGAGGCACTAATCCCACATCATCATGTGCTGCATTTGCCTTTTACCGGACATGATGCGATCGCAGTTTTGGCCAGTTCCGAGTTGCTCTATGACTTCTTGGTGCATGAATATGAGCCAAGCTATTTCTATCAGAAAATGCGTCGGGTCAAGAAAAACAGCAAGTTCTATTATCGAAAAGTGATTGAAAATGTCTTGCCACGACACCGGATGGCCTTAGGACACATTCTGAAAAATAACGATCTGCAACTGGATAACCAGTTTTTTGATGCCAGCCAGAAACAGGTAATTTTACGGGAACTTTTGCGCAATAAACAGGTCGATCAGCATGACCTGCTCAAGCTTGGCATTCATGTGAATTTGCCACAGGAAAATCGTCAGTTACTGTTGGACCAATATGGACATGGTCTGGTATTTAATGTCATCAGTCATAAAATCGAAAGCTATGCAGAAGGCGCAATTGCCCTGAATCATAAATTCCTGATTCCAATTTATGCCAAAGGCAATGGTTTATTGAGCATTAACCTGAATGATGAACGTTATCTGGTGGTGATGAACGACCGACATATCATGAAGCTGATCAAAGAACAGGATGAGCTCAGTCTGGGTATGCATCCGATTTTAATGAAGCGTTATAGCGATTTTTATATGTTTAGCTATAAGCAGCTGAATCTGAGTACCAATGAGTATGGCGCGACGGCTTTTATCGATGAAAGTAACAAAAATACGCAGTTTATGACGCAAAATGAAATAAATTAGCTTTATTTTCAATAAAAACAATTATTTGACATGTGATAGGCTTGGCATAATATAGAGGTAAGCGGTACAAATAATATCCACCCATACCGCTCCCGATGGTTGAAACGAAGAAGGGGATCTCTATGATGCAAGTATGTTTTATCTTCGGTTTGGTTCTACCCAATCTGGCGCATGCAGAAACTGTGCATCCTGCAGTGATCATGGTCAGTGCGTCCATCATCTTTATGATTATTCTGTCCGTGTATGTGGTGTATCGTATCCGCAAGTTACTACGTAATCATATGGATAAACCGCTGGATTAATTGCATCAGGCTGGAAACGGGTTGAAAAGACTCAATGACTTGTTTTAAATGACAGACATAAATTGTCAAACAGGATTGAGGGAACAGCCATGAAAGCCGTTTATTTAGACTATGCTTCTTTAGACCAGCAGGATTTAGACTTTCAGGCACTGCATGCCGCATTTGATCCACTGGTTTTGTATCCGGCGACCTCGGCTGCCGAGATTGCATCCCGTGTAGCTGATGTCGATGTTATCATTACGAATAAGGTGATGATCGATGCAGCTACGATTCAGCAATGCCCTCAACTCAAACTCATTTTAATCTCTGCAACCGGCACCAATAATGTCGACCTTGAGGCGGCCAAAGCGCAAGGGATCGTCGTGTGTAACTGTCAGGCTTATGGCACTTCAGCAGTCGCGCAGCATACCATCATGTTGATGCTGAATCTGGCGACTTCATTCCTGTCTTACCAACGTGCGTTACAACAAGGCGAATGGCAAAAAGCCAGTCAGTTCTGTTTGCTGGATGCGCCAATTGTCGAGCTGGCCGGAAAAACATTGGGCATTGTGGGTTATGGCGAACTGGGCCATGCGGTGGCGAAACTGGCCGAAGCCTTTGGCATGAAAGTGCTTATTGCCGCGCTGCCAAATCGTCCGGCGGATGCATCTCGTGCGCCATTTGCCGAGCTACTTCCTCAAGTCGATTTTTTAACTTTGCATTGTCCACTCACTGAAGATACCGACCATTTAATCAGTCATACTGAGCTGGATGCAATGAAAAGCAGCGCATTTTTAATTAACTGTGCGCGTGGCGGAATTGTCGATGAAGCGGCATTGGCTGAGGCTCTGCGTGCAGGCAAGATTGCCGGTGCAGCGACGGATGTACTCACGGTAGAGCCACCGAAACAAGGCAATGTACTACTTGATTCAACGATTCCCAACCTGATTGTGACACCGCATAATGCCTGGGGCAGTGTCGATGCACGACAACGGATTGTGGATCAGATGGTGGAAAATGTAGCAGCATTTAAACAAGGTCAGCCGATCCGACAGGTCAATTGATAGATCGCGTCGATACAAGATAATAGTTTTATTTTCTAAAAATAAAAAAAGCCCATCACGGGCTTTTTTTATAAATCGGTTACCGCATAACTGGTGGCTGAACCTGAATCAGATTGAGGCTGCATTTGTGGGGTGGTTGTTTGTTGTGGGGCAGCAGAGGACTCACTTAAAGGCTGCTGAACAATAGGCGCCTGCTGTGAATTGCCACGCCAAACTTCTTTGGTCTGCTGAATTTTCTGACCGGCTTGCTGGGCTGCCTGAGTTGCACCCTGATCTACTTTTTGCAGTGTATCCGAGGTTGCAGACTTGGTATTACTCCAGGCACGGTCTACCCCTGGCTTGATTTTAGCAATGCCTTTTTCCGTTGCTTCACCGACTTTCTCGGCAGTATTAATCACGCCTTCCTGTGCTTTATAAGCAAAGACATGCAGCAGGTTCGGATTTTCACCATAAGGCTTAACCGGTTTAGCAGACTGAGTCGTGGTTTGTGCAAATGCTGGAACAGAAAGCATCAAAGCTGTCGTTAAAATAATTGGGGTTTTGATATTCATTATGGATCGACCTCGAATTCGTCTAAGTGCGGTCTGAGTTTGTTTTTCAGTGTAACGGATAATTGGTCAAAAACAATGAATATCCTGTGAAGAGTGCAGAGCTTTCAGGTTGATCTGTGCCGAAATATTGTAATTTTTAAAGAAAGGGCAGTAGAAATTAGCCCAAGTGTCGAATTGATTTTTAGCAAAATAAAAGCCCTGTTCTTAGACTAGAAACAAGGCGATCTTTTTAATCACATTGTGTCAGGGCATCTTTGGCGAAATGTTCGCGTAAGCTGACAAAGTTCTTTTGTACGCTTGCATCGTGCAGGTTAAATTTGTGTGCAGTGCTGCTGCCGTCACGCTGGAAGGTCGCTGAGCCGGCATCGATCAGGGTCATGCCTTTAAATGACCATTGTTCAATGATGCGGTTATTGCCAATATCACCAGTAAATTCAATCACGCATTTATCGAGGAATTTGGTCAGTTTTGCCTTGTTATTGGTGGTCTCTGGAACAACTTCGAGGTTTTGGACTTCCTGTAAGACGCCAACTTGTAGCTGTGGGATTTTGGGTGCAGATGTACAAGCTGTAACTGCGATACTCGCAAGACCAGTCAGAATGAGTGTTTTAAATTTCATATGATGCTTTCTTGTTGAGTGTTGTTGGTTTGAGTATAAGAAATATAAAGTGAAATGCCTATAACAAATAGTCTAAATATTGTTTGGGATGAAGCTGTTGAGAATCCTGATGTACTATGTCCACTTTCTTCGTGCTAGGAGCAGATATAAAACTTATAGAGCCAATTAAGATAAGTATAAAAATTAAACCTGTTGCATAACGTAATCGGAATATTTTTAAATCACGAATATAGATTAATTTTAAATGTTCATAAGATAATTCTTGAGAGATATCTAACGTTGGATCATCAATTTCATTTTTATACTCTTGAACAGTTTTTGTCGAAAAGTTTTTTGTGCGAAATAAGAGATTCCATAAATTGAATTTGAACAATCCTCCACTAAAATATAGACCTTTTTGATTTGAATGGTCAGTAATATGCTTGATTGGATTATCAATTGCTGAGAGGGCTGCAAGTAAAATAAAAACAATAACTAGCCACATTGTGAAAATAATGGCAGCTAAAGCATGTTGCCAAAAAAATCCACTCTCTGTTAAAAACTCGAAAATTTCACGAATTTTTGGAAAAGGGACAATACAGCCAGCAAGTAATGCCCCAATTTTAAAATCAATAGCACGAATAGTTTGTTGGGTATCCTGTATAGCCGAATTTAGAAATTCAAGTTTATCCATTTTCTTGAACCCATTTGTCCATAGCTATGCTCACAACATCCCCTTCATAGTAGTCAGTATAATTTACTTTGCTACATAGATTTTTATTATGGTCATTTAAGTTTGAATAAAATACATCAGAAAGAATAATGGTTTTTCGCCATCCTTTATTTGCCTCATTGCAATATTTTGCAGTTTTCCCAATAAGTTCACCAATCCAAGTTACTTCGTTAATACCGCTACCTTTATAGCCAGCCTTAATAACTAATGCTTGTCCATAGTGGAGCCCTATACCAACTTTAAGTTGAGTGTATGATTTCTTCCTTAATTTGATATTTAATGTTTGGATTAGTGAATTTGCTTCGTAGGCAGTTTGAAATACTCTATCAATTTGAGATTTTGTTTCTGTGTTGAAAACGCCCCAAACACAATCGCCTTCAATATAGATTTGTTGAATATTGGGATTTCCATTAAGAAGCGCAACTAATTCAGAGATATATGCTCTATATATTTTTGCTAAAACTTTCTTTTGATGTTTAGTAGCTAACTCTTTTGAGCCACGTAAATCAATAAAAAGAGCAGAGCAATTTATGTGATAGCCATTGGTATAAGTTAAATCATCAATACTAGGTACTTTGTCGCTCTCTTGGTAATTATTATCGGAAGAATCTAGTATTTCATCCATCCTTTCACGACTTTTTTCAAAATCATAAGCTCTGTGATTCGCTTGCATTATATTTGTCTATTAAAAAAACCCCACTAACTTATAGCGGGGTTTAGTTTAAACTTCAAGCAATTAAAACTTAGTGCTGAAGCACCGAAATATCAGCCACTTTCGTAAACAAGTCACGAAGTTGAGCAAGCATCAATAAACGGTTTGATTTAAGTGCAGAATCATCTGCCATGACCATTACACCGTCAAAGAATGCATCCACTGGTGCGCGAAGTGCAGCAAGTGCCGACAACGCAGCAGTGTAATCTTTAGCAGTAAATAGCGGCTCAACCACAGGCGTGATTTTCGCAAGTTCAGCGAACAATGCTTTCTCAGCATCTTCAACCAGGTTTGCTTCAACCACAGTACCTTCAGGTGTCGCTTCTTTCGCTAAAATATTCGCAACACGCTTGTTGGCAGCAGCAAGCGCAGCCGCTTCAGGCAATGCACGGAAGTGATTAACTGCATTTACACGCTTGTCAAAATCAAGCGGAGATTTTGGTGAAAGCGCTTGAACAGCTTGAATCACATCAACCGCAACGCCTTGGTCTTCGTATTTCGCACGGTAACGACCTTCAAGGAATGCAACAGCATCTGCCAAAGTCTTGTCGTGATCTTTCAATACATCGCCATAAGCAGCAAGTGCAAGTTTGATCAAATCTTCGATTGAAACATCAAGCTCGTTTTCAGTTACCAGACGTAAAATACCAATCGCAGAGCGACGCAGTGCAAACGGGTCTTTAGAACCTGTAGGTGCTTGACCAATACCGAAAATACCTGTGAGCGTGTCTAAACGATCCGCAAGGGCAATCGTTGTACCTGTCTTCGTTTTTGGTAAAACATCACCTGCAAATTTAGGTAAATATTGCTCACCCAAAGACTCAGCCACTTCATCATTTTCACCTTCAAGACGTGCGTAGTAAGTCCCCGCGATGCCTTGAAGTTCTGGGAATTCACCCACAAGCTCAGAAGTTAAATCGCATTTTGCAAGCAGTGCAGCTTTTTCAGCATCTTGAGGATTCGCACCGGTAATTGGCGCAAGTGCAACAGCGAGTTTTGCAATACGTTCAGACTTGTTCCAAAGCGTACCCAATTCTGCTTGGAATACCATGTTTGCCAATTTCTCTTTACGAGATGCAAGCGGTTGCTTTTGATCTTGCAAGAAGAAGAATTCAGCATCAGACAAACGTGGACGAACCACTTTCTCGTTACCTTCAATAATTTGTGTCGGGTCTTTCGACTCAATGTTTGACACAGTAATGAAGTACGGTTGAAGTTTATTGTCTGCATTTACCAAACAGAAGTACTTTTGGTTGTCCTGCATGGTCGTGATCAATGCTTCTTGAGGAACAGCAAGGAAGCGTTCTTCGAAGCTTGCACGTAGCGCAACAGGCCATTCAACCAATGCAGTCACTTCGTCACGAAGATCACTTGGTACAATCGCAATGGCATTGACTTCATCAGCAAGCGCTTTGACTTGACCATCAATGATGGCTTGACGTTCTTCAAATGACGCCACAACGTGAGCTGCTTTTAACTTCGCTAAGTATTCGTCAGCGTGCGTTAAAGTAATTGCTTCTGGCGCGTGGAAACGGTGACCATACGTCACGTTACCCGCTTTATGATCTTGAATGGTTGCATCAACTACGTCGTTGTCTTTTAACAACACAACCCATTTTACAGGACGCACGAATTCAGTACGGCTAGCAGCAGAACGCATACGTTTTGCGATTGGAAGATTGTCCAAAGCATTTTGTAAAATTTGTGGCAGTAAAACGTCAAGGCTTTGACCTTTCACGTCTTTCAAATAGCATACTTTTTCAACTTTACCGGCTTGGAAAGTTGATACTTGATCTACTGTGATGCCTTGACCACGCATAAAGCCTTCAAGTGCTTTCGTCGGGTTACCTTCAGCATCAAATGCTGCTTGTTTAGCAGGGCCATCAAAACGTTTTTGCGTATCAGCTTGCGCAGCATCAACATTGACGATTTTAAGTGCAAGACGACGTGGTGCTGCATAAGCTTTGATTGAATCAAAAGCAAGACCCGCATCTTTTAAGCCTTTAACCGTTTCAGCATGTAGCGCATCACGTAATTTTTTCAGGCTTTTTGGTGGAAGTTCTTCACAACCCAATTCGAACAAAACGGTATGTTTAGACATTATTTGCTCTCCTTGTTTGCTTCTTTCGCTTCTGCTTCAACTTGCGCTTTTAATTGTGCCAATACTTCATCACGTAATGCAGGTTCAGCCATTGGGAAACCAAGTTCCGCACGTGCTGCTACATAGCTGGTCGCAATAGAACGTGCCAATGTACGTACACGTAAAATGTAACGCTGACGTTCAGTCACAGAAATCGCGCCACGCGCATCCAATAAGTTGAAGCTATGCGATGCTTTCACGACTTGCTCATATGCAGGAAGTGGAAGTTTCGCTTCAATTAAACGTGTTGCTTCAGCTTCATAGAAATCGAACAATTCAAACATTTTTTCAACGTTGGCATATTCGAAGTTATAGGTCGATTGTTCCACTTCATTTTGATGGAACACATCGCCATAAGTTACCGTACCGAACTGGCCTTTGGTCCAAACCAGATCGTAAACTGAATCTACACCTTGCAAGTACATGGCAAGACGTTCAAGACCGTAAGTGATTTCACCAGTCACTGGGTAGCATTCAACACCACCGACTTGCTGGAAGTAGGTGAACTGAGTCACTTCCATACCGTTGAGCCATACTTCCCAACCTAAGCCCCAAGCACCCAGTGTTGGAGATTCCCAGTTGTCTTCTACAAAACGAATGTCGTGTACCAGTGGGTCAATACCGATCGCTTTTAATGAATCGAGATAAAGCTGCTGGATATTGTCCGGGTTTGGCTTAAGCACCACCTGGAATTGATAATAATGTTGCAAACGGTTCGGGTTTTCACCATAACGGCCATCTTTCGGACGGCGTGACGGTTGAACATAAGCGGCATTCCAGGTTTCAGGACCCAGTGCACGAAGGAAAGTCGCAGTGTGGAATGTCCCTGCACCCATTTCCATATCATAAGGTTGCAAAATGACGCAGCCTTGCTCCGCCCAGTAAGTTTGTAAGGCAAGAATTAAGCCTTGGAAGGTATCAATATGCGATATGGCGCGACTCATGGTCATCCACTTAAAATTAGAGAAAAATTGTGCTCAATTATAAGGACTTTGCAGGGGAGTGGCAAAGGGTTAATGTAGGGATACTTTTCTGAAAAAAATAAAACAGGCTTAAAGGATACGCGGCATTTAGAAGCTTACTGCGATTTTGGCTTTGCTGGTTGATACAGGCTGATCTGAAAATCAGGAATAAATCAGATATATGGCATCCTGTTCACTGGAGAGTCATAAAGTTCAACGGATCTTATACGATTGTCGTTCTTAAATTAGTTTAATATTCACGCAATATAATAATGCTTAAAAATAAGGAACTTCATGACCACTTATCAAATTCAATGCCATTTAAAATATAAGGTCGTGCAACCGACAGAATTTATTTTTATGCTTCAGGCGGCACATCATTCCGATCAGAAGATTCTTGAAGAAAAACTCAGCTTTAATCTGCCCGTAACATGGCATGAATTTCAGGATGCACAGCATCAAAATCGACATGTTCGGCTACAGGTCGAACCCTGTGACGCTTTTGAGCTGAATTATACGGCGACAGTGGTTCGTCAACCGGGCCTCTCTCTGGAGCTTCAGCAAGGTCTGAAAGAAGTGGCTATTCCTGAACTGCCCGATGAAGTATTGCCTTATTTGCTGGCCAGCCGTTATTGTAATTCAGATTTATTGCTGGAAATGGCGAAACGCTCATTTGGCTGGATGACACCGGGCTATACTCGGGTCAAAGCCATTGAACAATGGATTTATAACAATATTTTTTATGTGTCTGGCAGTTCCGACCAATTTACCACTGCCACAGATGTACTGGTGCATCGTGCAGGCGTATGCCGTGACTTTGCCCATTTAGGCATTGCGCTGTGCCGTGCCTTGGGAATTCCGGCACGCATGGTGGTCGGTTATGTGGAAATTGAAAAGTTTCTACCCGATTTTCATGCCATTTTTGAAGCCTATTTAGACGGTGGCTGGGTGCAGTTTGATCCGACCCGTTTGGCTCCGGTCGAAAATCTTATTCGGATCGGTACTGGAGTCGATGCCGGAGATGTGGCATTTTCAACCTATTATGGTGAGGTCGAACTGTTAAAAATCCAGCCTCTGATTCAACCTGAAATGAGCCAGTAGGTTGTTTTAAAAATTTTTTGAACAACGATTTAAGCAGCATGGTAAAAAGGATTTTTCTATGCAAATGACTATCGGTGATGAAGTGATCATTCTATAAAAAGTAGGATGAATGTTTTAACCTGAGTGAAATATTGTTTTAAAAAGCATGTATTCGCGAATGGTGAAAAGATGTAAAACACAGATGCCTTTCCTCCTGCTTGGTTCTATAATGCCCAAAATCTATAAACAATAAGATCAGGCGCATTGTGTTTCACTCCCATCTCGACTGGCTCAATACTTTAAAACCCAATTTCAAAGTCCTTCCACTCAAAGACCGGTTGCTCTGCGGAGCTGGCGCACTATTGGGTTTGGTAGTTTCGTCTTTGCTGAGTTTATGGATTCTGGGGGATTTTGAAGCCTGGTATATTGCTCCGATGGGCGCATCCTCGGTATTGCTGTTTGCGGTGCCGGCCAGTCCTCTGGCACAGCCCTGGAATATTCTGGTCGGAAATACCATTGCTGCGGTGATTGGGGTGAGTTGCGCTTTATTCATAGCTAGTCCGACTGAGGCTTTTAGTGTAGCCGTGGCCTTGGCGATCGTCCTGATGATGACCACGGATTCCCTGCATCCACCGAGTGGCGCCGTGGCCATTACCGCAGTGCTGGGTGGCCAGCCGGTGCATGAACTGGGTTATGCCTTTGTATTTTATCCGGTACTGCTCAATTCAATTTTGCTGATGGTGATTGCCATTGTCTTTAACCGAATGATTGGCAAGGATTATCCGCAGCAAGCTCAATTAAATACTCGTTCCAAGGATCCGACGCCGACCCAGAAAGTCACCATTCAACCGCAGGATATTCAGGAAGTGCTGGATCAGCGCACCGAGCTGCTGGATATCAGTGAATATGACCTGCAAAAAATCATTCTGGAGGCACAAAACCGCGCCAATGCGCGTGCGGTACATGAATTTAGCTGCCAGGATATTATGACGAAGGATGTGGCAACCCTGCATGAAAATGATGATATCCAGCACGCACTGGACAAGTTTAAACAGATGAACCTGATGAGCCTGCCCGTCGTTAATGCCGATGAACAACTGGTCGGTACACTGGCAATGTATCAGGTGGTGGAATGGTTCAAGCGCGCTGCCGATGTGCGCAGTAGCTGGGAACATCAGGTCAAACATATCATGACCCGTAAGGTAATTACGGTGCAGCCTTTACAACCCATTCAGGATCTGGTGCCGTATTTTGTCGAGCGTTCGTTCAACTATATTCCGGTGGTAAGCGAGCAGCAATTGGTGGGAATTATCAGTCGGGCAGATATGATTGCTGCACTCAATCAGGAGCTGAATCATTTTAAAATGAAAGCTTAAAACCGGATTAAAACAGAAGTTAACAGGCAGGGCGTGATCAGCTCTGGTCAGCTTGCCAGCTGAGAAAACTGTAAAATAGTGCGATTGACAGGGAAAAATACAGTAGAAACAAAAAAAATGAGTACTCAAAACTTTGAGTGGATGATGCCAGATATAGGCCAAAGTGAGGATCCCCAAGACGCAGCTTGGTAAAATCGTGATGATATTAAACAGTTGATAATGGCGTAGCAGCAGGTGAGTCACCAATAGGAAAGGGAAGATCATCATCCAGTAAGTCAGGCAGACAAAGAAGCCACTCAAAAGCGCCGAAAATAGGCTTCTGAAAATGGAGAAAATCCCAGAGCTGGCTTCATGAAATAGCGCATAAGGGAATAAAATTACAGCGATGATCAAAGGGGTAAGCGCGAGGTTAAGCGTCATTTTCCAGGGAGAATTCTGGATCGGTTGAGAGATTAAGTGAAATATCCTGTCCACTATCTATCTGCTACTTTTTGATGTTTTTAATATAAAGACTTTATCTTTATCATTGTTAAAAGCATATTATTTTTCGATGAGAGAAAGATTCAACATATAGGCGATTGATACGACAAAGCACACCGGAGTGTGCTTTGTAGAGGGGGTGATGTTTAAGAGCTGTAATAATTAAATAAAGAACCAGTAAATAAACAGTGAAATAATAAAGATACACATGATATTCAGCACAAAACCAACTTTCATCATTTCGCTTTGCTGGATATGACCGGTTCCAAAAACAATCGCATTTGGTGGGGTGGCTACCGGCAGCATAAAGGCACATGAAGCACCAATACCAATGACGATCACCAGAATTTCTTTGGGCATTCCCATCTGATCCGCAATTGCGGCAAATACTGGTACTAGCAGGGCAGCCGAAGCGGTATTACTGGTAAATTCAGTCAGGAAGATAATAAAAGTAGCGACTACAAAAATAATCATCAGCGGGGAGGTATCACCAAAGGCATTGGCCAGAGTTTGACCCAGTACCAGCGAACTGCCTGAATCCTTTAGAATGGCACTCAAGGTCAGACCACCACCAAATAGATATAACACCCCCCAATCAGTATTTTCTGCAATCTGTTTCCAGCTTGCGGTACCCAGAATCACAACCATACAGGCAGCCGAAATTGCAATCCAGGTATCCGGCTGGGAAATACCAAAAATTTCAGTGAATTTTTTACTGAAAATCCAGGCAATTGCAGTACAAAGAAAGAGGATCATGGTGGCTATACGGGTTCTGGTCCAAGGAATATCTTCGGTCGCAAATTGTATTTTATGATTCAGTTTTGGACGTAGTACCAGATATAAACTGACCAGCATGGCAGGAAGAATAATGAACATCATCGGCAAGCCGATTTTCATCCAGTCGGCAAAATCATAGCCGAGGGCCTTGGCGGCAATGGCATTCGGAGGGGAACCGACCATGGTGCCCAGTCCGCCAATACTGGCCGAATAGGCAATGCCGAGCAGGATAAAGACAAAAGTTTTACGATCCTTGCTGACATCCAGATGTGAAAGCAAACCCAGAGCCAAAGGCAGCATCATGGCAGCAGTCGCCGTATTGGAAATCCACATGGACAGAAGCGCTGTCACCACAAAAATCGCTAGTACAGAAATACCCAGATGCCCTCTGGACATGGAGATGATCCACATGGCAATTTTCCGGTCCAGTTTCTGGATATGCAACGCCGTTGCTAGCGCAAAACCACCAAAAAACAGGAAAATGACAGGATCGGCAAAAGTGGCCAAAGCGGCTTGCGTGGTAATCGGAACCAGTTCTTCACCAGAGGCCATTGGCATGGCCAGTAATACTGCCATCACAGGGACGAGTAAAGCTGTAATCGTGATATGAATGGCTTCAGTCAGCCATAAAATACCGATAAAGGCTAAAAGTGCCAGTCCTTTATTGGCATTCTGGTCATAGGGCAGGTAAAGATATAAGCCATAGGCTACAATGGCTGCGACAAAAATAAGAATCCAGCCTTTAAGCAGCCCTTTGGGCATGGCATTGGTCGGGGTAGCTAGGTTGGTCTGAGTCATATGCTCTCCTTGCAAGATTTTTATTTACATCATTTTTTATATTAGCTTTAAATTTGTAATTTTGTTTTGCTTAAAAAATATCCTATTTAAAGATACTATAACCAGATTGTTGCAATAATCCAGCACTTTGCCAGAGAGCATACAAGCCCAAACCCAGAAGTAAAGCCAGGACAATCCATTTGAAGTGCTGCTGAGATAAACGATGGCGTATTTTGCCTCCAATCCAGACACCAGCAAGGGCGAATAAGCTTATCCCGATCAGAATATGCTGTTGATGGGTTTCCAGTGTGATCAGAATTGGAAACAGTAAAACCAGCTGGATCAGTTTACCGGCAATGAAATTGAGATTACTGATAATGACAATATCTGTTTTAGAGAGTTGGCAACTCATCAGATACATCATCAGAAAAGGTGCCATGGCATTGGTTGCACCTCCAATAATGCCGGCCAGTAAACCAAAACAGAGCATGCTGGAAATATGCGGACTAACTTGTAAGGGGCGTGCCCGTAACTGGTCCAAGACATAAAATATAATTACCAGACCCAATAACAGTTTTAAATAAGCCTCATTTAGCCAAAGTAATAGCTTGACCCCGAGTACACTGCCGACCAGGCTACTAAGCATTAATGGCCAATAGCGTTTTATATAATAGCCAATGCTATTCAACAGACTATGCGTAGGATCGGCATTCAGCATGATCAGATTCAGCAGCAGGCAGGGCAGAATGACAAGCGTAACCGCGATGCTAAGCGGATATGCGCTGGACAGAACAGCCGTACTCATCATGGGAAAGCCAAAGCCGCTTAAACCATGTAGCAGGGCTGCTACGGCACAGAGCCACAGCATCATCCATTCTGCCTGAGTCATGTGAAATCCATTTCAAAAATTAGAATATTGAACTTATCGTGAATTCAACTGAGAAAGAAAGTGAAAAGCTGTAATACAGCAAAGAAATAACAAAAAATATAGGCAAAAAAAGCCACGATAACTTGGGGAAATTACCGTGGCATCAGATTTCATCCCATTTAACCGAGGTGAAAGAGGAAGCTCTGCGATGAAACTGGTCAAGGGCTCTTGTTAAAATTAATATGCAACTTAATAGTGTTTATCCTGATTCACTGTACGCACAGGATTTTGATAGCCCTGAGGTTGATGAACGCTGTCATGATCAATTCTGTACTGTTTTTTCGGCATGATTAACCACAACACCAGATAGACCAAAATACCCGGGAATGCGGCACTCATGATTGAAATCACCACAAAAATCAGACGTAATAAATTTGCGTTCCAACCAAAACGTTCAGCAATACCACCCATCACACCTGCAATCATGTTTGAGCGGTTAGAGCGATATAAACCAACATTGGCCATTAAAATCTCCTGATTAAAAATAGGTTTGAATCCTAAAACTAGATCCATACTTAAATAAATGGAGTTTACTTAAACTTTTTAAAGTGCTGATTACAAATAAAATCGTTAAGTAATGTTAATAAAGATTAAAACCAGATCTAAGAGCTACTAACATAGTGAAAATTCTATTGAACTCTTGTGTAAAGTTCATCAGCTTTGCTGTGTGCTTTTTGCTCGCCATGTTTCCTATTTAGGTTTATTAAAAATGAAATTGGATGTATCACGTTGTACATTAAGCAGTTTTTTTAAATGTAGCCTGGTGTTGGGGAGTGTAGTGATTTTGCAGGCTTGTGATCAGCAGCAGGTCAAACCTGAACAGGAAAGTCAGGCAACATCAGAAGAAGGCGTTAAAATTTCCGCTGCCAATACGAAGGCCGATGTAGTGACCGTCAGTGCCAAATCCTTAACTCAGGTCGCAGGGCAGGCGACTCTTCCGGCAGAAGCTGATTTAAACCCGGCAACTGTGCCAGAGGATGCCAAGGCGTTTATAGGCCGTTATCATACTGAAATTGATTGTGATGGCCGCTTTGCCCCTTGTACTGAAGGCAAGGCAGAATTTATATTAACTCTGATGCCGGACGGTACCGTGCATCGCAGCATTTTACAGTATGGCAAAGTATTTATTGATAATACCAAAAACAGCACGGCTCACAATATCACCTACCGTAAAGACCGCTGGTTTATCAATCCGGAACGTACCGATATAGTAGTGAATCGCAAAGAAGGGGCGAGCTTTTACTATAAAATTAAAGATTCAAATCACTTAGTCATGAATCTGGAAAAAATCTATAGTGAAAAGGAAAGAACCAACCGGGAATTATTTGATCGCGGCTATCCGGCACCTTCAAAAGCCTATGAACTGGTCAAAGACACATCCTTTCATATTCAAGAATAATACCCGATAAAAATCGGCTGATCTGGTCGAAAGCTTAATTCAAACACTATTTAGATTAGACAATAAAGGCAAGTTGCGGGAACGTGTGAGCCTAAAATATGGGCGCAGAAATACACGACCAAAACATCGCAATTTAATTAAAATATAATAAGGGAAATCAGAGAAACATTCTAAGGAAAGAATGGTGGGTCGTCCGCGATTCGAACGCGGGACCAACGGATTAAAAGTCCGCTGCTCTACCAGCTGAGCTAACGACCCCGAGGAATAAAAATGATGATGACCATTTTTATGACGCAAAAGTGTGGTGTACTTTTACGTGATCCTTTCGGAAGATGGTGGGTCGTCCGCGATTCGAACGCGGGACCAACGGATTAAAAGTCCGCTGCTCTACCAGCTGAGCTAACGACCCATCAAGGAATATCAAATAAGTGGTGGGTCGTCCGCGATTCGAACGCGGGACCAACGGATTAAAAGTCCGCTGCTCTACCAGCTGAGCTAACGACCCCGAACCATTATTCAAACCAGGTTTGAATATGCAGTGCAAGTCAAGCTAAATAGCTTAAAGCACCACTTTGTTTGATGGAGCGTATTGTAGCAAGATCTCATTTCAGCGCAAGCAAAAAATAACAAAGTTGCCCATGTTTGATTATAAATACAACAATTATGCTTTATCTAAACAAAAAATAGGCAACTTCAGTACTTAGAAGCGATATTGATAGGCTTGGATATTGGCAAAAATATCTGCGGTGAGCTCGGAATACGCCGTTGCACCTGGCAATAAGACCAGCAGGCGTTCATCGGTTTTACTCGGATCAAATGCTTGCTCTTTCAATTTATTTTTCTGGTATTTAAAGGTGCCTGTAGTTTCAACTTGCTGTTGTACGCGTAAAAATACTGGTACCGCATAAGCTGGCAAGCATTTTTTAAAGCAAGCGGCCATGGCTGCTAAATCTGCATCATCCAATTTTACATCGGGTTTCAGGGTAATCGCAGCCATGCCGGCACGACCATTGGTATTGGGGATTTCTACACCATACACCACCGCTTCAACGATTTTCTCATACTCAGTCAGCATGTTTTCAACTTCAGTCGTGGAAACATTTTCACCTTTCCAGCGGAAAGTATCGCCTAAACGATCGACAAACTGCGCATGACGGAAGCCGATATTACGCACCAGATCTCCGGTATTGAAGTAAGCATCACCTTTGGTGAATACATCCTGCATAATGACTGACTTGTTTTTTTCCGGGTCGGTATAGCCATCAAAAGGTGAACGGCGGGTAATTTTACCAATTAATAAACCAGTTTCGCCTTTTTTCACCCGTTTGCAATGGCCTTTGGCATCCCGTACCGGCTCATTTTTATCTTTATCAAAGGCAATAATCGCATACGGTGTGGGTGAGAAACCGACGGTATTGTCAAAATTGAAAATATTGCTAAAACCGACATTGCCTTCACTAGAGGCATACAGTTCCAGCACTTCCTGAATGCCAAAACGGGATTTAAATTTATCCCAGATATTTGGGCGCATGCCATTCCCAATCATCTTAGTCACGCGGTGACCTTTTTCCAGTTCAGATGGGGGAGCATCCATCAGATAGCGGCACAACTCACCGACATAACCAATCGCAGAGGCATCAAATTTTTGCACATCCTTCCAGAAAGAAGAGGTCGAAAATTTACGGCGAATAGCCAGGGTGCTGCTCCCTGCAATGACACCGCACCAGCACACCACCATGCCTGTGGCATGATAAAGCGGCAGGGTACAGTACATCACATCATCTTTATTGAGATTCAGCACATGCCCATAGGTGCCATAAGCCAGCGTCCAGCGACCATTGGTAAAGATCACCGCTTTAGGTAGACCCGTGGTGCCAGAGGTGTAAATATAGAACAGCCCGTCTTTGCCCTGTACCGAATGAGTAGTTGATGGATTGAATTTGGGAGCAAGATCGGTTTTTTCAGCCAGGTTGATAAAGCCTTCAGGCGCCTGACCCGGATCGGCTTGAGTGTTTTGATCTGCAAACCAGTGCAGGCGGTCACTGCTAATATTCAGGTCATTACGAATCTCGTTGACTGCATGACGACACTCTTCACCCACAATCAGGGCAATCGGTTTGACCAGATTGATACTGTGCGTCAGCACCTTGCCGACTTGAGAGGTATTGACCAGAGCGGTGGTCACACCCAGTTTAGCCAGACCAATCACGCTGGCAATCAGCTCAGGGCGGTTCTCGACCATGACAGCAACAACATCACCTTTCTTGGCGCCCAAGGATAGATAGAAATGGGCAATCTGGTTGGTCCAGGCATTGAGAGCAGCATAGCTATAGCTTTGCTCTTCAAAACGCAAGGCAATGCCTTCCGGGTTACGCTTGGTGGCTTTTTCAAAAGCCAGACCCAGGCCGGCCGGTGTGTTCGGAGTACGTAAATATGCCTGTCTTAGACCAGTGAGCAAATTGGGCACTTTGGTCAAGAAAGCCGGGATTTTGGCAGCGACATCTGCAATCCCAATCAGATCGTGTGGTTTCATTTGGGTCATGAGAATCCTATTTATTTTTCGTATCCGATACGTTTAATTTATATACAGTTGACGAGCTATCCATCTTTTAGCGTTAAAACACTAGTGCAATCAACCTATTCTGACTAAATCTAGCAAAAAAAAACCTAGTCACCGAAATGACTAGGTTTTTTTATATGACTGCAATTGAGCAAATTATGATTCAGTTGCAGTATTGGCTTTTTTCGGTGGACGACCACGTGGACGACGTGGACGAGCAGCCTGTTTCTCCGCTTTTTCAGCTTCGCTGGCTTTAGTGTCTTCTGTTGTTACTTCGGCCTGATCCTGGGCTTCTGTAACAGGAGCTTCTGATTCAGCATTTGCTTCAACTGGCGCAGCATCTCTAGGTTGAGCTTCAGTCACTGGAGCCGCTTCTGTAGGAGCTGTATCTACTGGTGCCGTAGTTTCAGTTGCTTGTTCAGCTGGCTGAGCATTTACGGTTTCTTCAATAGCTACTTCAGTGGTTACTGGAGTTTCAGTTGCCGCTGCTTCAGCAGACTCTGCTTGCGCTTCTGCTGCTACAGGTGCTTCTGGCGTAGTTTCAACTGCCGGAGCTGTTTCTACTTTAGCCTGTTGCTTGGCTTGTTGCAGGGCCTGTTCTGCAGCCTGTTTAGCCAGACGGCGACGCTCACGTGGATCATTTGCGACACGTTTGTCCGACACCGGTTTTGGTGGAGTCAGGTCCAGAACTGGAGCAGGCTCTGCTTCAACCTTGGCTACGGTCACTTGAACATCACGGGTGACCGGTTTTTTCTCTGTGGCAGGCGTTGCTGCAGCCACCAGACTTGCGTTGTACTCTTTTGTGAACTTCTCTAGAGCACGGTTGAAGGTTGGCAATAAACCAAACTGTTCAATCAGTACGGAGCAGTCTTCACCATAAACATGGCGAATCAGGCTACCAATAGTGAACTGACCCAAAGTTGGTACTTGTGACGGAGTCAATTTCTGAACTGTAGCCTGTTGAGGCTGTCCTTCACGTTGCTGACGACGACGCTGACGCGGATCGTTGCTGGCACGAGGTTTTTCAGCACTTGATTCTTCCGCTGTCACAACTTCTTCAGCAGGTGCTGTCAGTGCAGCTTCTACTACATTTTCAGCAGCGGCTTCTTCAACTGGCGCATCTGCCGGTGCAGTAACTTCAACCGCTGGCGTTACAACTGCAGCATTGTCATTCAATGCCACGATTTCGCTTTTCGCCTGGTCAATATTCACCACCATAGCAGTCGGCATCACGTCTTGACGTGGCGCATCGACCAATTCAACACGAAGCTGCTTGTCATTGACTGCTGGAACTTCAACGACTGCAGGTGCTGCTTGTTGAGCCTGCTCATTCAGCACGCTTGGATCGCGGTGGCGATTTGGACGTTCCTGACGTGGCTGGTTACGGCGGTCACGACGTGGCATTGCCTGTTGTGGCTGTTGTTCATTGTTTTGAACATCATTTTGCTGAGATGGCTCGTTATGATGCTGACGGCGAGAATTACGCTTGTTTTCACGTGCTTCATGACGTTGCTCTTGACGAGATACCTGAACCACTTCTTCATGCACCTGATGTTGCTGAGGCGCGGAAGCTTCAGACTGAACCTGCTCACGCGGTTCTTTGTGCTTCGGATTACGTGGTTTTTTGTTGTTATGACGCGGTGCTCTTTCATCACGCTCTGCCGGCTTTTCAGCATCACGTTCCTGTTTTTGCGCTACAGTCGATGGTGCCAGGTAAGCATTGCTGCTTGCCGGAGCAACCGGTTGAGACACTTGCTGTGGCGCAGGTTGTGCCACTGGTGCAGACAATTGACCGAACTGACCACGGCTCACCGCACCGCCATTGATCATTTGTTCAATTGCTGCAGCTGCATTGTTGGCAGTACGCGATTGATCAACAGTCGCAGCCTGTTTTTGAACAAACAGGTTTTCTAACCAGGCACATGGGCTAGATGCAGGAGCAGCAACTTGTGCTTGGGCAGGAGCTTGTTGCGCAATAGGTGCTTGCTGTGCATTTTGGTTTTGCTGGTTACGGCGTTTATTGTTTCTGCCGTTGTTTTGCTGTTGAGCAGGCGCTGGTGCAGCAGCATGCGTATGTTGTTCTTCTTCTAAATGCCATTCAGATGACTCATAGCCCAACTCTTTTTCACTTGAACGTGTTGCTTCAGTACGTTCATAGCTGGTTGGTGCAAAGCCTTCGGCATTATAAGTGATTTCATAATGCGGTGTTTCCAGATGCGGATGCGGCAGCACAGTGACACGTACATTTGAAGTCTGTTCTAAATAGACCAAGGTGTGACGTTTTTCATTCAATAAGAAGGCAGCAATTTCGACTGGAACTTCGACTTGAACTTCACCATGACGTTCACGTAGCGCGATCTCTTCCACTTTACGCATAATCGAAAGTGATAAAGAACGAAGATCACGGACCATACCGGTGCCATGACAGCGTGGGCAAACGTAGCCAGTCGCTTCTTCAAGAGAAGGACGCAGACGTTGACGGCTCATTTCCATCAAACCAAAACGTGACAATTGACCGAACTGAATACGGGCACGGTCACTTTGCGTAGCTTCGCGTAGCTTCGCTTCCACCATACGCTGGTTGCGGTCTTTGGTCATGTCGATAAAGTCGATCACCACCAGGCCACCGATATCGCGTAAACGTAATTGACGCGCGATTTCTTCTGCCGCTTCAATATTGGTATTTAACGCGGTGTCTTCAACGTCGCTACCGCGAGTCGATTTTGCCGAGTTAATGTCAATTGACACTAAAGCTTCAGTTTGATCGATTACGATCGAACCGCCCGAAGGAAGTTTTACTTCACGTTCATAAGCGGTTTGAATTTGACTTTCAATCGCGAAATGCGCGAATAAAGGTTCATTTAAGGTATAAGTTTTCAGTTTTTCTAACTGACGTGGCATTACCGCTTTTACGAAGTTATAGGCTTCGTTATAGGCTTGTTCTGAGTCAATCAGGATTTCAGCAACATCATCACGCAGGTAGTCACGAATGGCACGTGTTACCACACCCGCTTCCTGATGTACCAGCATTGGCGATGGGCCTGAACTTGCCGTGCTCTGGATTTGTGCCCAAAGGTCTAACAAGTGCTGTAAGTCGAGTTGCAATTCTTCTTGTGAACGGCCAATCCCGGCAGTACGCACAATCACGCTCATACCACGTGGCACGTTCAGTGTTGCCAGCATTTCTTTCAGTTCTTCACGCACTGAACCGGAAATCTGACGGCTGATACCACCACCTTTCGGGTTGTTTGGCATTAATACCAAATAACGGCCAGCAAGTGAGATAAAAGTAGACAGGGCAGCGCCTTTGTTGCCACGCTCTTCTTTTTCCACCTGAACCAGAAGTTCGGTGCCTTCAGTGATCAGTTCACGGATATTTGAAGTTTGGCGAGGATCGGCTTTGTAATATGAATTTGCGATTTCACGCATTGACAGGAAGCCTTGGCGACCTGCACCGTATTCAACGAATACAGCTTCTAAAGAAGGTTCAACGCGAGTCACGTGACCTTTGTAGATATTGGATTTTTTTTGTTCACGGGTACGATTTTCTAAATCAAAATCGTAAAGACGCTGACCAGTGACAAGTGCAACGCGAATTTCTTCGGCATGTGTTGCATTAATCAACATACGTTTCATGGGTGTAACACCTTATAGTGATACACAGCAAAAAATCGCTATACACGTAGCGAACATCACACATCACGGATCAATGGCTCAAATCTGCAATGAATTTCATTGTGGTTTGAGTCTTTTATGACCGAGCTCTATTTAATATAGATGGGCTTCGGTTTTTGATTCACGTATTGATGATGGCAATACGGCTTCAATCTTTAAACGGATTAAAGTCACCTGAACGCTTCACTGGCGGACGAGCGGTGCATTGGATGTGTGTAACTTTCACTGTCACATTGCTCGAAGATCATCCCTTCTTTATAGAAAGTGTCTTGATACGGAATTGTCGTCGTATCTTTACAAACTGTGCAGATCCAATGCATCAACGCTGTAGCCTGAAGTCGTCTTCAGGTTGCGACTAATCTGATGTGTATCAGTTTACGTTTAAAAACCAACAAAGTTGGCGACATATTTTTTAAGACAAACTGATTTATGTACCTGAGGTACAATTAAACGCAACAGTTTGCTTTGTTTGCCGATATAATAAGCCTTCGGCGTGGCATAATTCTTTGGGGACCTTCCCGTATCATGTGAGTCTTTAATTGAACAATCAAGTTCAGAAAAATCTGAAATGATTCAACTTTTACTCACAAACGATGGTTTCCGTGCGCTGACTATATCAAACCTTGCATCATCTGCCTATGGGCTAAGCTTATGTTTCTTGTGTAAAGCATAACCTAAGTGATCAGTTTTTAATCAATTTTAGTATTTTTTGGGTCATAGTAACTGTATGAATTCTACGCAACAATGGCAAAACGTCACTTGGTTTGAAGTGGATGAACATCAAGATGGACAACGCATCGATAATTTCCTGTTTAGTCGTCTGAAAGGTGTGCCAAAAAGCCGTATCTATCGTCTGATTCGTGAAGGCCAGGTTCGCGTTAATAAAAAACGCATTAAAGCAGAAACCAAACTCGCAATCGGTGACCAGATTCGCGTTGCGCCGATTCGCTATGAACAAAAAGATGAATCTGCTGCACCTGTTTCTGACAAAGTGGCACAAGGCTTATTGGCCCGTGTGATTTATGAAGATGAAGGTTTGATGGTCGTGAATAAACCTTCCGGGATTGCTGTGCATGGTGGTAGCGGTGTGGCCTATGGCCTGATTGAGGGCTTGCGTGCCGCAACCGGTAAAAAGTATCTGGAACTGATTCACCGGATTGACCGTGATACTTCCGGTCTGGTGATGATTTCCAAAAAGCGTAGCGTGTTGAAAACATTACAAGATATGTTGCGTGAACATAAAATCAAAAAAACCTATGCCGCTGTAGTAAAAGGGCAGGTCAGTCTGGATAAACAGCTGATTGATGCACCTTTACATCGTTACGAGCTGGCCAATGGTGAACGTCGTGTCTGCGTGTCCCCGAAAGAAGGTAAAGAGTCTAAAACCCAGTGGAATGTGCAGGAACGTTTTATGCATGCCACACTGGTGTATGCATCTCCGCTTTCTGGTCGTACCCATCAGATTCGTGTTCATGGTTTGAGTATTGGTCATCCGCTAGTAGGCGATGAAAAGTATGGTCATGAAACAGAATATCGTGGGCCAAAACCACGCCGTTTGTGTTTACATGCAATGCGTCTGGACATTCCGGGCTATCCAGCAATTGAAGCACCATTGCCAGAAGATATGCAGAGTCTGGTGGCGCAGTTAAGAGCGCAGAAAGCGGATAAACCGGCTGCCCAATAAGGACTTATTTTTTCTTTTAATAAATTTAATCCACCCTCACCCTCCTTTGAAAAAGGAGGGAATTCCCCTATTTCTTAAAGAGGGCTAGGGGAGATTAAATTTCAAAAGAATCCTCTCCCTAAGCAGCACTGCTGAGCAAGTCTCCTTCTTGCACGTCGTTTAAAGCAGTGCTTTAAACTCGTTCAGGAGAGGGAACGTTACTTATTAAATAGTAATGTTGAATTAAAACTTCATTGATAATTCGACTTTATTGGTTCTTTTATTAAAGTCATTTGCTTAAGAATGAAAAATTCCTTCTCCTTGTAGGAGAGGGCTTCAAGACTGAATCAAATCTAGGAAATCTTTTATGAACTCACCTGTAAAATTGGTCATTTTCGATTGGGATGGCACTTTATTTGATTCAGTCGGTCAAATCGTGGCGAGTTTGCAGTTTGCCGCACAGCAGTTTCAGCAGCCGTTAACGGATGCAGATGCGAAAAGTATTATTGGACTGGGTTTACCTGAAGTTGCACAGCGTTTATTCCCGACAGTACCAGAATTACATAGCGATATTTTACAGGCTTATTCCGATCATTATGTTGCCAACTCATCAGGAGATTCCTGGTTTGAAGGCGTAGCGCACATGCTCGCAGATTTACAGCAGCAAGGCGTGAAGCTGGCAGTAGCCACAGGGAAAAGCCGTAAAGGTCTGGATCGTGTATTAAAACAGACGAACAGTGAAGAGCTGTTTGTGAGTACGCGCGCAGCCAGCGAAACCCATTCTAAACCTCATCCACTCATGTTAGAAGAAATTCTGGCGGAAACCGGTGTGCAGGCTGAACATGCGATTATGGTCGGTGATACGTCTTATGATCTGGAAATGGCGCAAAATATTGCCATGCCAAGCGTTGGGGTAAGTTATGGTGTGCATGAACCTGAACTTTTAGCACAATTTAATCCAGTCTGTATCGTGGATGATGTGGCTGCTTTGCATAGCGCTTTGTTGGCTAAAGTCCAATGGAAACAAGCAGTTTAATCCAGTATCTTGGTTGTAATGAAAAACAAGCAGTTCCCCGGTTTAAATTGGCTGGGGAATGCTGCAGATTTAAGCGCTGGTTCTTATCTTTTAGTCTAAAGTCGTAATTGTACTGATTTTATTCGGTCATATTATGGTAGTTATTTTGCTAAATAGCGATGTGTTTTAAATAATAAGATTTTGTTTTATTTAAATTTTTATGAATTCTCCTTATAGATAATAGCTATAGCAAAAAATAAAATAACTATTGGCATAAAAGCCGGATTTTTCCCATCCTAAAACTGTTTATTCCTATGCTCGATCTGAGAAAGGCAGTCCATGCGGATGATCAGCCTGATCATTTTCATATTTTCTGTCCCTCTTAGATCCCGGCATAAGCCTAATTTTTGCAGTTTAAGGAAACATTGATGTCGAATTCTGCTGTTGTTGAATCAGTTGCACAAGCACTTCGTAGCGCTGAATTATCACAAACTGCGATTGCACCGATTCGCCCGGAACTTGGCGGTGAAAGTGCTGACGTAGATATCGCCTATGCCGTTCAGGAAGTGAATACCGAGCGTGCTTTGTCTGAAGGTCGCCGTCTGGTGGGTCGTAAAATTGGTTTGACGTCTAAAGTCGTTCAAGCGCAACTGGGTGTAGATCAGCCGGATTTCGGTATGTTATTTGCCGACATGGCCTATGGCGATGGTGAAGCAATTCCAGCTGGCCTTCTGATTCAGCCGAAAGTTGAAGCAGAAATCGCATTGGTGATTAACCAGGATTTAACCAAAGAAAAACACACGTATGCAGACATTATCAGCGCAACTGATTATGCACTGCCTGCAATTGAAGTGGTCGATAGCCGTATCGAAAACTGGAAAATCAGCCTGATTGATACTGTGGCGGATAACGCATCTTCTGCTGCATTTGTCTTGGGTTCTCAGCCGGTTAAGTTAGAAAAACTTGATCTGGTGAACTGCAAGATGGTGATGACGCGCGGTGAGGAAGTCGTTTCTCAAGGCGTGGGTAAAGCATGTCTTGCAAACCCACTCAATGCTGCGGTTTGGCTTGCAGATGAAATGGTGCGTCGTGGCCGTCCATTGTTGGCAGGTGACATCATCTTGACGGGCGCTTTAGGTCCAATGGTTGTGGCGCAACCAGGTGATGAATTCAAAGTTGAAATTGAAGGCTTCGGTTCAGTAACCGCTGCATTCGCTGCTGAATAATCAAGATTCCAAGAGAGTACATTCATGAAAAAGATTAAATGTGCAATGATCGGTCCAGGGAATATTGGTACTGATTTGCTTTATAAATTACAACGCAGCGAATGGTTAGAGCCTGTTTGGATGGTGGGGATTGACCCGACTTCTGAAGGTCTGGCGCGTGCTGCAAAAATGGGTTTAAAAACCACAGCTGAAGGTGTCGATGGTCTGCTTCCTCATATTCTTGAAGATGACATCAAAATTGCATTCGACGCAACTTCTGCCTATGTCCATGCTGAAAACAGCCGCAAGCTCAATGAACTTGGCGTGCTCATGATTGACTTAACGCCTGCTGCGATTGGTCCATTTTGTGTACCACCAGTCAACCTTGAAGCATTGCTACAAGCGGGCGAAGTGCCTAACGTGAACATGGTGACTTGTGGTGGTCAGGCAACGATTCCGATGGTGGCTGCAGTTTCTCGCGTTCAACCAGTTGAATATGGTGAGATCATTGCAACTGTATCGACCAAATCTGTAGGTCCTGGTACGCGTAAAAACATCGACGAATTCACACGTACCACTGCGGGTGCAATTGAGAAAGTCGGCGGCGCGAAACAGGGTAAAGCGATCATCATCATTAACCCGGCTGAGCCACCTTTAATGATGCGTGACACAGTACATTGCTTGGTTGAAGGCGAGCCGGATCAGGCAGCGATCACTGAATCTGTACATGCCATGATCAAGGAAGTTCAAAAATACGTACCAGGTTACAAGCTTGTAAATGGTCCTGTATTTGATGGCAACCGTGTATCAATTTACTTGGAAGTTGAAGGTCTGGGTGACTTCCTGCCGAAATACGCAGGCAACCTGGATATTATGACTGCAGCAGCTGCACGTACTGCAGAAATGTTCGCAGAACATGTGTTCAACATCGCTGAAGCTTAAAGGAATACCAAAATGTCTAAGATTATTGTTCATGATATGACTTTGCGTGATGGTATGCACCCGCAGCGCCATCAAACGACTGTTGAGCAAATGATTGCAATTTCAACCGCACTTGATGATGCAGGCGTACCTTTAATTGAAGTAACGCACGGTGACGGCCTGGGCGGTTCATCAGTGAACTACGGTTTTGCTGCTGCAACAGATGAAGAATATTTGTCTGCTGTTGTGCCACGTATGAAAAATGCAAAAATTTCTGCATTGCTTCTTCCTGGTATCGGTACGGTTGACCATTTGAAAATGGCACATGAAATTGGTGTCTCTACCATTCGTGTGGCGACGCATTGTACTGAAGCGGATTGTTCTGAGCAGCACATCACCGCTGCACGTAAACTAGAAATGGACACCGTCGGTTTCTTAATGTTGGCGCATATGGCATCTCCTGAAAAATTGCTTGAAGAAGCAAACAAGATGGTGTCTTACGGTGCAAACTGTATTTACGTGACAGATTCAGCGGGTTATATGCTTCCGCAGGACGTGATCGACCGTGTGGGTCACTTACGTCAACACTTGGATTCAAGCATTGAGCTTGGTTTCCACGGTCACCACAACTTAGGCATGGGTGTATCGAATACTGTTGCTGCGGTTCAAGCAGGTGCGGTACGTGTTGATTTGGCGTCTGCAGGTTTAGGTGCTGGTGCGGGTAATACACCACTCGAATTGTTTATCGCTGTGGCAAACCGTATGGGTATGGACACTGGTGTTGACTTGTTTAAAGTACAAGACGTTGCTGAAGATCTGGTGATTCCAATGATGCACAACCCGATCCGTGCCGACCGTGATGCGGCAACTTTAGGTTATGCCGGTGTTTACTCTTCATTCCTGTTGTTTGCTAAACGCGCTGAAGCGAAATATGGCGTATCTGCGCGTGAAATCCTGATGGAACTTGGTCGCCGTGGTACGGTTGGTGGTCAGGAAGACATGATTGAAGACCTGGCATTAACCATGTCTAAAGCGCGTGAGTTACAAGCTTAATTTTTAATGCAATCGTATTAAAATAAGGCTAATAAAAAAGCATCCAAAGTGGATGCTTTTTTATTATGAAGTAGATTTAATAATATATTAAAACTCTGATCTCAGATATTTTAGTTATAGTGCTATGTGAAGATTATTTCAGTTTAATTTTTTCCTTAAACATAAAAACGATAAATAAAAAATATTATCTTAAAGTTTTTAAAAAAATTGCGCTTATTAATATAGGAAACAGAAATTTGAATTAAATATCTGGTCAAATTTTTATTTTCATTAATCGGTTTAAAATCTAAGAGATTGAGTGCTTAAATCTGGGCCCGGAATATGCAGAGCTAAAAGAGCAAAAGTTTAATACTGTGGTCGGATTTTTTATTTAAACCGACTTGCGCATGATGGCTGCATGGATTTTATCAGCTGAATGGGGAACTCATCATGCGTCGTCACAATTTATGGATTGCAATGCTTGCTGCGACAGCAACTTTAGGGACAACTGCAACGAATGCAGACTTTATTGACGACAGCAATGTTCAACTCAAATTTAAAAACTTTTATCTAGACCGTCAGTATCAAGATGACTATTCATCACGTAACTGGGGTTCTTGGTCACAAGGGGTGACTCTGGATGCCAAGTCCGGTTATCACGATATCGGTGGTGGTGTGCAGGTTGGTGCTGATGTACTGGTGCAACATGCAGTCAAACTCAACGGCCATGATAAAAATCCGGACTGGGTTTTACCGCACGATGGCAAAGAATCAAAAGATCATTTCGGTAAAGTCGGCGCGACCTTAAAAGCCAAAGTTTCACAAACTGAGCTGAAAGTCGGCGAGTTATTGCCGGTATCTCCAGTCTTGGTATTCGATCCATCCCGTCAGTTATTAACGACTTATAGTGGCGCTTGGTTAGAGTCTAAAGACCTTAAGGATACCAAGTTAACTCTGGCGTATATTGATGGTATTAACAACCGTTATGACAACCAGTTCCGTGACTTAACTAAATTTGCTCCACCAAGTTTCTATGATACGGGTGCTGAAGCTGATGGCATGTGGATTGCGGGTGTAGACCACCAGCTTACTAAAGAAGTAGGGGCGAGCTACTGGTATGCCGATGTTCAAGACATTTACCAACAGCATTATCTGGGTGTGAATTACAAAACTGCGCTCGGTGAAAAAACTAAATTAGATAGCCACATTCGTTACTTCGATAACTCGGAGTCAGGTGACAAGCTGTATGGTGAGATCGATAACCAGGCTGTGTCTGTCGCTGCAAAAGTGAATCATGGTGCACATACCGTAGGTGTGGGTTACCAGCAAATGTTTGGTGATAGCGCATTCCCGACATTGGGTGGCTGGGTGCCACAGCCTTATCTGGCGAACTGGGGGGTAGCGACTTTTACCGCGCCAGAAGAAAAGTCATGGAGTGTTTCTTATGGCTATGACTTTTCTGAAATGGGTGCAAAAGGCTTAAATGCAACAGCCGTATATTTCAAAGGTTATGATCAGAAAGGTACTGGGGCGTATCAAGGTCAGAACTTCAATACGGATGAAGTGAATGCCATCGTGAACTACACTGTGCCAGAAGGTAAATTAAAAGGTTTGGGTGTACAGGCGATGTATATTGATGTGAATTTTGCCAATCCAGCAAAACCAGACCTGCAAGAATACCGTGTCGCCACCACTTATACCCATAAATTCTAATACCCCTATATTTTAAAAGCAGTCAGTCTTCTGGCTGCTTTTTGGTTTAAGAATGCAGTTAAAGCCTTAGTTTATGTAGGGTTTAATTTATAAATTAATAAATAAAACAAACACTTAAATTATATCTATTTTGTAGGGTGCAATCGTAATTTTGTATCAGTTTGCTGCGGTTGAGCGGTTAATATAAGGGTGTACACAAGTCATTTTAATGAGTCAACTTGACGTCGAATTCTTGAAAATAGAGGGACACGCAAGCGAAAGACTGTAAGAGGAAGCAATATGAGCACTGTTCAAATCCCTGACTATCAAACAGATCCATTCTTTGGCTTAGAAGACAAATGGATTGAAACCGCTGAAGGCGAGTTGACCCATTACCACGAAATTGGTGAAGGTACGCCTATTCTATTTTTACACGGTTCAGGTACAGGTGTATCGGCCGCGGCAAACTGGTGGTTAAACCTGCCACAAATTGGTGAGCAAGCGCGTTGTATCGCGATTGATACCGTTGGTTATGGCCAAACTGTGGTTGCGCCGGGTACTGAATATGGTATCCGTGCCTGGGTAGATCATGCGATCCGTACGCTAGACGCTTTGGGTATCGAAAAAACCTGGTTGGTCGGCAACTCTCTGGGTGGCTGGTTAGCATTCCAGATGGCACTGGATTATCCAGATCGCATTTTGGGTATCGTGTCTATGGGTACGGGCGGTGCGAAACAGACAGCTGCACTTAAAGCTCACGCAAACCCAGTTCTTACAGAAGAAGGAATCAAGAAAACCCTTTCTATGTTTGTCGTAAACAAAGACCTGATTACTGATGAACTGGTAAAAGTACGTTTTGCTTCTGCTGCAAATGACTATGCATCAAATCGTTTAATGGATGTGGTTGGCGCACGTGACCGTGACCGTTTCGAATTTCCATTAGACTTCGAAAAAATGAAAGACATTACTGTGCCTGTACTATTGATTCATGGTACGCAAGACGTGGTGATTCCGGTTTCTCGTACTTGGGACATCCTGAACATCGTGCCAAATGCTGATGCACATATCTTCAGCCAATGCGGTCACTGGTCTCAAGTTGAAAAAGCAGATGAGTTCAACACTGTGATCAAAAACTACCTGGCTGTTCACGGCGTAAAATAAGTTTGATACAGTTTTAAAAAAGGATGGCTTTGGTCATCCTTTTTTATATCGGAAATATTTAAGGTAGCGCACCTAAGTGAGTTTGATTCTCATTTATTTGAATAAATATAAAAATCTAATAATTTTTATAGGTTTGAGCTATTTAAACTGAGAAAAATCCGAATGAAAATTTATTAGACTTAAGTGGTAAATGCAGTACATTTAGAGCTAAAAATACACAATTTGGGTCAAGGGCAAGTGATAAATTTAAGCGCCAGAAATAGATTCTTTATTATAAAATAGAATTAAAAATGGATTCTTAAGCATAAAATAATAAAACAAAAAAAGCACATGCCTATCATAAGTTGAATGGCATATGCCTAATGCAGGGAAGAAATAGGATTAATTTTGTTCGCTACGGTTAATATCCAGATAGAACACACGGGTCAAAAGCTCAAGAAATTTGCTCACGACATAGGATTTGTTGTTTTTATGGTAGCTGACATACAGGTCTAAATAGGGCAACTCCACGTCCAGCGGACGAATCACGGTATTATCCATGGTTAGTGGTGCAATATAGCCAGGCAAAATGGTACAGCCTAGGCCCATTCCGATCGAGTTGATATTAAATAAAATATTATCGGCCTTTTGCACGATATTGAGTTCAATGCCGTTGGCTTTGGCAAAGTCCAGAATCGCCTGGTTCAGGGTCAAGGACTGCTCTGCTGATGGAATAATAAAATCAATACCATTCAATGCTTTAACAGGAATTCTTTCGTATTTTGCTAAGGGGTGATCTTTAGGCAGGAGAAAAATCAGCGGTTCACGAATCACGAACTGGCTTTCAATTTCATCACTATTGAAATTATGACGGGTAAATGTCAGATCTAGATCACCTTTTTTTAACAAACGCATCTGCTCATTGTTGTTCAGGCTGAGCAGTTCAATTTTTAAATCTGGGTTCTGTACACGTAGATTTGGCAAGATATAGGGGAAGATTTTCATCTCGGCTACCGGTACAAAACCGATACGGAGCATTTGCTGTTTGGCCTGTGACACCTGACGTGCCATGGCAACGGCTTTGTCCGCCTGTGCAAGGGTGAGACGGGCCTGTTCCAGGAATACGGCGCCTTCTTCGGTCAGCTCTACTTTACGTTTGGTCCGGTTGAGTAGCTTTACCCCGACATCTTCTTCCAGGTCTTTGATTTGCTGGCTAAGTGAGGGTTGAGCCGTATAAAGTTTAAGTGCTGCCTTACTAAAATTGAGCTCTTCAGCAACGGTGATAAAGTAGCGAAGGTGTCGTAATTCCATGTCATCAACCCAAAGAGTAATCCAAAAAATGTCTTACTATAATTTTCTCAAAGTATAATCTATAAACAACTATGTCGTGAAGATTATTTTCCCATTCATAAACTAAATGCTCTGGCGGGATTAATAGATGTTTTAATATAAAAATTCACGTGCTTAATAATTGCTTTAAGCTCTTAATTGAAACAAAAAAAATATTTCCCGAAAAACGCTGTCAAATCCATCATCGTTGAAAAGTTGAGTCTATTACTTTGTGCCAAAGATAGGTCACAGGAGAGCTTTTCATGAGTGGAAAAATTGATGTGCGCGAAATCGATGCTTTAGTCGATGCACAAAATGGACGTATTACGCCATCTATTTATACAGATCCTGACATTTACGAATTAGAACTCGAACGTGTTTTCGGTCGTACTTGGTTATTCCTTTGCCATGAAAGCCAAATTCCTAAGGCTGGTGATTTCTTCAATACCTACATGGGTGAAGATCCAATCATTGTGGCACGTCAAAAAGACGGCTCAATCAAAGCATTTTTAAACCAGTGCCGTCACCGTTCTATGCGTGTGAGCTTCGCTGACTGTGGTAATACCCGTGCATTTACTTGCCCATACCACGGCTGGTCATATGGCATTGACGGTTCTTTAAAAGATATCCCGCTTGAAGATCGTGCTTACCCGCATGGTGCATGTAAAGAGCAATGGGGTCTGGTTGAAGTGAATCGTGTGAAGTCTTACAAAGGCTTGGTATTCGCTTGTTGGGATGAAACCACACCTGATCTAGAAGAATACATGGGCGATATCGCTTGGTATTTAGATGGCGTTGTTGACCGTCGTCCAGGTGGTACTGAAATCATTGGTGGTGTACACAAGTGGGAAATCGAGTGTAACTGGAAATTTGCAGCGGAACAGTTTGCATCTGACCAATACCATGCGTTGTTCTCTCACGCTTCTGCGATCCAAGTATTGGGCGCAAAACCAGACGACGAATCTTCTAAAAAATTAGGTGCTGCGCAAACTGCCCGTCCAGTTTGGGAAACTGCCAAAGACGCGATCCAGTACGGTTCACGTGGTCACGGTTCAGGCTTCTTCTTCACAGAGAAACCAGATGCAAACGTGTGGGTTGACGGTGAAGTTGCCAACTACTTCCGTGAAACTTATGACGAAGTTAAAGAGCGCCTAGGCGAGACTCGTGCACTGCGTCTTGCAGGTCACAACACCATGTTCCCAACTTTGTCTTGGTTGAACGGTACTGCAACACTTCGCGTATGGCACCCACGTGGTCCAAACAAAACTGAAGTGTGGGCATTCTGTATTGCTGATGCTGAAGCATCTCAAGAAGTGAAAGAAGCATTTGAGCGTTCTGCAACGCGTGCCTTTGGTCCAGCCGGTTTCCTAGAGCAAGATGACTCTGAAAACTGGATCGAGATTCAAAAAGTTTTACGTGGTTATAAAGCGCGTCAAAACAAACTCATTATGGAAATGGGTAAAGGCAACGAAAAAGTACGTGAAGATGGTATCCCGGGTATCACCAACTACATTTTCTCTGAAACTGCAGCACGTGGTATGTACCGCCGCTGGGCAGATTTATTGATCCATGAAAAATGGGAAGACGTGGAAAAAGCAGCTGACGAATATGAGAAGGAGCTTATGAAATGAGTCAAATCAGCTTAGAACTTCATCACCAAATTAGTCAGTTCCTTTATCGCGAAGCAAAATTGCTAGACGATTGGAAATTCCGCGAATGGTTAGATACCTTAGCTGAAGATATTTCTTACACGCTACGTACCACACCAAACGCACAAACCCGTGACCGTCGTCGTTCAGTTGAACCACCTACCACTTGGGTGTTCAACGATTCAAAAGATCTTTTAGAACGTCGTGTAGCGCGTCTTGAAACTGGTATGGCTTGGGCTGAAGAGCCTCCATCACGTACAACACACATGGTGTCTAACGTGATCGTAGAAGCAACTGAAGTTGAAGGCGAATACGACGTGTACGTAACTTACTTGTTATACCGTACACAGAAAGAGAAAGACGTCGTGATTTACTGTGGTAAACGTCATGACAAGATCCGTAAAGTTGAAGGTGGCTTAGGCTTCCAAATCTTCAACCGTAAGATCACGCTTGACCAAGTTACTTACAGTTCACATAACCTGAGTGTGTTCTTCTAATGAATAAGATTTTTGTATGCCAAGTTGACGAATTAGACGAAGGCGAAGCGTTAAAAGTAGATTGTGGCGTAAACAGTATCGAAGCGCTTGCTGTATTTAACAATGGCGGTGAATTCTTCGCTATGAACGATAAATGCAGTCATGGTAATGCTTCTATGTCGGAAGGTTACCTTGAAGATGACGGTACTGTGGAATGTCCATTGCATTCAGCACGTTTCTGTTTAAAAACAGGTGAAGCATTGTGTCTACCTGCAACTGATCCAATCAAAACATTCCCAGTGATTGTTGAAGATGGTCAATTGTTTGTAGAGATGGCAGGAGAGTAAGCATGGGTTGGCTACAAGGCGAAGTTGCACTTATTACTGGTGGTGGTTCAGGCTTAGGCTGGGCTTTGGTAGAACGTTTTATTGAGGAAGGTGCGCAAGTCGCTGTTCTTCAACGTTCAAAAGCTAAAGTAGATGCATTAAATGAACACTTCGGTGGAAAAGTTCTTGCGATCGAAGGTGATGTAGCCAGCTATGCAGATAACGTTCGTGCAGTTCAAGCCACTGTGGAACGTTTCGGTAAACTCGATTGTTTCGTTGGTAATGCCGGTATCTGGGATCACTATGCCGATATCGTCAATACCTCTGGTGAGCAGCTGGAGAAAGCCTTTGACGAGATTATGGGGATTAATACCAAATCTCTGATCCTTGGTGCGAAGGCTGCACTGGATGCATTGATCGCTTCTGAAGGTTCTATCATATTTACTTTGTCTAATTCGGCACTGTACTCCGCTGGCGGAGGCCCTGTATATACTGCATCTAAGCATGCAGGGGTGGGCATTATGAAAGAACTGGCTTATGAGCTTGCGCCTAAAGTACGAGTGAACGCTGTTGCACCGTCAGGTATGAATGTGAATATCAAAGGCGCGGCATCGCTGGATCAGGAAAATGTGGGCCTGCTCGATGCGCGTGATCCTGAGAAAATTGCACGTGGCATGCCACTGAATTTCTTGCCTGAACCGGAAGATATGACAGGTTCATACGTGCTGTTGGCATCTCGTCAAAATAACCGTCCTCTGACTGGTGTTCTGATCAATGCAGAATGCGGTTTGGGTATTCGTGGCCTACGTCAGCCACGTGCAGGTTTCTTTGACGAATAAACATCTAGTCTCATTCAAATGGACTTACCGGCAGCCTCTTCTCTCAGGGCTGCTTTCCTTCTAGGAGTCTCTCATGGCCGTTAAACTTATTTGTGCATCGCACAGTCCTTTAATGGAATTTGCTTCACCTCAAGATCAATCAAAAGAGCAAAAAGTTCGTGCTGCTTTTGAAAAACTCTCTGCTGAAGTAAAAGCTTACGACCCAACCCTGATCATCACTTTTGGTCCTGACCATTTTAATGGTTTCTTCTATGACCTGATGCCAAGTTTCTGCGTGGGTATTCGTGCCAAAGCCGCAGGTGACTGGGATTATGGCAAGGACAATGACCATATTGATGTACCTGAAGACAAGGCATTAGATCTGGTTCGACGTGTACTGGATGAAGGCGTGGATGTTGTCTACTCATACCGTATGCAGGCTGACCATGGCGTGACTCAGCCCTTACATTTCCTGTGTGAAGGCAAACTTGACCGTTATCCAACGATTCCAATTTTTATTAATGGCGCTGCTGCACCTATGCCAACCACCAAGCGTACCATCGCTTTGGGCCGTGCTGTGGGTCAATACATCAAGTCTTTAAACCTTGAAAACGAGCGTGTGCTTGTTTTAGGTACCGGTGGTCTGTCACATGATCCACCTACACCGCAAATGGGTGCAGTACCGCCAGAAGTGGAAGAGTTCCTGATTGCAGGCCGTTATCCAACGCCTGAAGCACGTCATGCACGTCAATCCAAAATTATTGCAGTGGGTCAAAAGCTGGCAGCAGGGGATACGTCAGTTGCCGTGCCTCTGAATGCTGAATGGGATATTGCCCTGCTAGAAACCTTCAAGAACGCTGATTTTGCAACATTAGAAGCGATGACTGAAGCTGAAATCCGCCGTGATGGTGGTCGTGGTGGTCAGGAAGTCCGTTCTTGGATGGCTGCCTTCGCTGCCTTAAGCGAAATGGGTGAGTATGAAATGACCACGCATTGCTATGAAGACATCAGCGAATGGATTGCCGGCTTCGGTATCGTATCTGCAGAGTTAAAAGGTTAAGAAAATGAGCAACGTAAACAACATCGTGATCGTGGGTGCTGGCCAGGCAGGTGCGAGCGCAATTTTAGAACTTCGTGGCAACAAGTATGAAGGCAAAATTACCTTAATTGGTGATGAAAGCCATCTTCCTTATGAGCGTCCACCGCTGTCTAAAGATGTGATTCTAAAACCTGAAGAGACCAAGATCGAAATCCTGTCAGAACAGAAACTGGCAGATTTAGGTGTGGAAACAATTCGCGGTAATGGCGTGGCGAAAATCAATGCCGAGGCGAAAACGGTTGAACTCCTCAACGGTGATGTTGTTGCTTATGACAAACTCTTGCTTGCAACAGGTGGTGCCGCGCGCCGTTTGCCTAATTTCGATGCTTTGGGTAAACACGTCTATACCCTTCGTAACCTGGAAGATTCACAGGCACTGGTGCCTGTACTTCAAGCCGGTCGCCGTATCATCCTGATCGGTGGTGGCGTGATTGGTCTTGAGTTGGCATCATCTGCACGTTACAAAGACTGTCAGGTGACTGTGATCGAAATGGGTCCGATTGTTATGGGTCGTTGTTCACCACAAATCCTGAGCGAATTCCTGCTAGAGCAGCATCGTCAAAACCAGGTCGATGTGCGTCTTGAAACCAAGATTACAGATTGCCGTTTAGATGGTGAAGAAGTCGTGGTAACGCTGGAAGGCGGTGAAGAACTGCGTGCCGATGCTGTAGTTTACGGGATCGGGGTCGTGCCAAATGCACAGCTTGCCGTAGATGCAGGTTTGGACGTTGATGTTGCGATTAAAGTCAATGAAAACTGCCAAACCTCGAATGCTGATATTTATGCAGCAGGCGATGTTGCGACTCAGTTACGTGACTGTGGCAATCACCGCCGTGTGGAAACCTGGGAAAATGCTAACCTGCAAGCAGGCATCTTCGCGCGTCACGTGATGGGTGTGGAACATCCGAAAGCCAATCCGGCCTGGTTCTGGACGGATCAGCTGAATATCAACTTCCAGTTTGTCGGCGATATGGCCGCAGCTGAATGGCATATCCGTGGTGAAATGGATGCAGCCAAAGGTGCAGACAATTCATTCGTGATGTATGGTGTGACAGATGGTCAGATCGTTGGCGGGATTACCGTGAATGCAGCCAAAGAAATGCGTCATTTGAAAAAAATGATCAGCAAAAATACGGCGTTTGATGTTAAAAAACATTTGGATATCGCGCAAGACTTACGCAAAATTGCTTAAGTTGTATTGAGATATCTTTGGACAGACCTATGTATTGCATAGGTCTGTTTTTTATGCACGAAACTTGATGAATTTATCAAAAATTAAAACTTCATCTCAGCATGAATTCGCTATACGCTATTTTTGAAGTTGCTGATCCAGAACTTCTTGGCCTCGTTTAGGAGACTTATGAGTTCTTCATCTTCATTGCCGGTCACGGCAAGTATTTACGCTTTATTGGTGCTGATCTGGGCGACAACGCCACTGGCGATTGTCTGGAGCGTGGCCGAGATTCACCCGATGTGGGTGCTGATCATTCGCTATTTTGGTGCCTCGATTATTGCGTTGTTCCTGTTGAAAATCATGCGCGACCCGCTGCCTTTTGACCGCACTTCAATGAAAAGTTATCTGGCAGGCAGTTTGAATTTAATCGGCGCGCAGCTGTTTATTTATCTGGCGGCCAATTATCTGACCTCAGGATTGATGGCACTGATTTTTGGTTTTTCACCGCTGATCGCCGGTTTAATCGGACATATGATTTTAAAAACCCATAAATTGATCTGGCTGCAATGGCTCGGCATGGCAGTGGCCGTCGCTGGTTTGTGTTTTGTTTTCGCCGACTCGGCAGATAGCAAGATTAATCCTTGGGGTGTGGTACCGATGCTGATCAGTATGGTGTCTTATATCAGCTCGATCTTCTGGGTTAAACAGATTAGTGCACCCTTGAGTCCGATGTCGCAAGCGACGGGGTCATTGCTGGTCTCCGCGGCTGGTTCAGTCATTTTAGTGCCGTTTATTTGGCAACATATGCCGACTCAGTTGCCTAGCACACAGGCAATGATCGGTTTTGTATTTACCATGATCATGTCTTCGATTGTGGCAATGCTGTGTTATTTCTGGCTGATTCGCCGTCTAAATGCTTCGACCGTTTCATTGAGTAATGTGATGACGCCGGTGATCGCTCTGGTATTGGGAGCAACCTTAAATCATGAAATTATCAGCAGTCATGCTTTTGCGGGAATTGCTGTGGTGATGTTCGGGATCATCATGTATTTCTGGAAAGAGTGGCGCGAGCAGTATTTTTCCAAGCATTAAAACTGTAAAAACCAAAAGGGCGAAAGCCCTTTTATTATTTTAGTGGAGAGTAAAGTGATTCAACAACGTGAGAGATCACGACTAAGCAACAATTTGTAAAACAACTTTCAAAAATAAATGATTAAGATTTTGATACATAAATCATTCAAGCTTGCACAAGCTTATTTAGGACAGTGTCAGGATGTCTGAATCCAATAAAATCGTAGTCTATGCAGCCCTGTTTGGTAATCTGGCGATTGCGCTGGTGAAATTTGTTGCGTCCTATATAACCAATAGTTCTGCCATGTTCAGTGAGGCAATTCATTCCGTAGTAGATACCTTGAATGAAATTTTACTGTTATATGGCATGAAAAAATCAGAAAAACCGGCAAATGCCAAACATCCTTTTGGTTATGGGCGTGAACTGTATTTTTGGGCCTTTATTGTGGCACTGATGGTTTTTGCCCTGGGTGCGATTGTGTCCATCTATCAAGGGATACAGCATATTCTTCAGCCTGAAGTCATGCAGGATCCATTGATCAATTATATTGTGCTGGGTCTGGCGATTCTTTTTGAAGGATTTTCATGGTCAGTGGCTTTAAAAACCTTTCGTAAACAAAAGGGAAATCTGGGATATTTTGAAGCCTTTCGACACAGTAAAGATCCAACGACCTTTACCGTGTTATTTGAAGATACTGCCGCCCTGGTCGGCTTGGTGATTGCTCTGGTCGGTATCTTTCTGGCGCATCAACTGAATATTCCTGAATTGGACGGTGCCGCATCGATTTTAATTGGTATTGTTCTGGCGGTTTCTGCCTGGTTTCTGGCACGTGAAACCAAAGGTTTGTTACTGGGTGAAACGGCAGATCCAAAACTGCGTGAAGATGTATTGAACATTGCTCAACAGGATGCGGCAGTTTTTAGTGCTAATGGGGTATTGACTGAGCAGATGGGCGCTCAGCAAGTCATTACATCATTGAGTCTGGAATTTAAAGATGATTTAACTTCTGATGAAATTGAAGCCTGTGTCAACCGGATCGAAGCGCAGATTAAACAGCTGCACCCAGAAATTATTGCTTTATTTGTGAAACCCCAAACCAAGGCCGTATGGCTGGAACGAACTCAAGGTCGTGTATAAAGATCTAAAAAACGCTTGAGGTTGGTATTTTGATCTCAACTTGCCTTTCTCGCACAATTGATGTGATGATACTGAGGTATGGCGAATTTCATCATAAAATCATCAATGGGCAGACATGCTTTTGTCAGTATAGGCTTATAAATATTGAGTATCATTTTGTATTTTTAGACAGAAGGACAAGAGCAATATTTTTCTAGATAATCCAAGACTTCAGCCAGCCATAAGGCCAATGAAATGCCATTTTTTTGCTAAAAATAACAAAAACATACATGATTTTCTGTGACGGATTTCATACTATGTTGCAGTGTGCCTGTTTTTAGTTTGTATGCTCATTAAAAGATGCACCGCTTGACCATTTCAAGAGGTTGTTGTCTTGCATATAGCGAATAATAAATAGTGGATGTTTATGCAAGATCTTCTCAAAACTAAAAAATTCCAGTTAATCACGGAATCCAGTTGGAAACATCTCTGGTCTAAGCCAGTGTTTGAGTATCTGCATTCAGATCATTTCGACGGAAAACAGTTTCGTAATCTTGAGCATGCATCTCTATCGCGCGGTCGCTTTGATTTATATAAATGGCTCATTACCCGAAAATCCAAGACCTGGAATGTTAATCTTGACGAGGAACGTGCCGAGTTTTTTTCTCGTCCGCGCGCATTGCCACAGCAACGTCCAGATGCAGCTCTGGATGACTGGCAAGTCTGGTTTATTGGTCACGCCACCACATTAATTCAGATCGGCCCCTATAATTTCCTGACCGACCCGGTCTGGGCTGAATATGCCAGTCCATCGGCTTCTACAGGGCCGCAGCGGGTCATTCCGGCTGGCATTGCCTTGGATGAATTACCTCAGATTGATGCCGTACTGCTCAGCCATAACCATTATGATCATATGGATCTGGCTAGTCTGGAATGGCTGCACAACACTTTTGAGATGCCTATTTATACTGGTCTGGGTAATGCCTGGTATTTGCCAGAACATTATACCGTGCATGAAATGGACTGGTGGGAAAGTGCCTTTTTTGAAGAGATCCGGATTGTCTATACGCCGGCTCAACATGCCTCAGGGCGCGGCATGCGCGATCAGAACTGTGCACTTTGGGGAGGATTTTCTTTATTACATGGCAAGGAACATTGTTTTTTTGCCGGAGATAGTGGCTACGCCTCACATTTTAAAGAAATTCGTAAACGTCTGGGTGCACCGCGAATTGCCTTACTCCCGATAGGAGCGTATGAACCGCGTGAACTGATGCGCGCGATCCATATGAATCCGGAAGATGCCTTTCATGCCCATCATGACTTGCAGGCCAAATGTTCACTGGCGATTCATTACCGTACTTTTCAGCTCACGGATGAAGACCGGGATGCGCCGGAACATGAGTTGCATGAGATCATCAAGCATTCTTCCAAATTGATTAATCCGTTTTACTGCATACGGGAAGGCAAACGGATTATTGTTTAAGTACTTCCTGTTGTTCCTCTTGGATGAGTTGAATGGCCACTACAGAAAGCATCAGCATGGCGGTATTCATTACCACAGGATTGAATGCTGCAGTAAGTTGCAACGGGGCTGTGAATGCAATCAGCAGTAGTAATCCAGCAAGTCCGATAATATTCAACCTATGCAAGAGTATGGACCGGTTCCATTTCAGAAAGCATAAGCCAAATAGCATTTCACATCCTCCGGAAAGTCCAACCAAGACTTTGGCCAGTCCCAGCTCAAAACCCATATTTTGCCAGATTGTGATTTCAGCGGGTGATTGGAACAGAATTTTTGGAATGAGTCCCTGATAGAGCCATAGTATGACCAAAGTCAGCTGGATAGTACGCAGTGGTTGTAGGAATACAGGTTTAGGATTCACGAACAGCTTCTTCCAGAAAATGGCGTTTATTTTCGCTGGATGGAATCAGGCAATACTCGGTTTTACCAAATAGCTTGTAACGATTTAAAGCGACCACACGATACAGAAAATCCCGGATAAAACGCGGAACCAAATAACCTGCTCTCATTAAATTAAGGGGAAAACCGAGATGCTGCAGCGCCTTCAGTAATGCAGTCGATTCGGTATAGAGTGTGCCATCTTGAATGACGAGCATGATGGTGTAATGTTCAGTAGACATCTGATAATGTTCGAGCAGTGCTGTACCTAAAGGCGATTGGGCGGAGACCAGTTTAAACTGAATCTTTTTATCGTATTGAATCAAAAACCGTGCCCAGCCATTACAGATCACGCAAACAGCATCAAATAAAACGATGTCGTATTGTTGAATGATGTCTTCAATATTCGGATGCATTGTTGTAGTTCTTTTTGTGCCAGCTTGCTTCTATACTGCTTGATGCCGCAATAAAAAACCACCCGAAGGTGGTTTTTGTACATGTCTAAACTGGCTTAGAGAAAGCTAGGCAAACCTTTGGCTGGATCGGTTTCACGTGCTGCTTGGGCATCTGCTACGGTCATGCCGAGTGCTTGTGCTACGCCTTCGCCATAGGCCGGATCACAGCTATAACAGTTGCGGATGTGACGGTATTTGATGAAATCTAGTGCATCACCCATCGCTCCGGCCGTGTTATTAAACAGAGCCTGTTTCTGCTGGTCATTCATCAGGTTAAACAGGGCACGGGGTTGGCTGAAGTAATCATTGTCATCTTCACGGAAATTCCAGAAATCGGCATCACCGGTGATTTTCAGTGGTGGCTCTCTGAATTCCGGTTGTTCCTGCCATTGGCTGAAACTGTTCGGCTCGTAATGTGGCAATGAACCATAGTTGCCGTCCATGCGGCCCTGACCATCACGGCGGTTCGAATGTACAGGACAACGTGCAGCATTGACCGGAACCTGTGAATGATTCACGCCAACACGGTAACGCGCTGCATCGGCATAGTTCACTAAACGTGCCTGTAACATACGGTCCGGTGAGTAGCTGATGCCCGGTACCAAATTGCTTGGTGCAAAGGCAGCCTGTTCTACATCCTGGAAATAGTTTTCCGGATTGCGGTTCAGTTCGAATTCACCGACTTCAATCAGTGGATAATCGCCCTTTGGCCAGACTTTGGTCAGATCAAATGGATGATAAGGCACTGTTTCAGCTTCCAGTTCCGGCATGACCTGAACGTACATTTTCCATTTTGGATAGTCACCACGTTCGATGGCATCAAACAGGTCGGTCTGGCTGCTTTCACGGTCTTTAGCAATCAAGTCTGCAGCTTCAGCATCGGTCAGGTTTTGAATACCTTGCTGGGTACGCATATGAAATTTCACCCAGAAGCGTTCATTCTGGGAATTGATAAAACTAAAGGTATGGCTGCCAAAACCATGCATATGACGGTAACCGGTTGGGATCCCACGATCCGACATAACAATAGTCACTTGATGCAGAGCTTCAGGCAAGAGTGTCCAGAAATCCCAGTTATTGGTGGCACTGCGCTTGTTGGTTTTCGGGTCACGTTTGACTGCTTTATTCAGGTCAGGGAACTTGCGGGCATCCCGCAGGAAAAATACCGGAGTATTGTTGCCGACCAGATCCCAGTTGCCTTCTTCAGTATAGAATTTTAAGGCAAAACCGCGAATATCACGTTCTGCATCGGCTGCGCCACGTTCACCTGCCACCGTTGAGAAACGCGCAAACATTTCGGTTTTTTTGCCGACTTCAGAGAAAATTTTAGCGCGGCTATATTGGGTAATATCATTGGTCACGGTAAAGGTGCCGAAAGCACCTGAACCTTTGGCATGCATACGACGCTCTGGAATCACTTCACGGACAAAGTTGGCCAGTTTTTCATTCAGCCATAAATCCTGAGCAAGCAAAGGTCCACGCGCACCTGCCGTCATACTGTTCTGGTTGTCGACCACAGGCGCACCAGCTTCAGTGGTCAGGTGGGTGACAGGGCATTTTTTAAAATCTTGGCTCATCTTTCCTCTCCAAGTTTTGAATATCTTGTGTCGTTTATCTAGTATTCATAAGATATTGAGATATATGCTAATCAGATCAGGTTTCGCTATATTTACAATATCTTTAAATAAAGGGTGTTACAGCACAAAACGGAATTCAGGGTATAATTGAGTGAGCTCACTCAAAAAATATTTTTAAATTTAATAAAGTTTAAAATGTTGAAAATGTTGAAAATTAAATGGTTACTCTTAAAAAGTAACGGGTTTTCCACTCTGTGACAATATCAAATTCTATATATTTTGAATAACTCGAATAATGAATGGGATTAAACGAAAATAACAATATCTAAGTCGATAATATGTTTTTATCAAAGGATAAAAATAATAAGTGAATAGTATTGTTTAAAATAAATTTTATAACTGATTTATTTTAAATAGTTTTTTAATCAAGTTCTGTTGGTCTGAAAAAAAACATAAAAATGATGAATGGAATAAGGGTATTTTCTGGCTATAACTCCCATTTTTGCATATAGAAAATCCTGGTTAAATGGTCTTTATTTTTAAAAAAGCATTGGCAAATATGCTTGAAAATTAGTCAGTCGGCCCTATAATTATCTCACTCCTTCCTCCAAATGATATAGAGAGCAAAATGGCCAAGAAAAAAACAGCCGAGCAGGTGGTGATCCACAATTTTGTGGCAAAACACATGCATGAAGTCAACAAAAGCCAAGTCTTTGTAGATCGAAAGAAAAATGCAAAACGTGGCTACAACAAGCACAGACAAGGGCGATATTCCATGGAAGATCGCCCTTTTTTAATGGCCGCTTAAGGTCTGTAAGGTGGCTGGGGACGACGCGGTGGCTGTTTAGGATTGGTTTTAACTGGAGAGAGCGGGGCGACAGGCCGGTTATTACGAGTTTGAGAATATTGATTCGGATGCCGGGATGGCGTTGTCGATTCATCCGCAATTAAGTCATTAAAGAATTTATTGAGTCTGCTTTGCACTGGCGCTTTGTGGTGAGAGGAGTGAGGCTGTGGTCTGGCCTGCTGAAAACTGGCAAACTGATCTTTTTGCTGATGATAGAGTCTGGCAGCAATGACGGAGGGGTCATCTCTGCCTAAACGCCGCCGTTGCGATGCCGAAATTTCAATGCCCAATAATGGAGTCATTTTAGGCCGATCGGCATAGCTCATTGCTCGATTGCTGGCAGGGCGTATATAAGATGAACCGGAATTATGAGCTTCTTTGCGGGCAGCCAAGGCCGGTGCAAGAATGACCACATAGAACACCGCAACAATCATGAACAGGATGACCAGAAATTCCATAACCACCTCTACCACTGTCGAGGGACTGGAAAAAGTCCCGTATTAGGCACTCACCATACGTGATGCTGATTTCACCATATCCCCTAAATTATGGGTTCTGAAATAATATTCTAACCAGCTTTTTACTATGAGTGGATTGTCCATTTTTAACACATGTTGCAGCAATTCCTGTGCATCACTCATCGGAACATGACAAATGGTTTTACGTACCCGCAAAATATTACTGGAACTCATTGACAGGGTATTAAAGCCCATGGCCATGAGCAAAACTGCAGACAGTGGATCGCCTGCCATTTCACCGCAGATACTAACCGGTTTTTCATTGCGATGACAGTCCTGGACCAGACGGGTCAGAGCACGTAGTACTGCAGGGTGTAAATGTGAATAGACATTGGCCACCCGTGGATTATTGCGATCCACAGCCAACAGATATTGGGTCAGATCGTTGGAGCCGACCGAGAAGAAATCCACCAGTTCGGAAAATTCATCAATCTGATGAAGCACACTCGGCACTTCCACCATGATGCCGAGTTTCGGCTTGTTTATCTTGACCTGTTCTTCTTCCTGAATCGCCGCATGATCACGTTCCAGCAAGTAGAGCGCTTCCTCGACCTCGCTGACACTGGTCACCATTGGCAGCAGAATATGCAGATTATTCAGCCCGATACTGGCCTTGAGCATGGCACGAATCTGTGAAGAAAAAATTTCCGGATGATCCAGAGTAAAACGAATGCCACGCCAGCCGAGTGCCGAGTTTTCTTCTTCAATCGAGAAATACGGCAGGTCTTTGTCTGCACCAATGTCCAGCGTTCGCATCACCACCGGTTTATTGGCAAAATGACTGAGCTGCTGACGATAAATCGCACGTTGTTCTTCCTCGCCCGGGAAGCGGTCACGCAACATAAACGGAATTTCAGAACGGTATAAACCGACACCTTTGGCACCGCGCTGCACGCCACGCACCACATCAATCATCAGGCCGGTGTTGACGTACAGTTTGACCGCCACGCCATCCGGGGTAATCGCATCTTTGGTTTCGTACTGGCGCAGATCTTTAGCAAGCTGTTCTTCTTCTTTTTGAATTTCTTTATAGCGACTGCGCAGGCGACGTGGGGGATTAATAAAGACCCGGCCCTGATGTGCATCGACAATCATCTCTACATCATCGAGGGTGTTGATCGGCAGTTCGGTCACGCCGACCACGGTCGGAATACCAAGAGCACGCGCCACAATCACCATATGTGAGTTCATGGCGCCTTCGGTAGTGACAATCGCGGCAATTTTATCTACAGGTAGTTCAACCAGTGCAGCCGTCGAAATTTCCTCACCAATCAGAATACTTTCATCGGTCAATTCACGGTGACTGGCATCGGCTTCCTGTAAGCGCGCCAGAATACGGCGGCCCAGATCTTTTAAGTCCGCTACCCGCTCACGTAAATAATCATCTTCCATTTGGGAAAATTGTGCCACATGATTGTCAATAACAATTCGCACGGCGCCTTGTGCCCAGTGACCTTCACGAATAAAAGCCTTGATTTCTGCAGGCAGGGCATTTTCATCCAGCATACGCAAGAACACGCTAAACAGTGCGCGTTCCTCGGCCATCAACGCATCCTGCATTTTGTCATCCAGTGACTGGATTTCTTCACGGACTGAATTTAGCGCGTTATCTAAGAGCTGCAGTTCTTCGCTGATGTCATCTGCTTCACGGTCAGGGACTGCGGCAAGATCTGCTGGTGGATACAGAATCACTGCACGACCTAAGGCAATGCCACCGGAGCCAGAAACTCCCTGAAAGGTTTTATAGGCGGGCAGGTTGCTCGGCTTACGGAATACATCGATATTGCCAACGGCATGGGCATGGGCGATGACGCCAGAAAGCTGCGCGCAGAGTGTGACCAGAAAGGATTCAGCAGCTTCAGAAAAGTCCTGTGATTCTTTATTCTGAACCACCAGTACACCCATGACCTTACGGCGGTACATCACCGGCACACCGAGGAAGGAGTTATAAATTTCCTCACCGGTTTCAGGTAAAAACAGGAAGCGCTCATGTTTAGGGGCATTGTCCAGATTGACAATTTCTTCACGTTGTCCAACCAGGCCCACCAGACCCTCACCGGTCTGCAAAGACACATGGCCGACAGATTCTGCATTCAGGCCTTTAGACGCCATGAGCAGATAACGCTGATTGCGTTCATCGAGGAGGTAGATCGAGCAGACATCAACCTGCATGGCCTCGGCCACATGCTTGACCATAATGTCGAGTGATTCATGCAAACTGGTGGACGCATTGATCTCCTGAACAATACGTCTCAAGGTGTCCAGTTGCATATTCGACATAAGGTCTGCTCCGTCTATTCAGAATTTCAGTGATTAAGTTTATTTATAACAATAGCCGCGTAAAAAATCTGCATTATTTATGCGATTTTTTAAGGTTTTTGCTGGGGCAGTTGCTGACACAACTCCACCAGGGCTTTGCGGTAAACATCACGTTTGAAATTCACGACTTGACCGAGTGGGTACCAGTAACTGACCCATTGCCATTGATCAAATTCGGGCGGATCAGACAGATTCAACTGAATATGCTGAACGGGGGCCATGAGTTTGAGTAAAAACCACTTTTGTTTTTGACCGATACAGACCGGATCAGAGTCCGTACGAATGTATCGATGCGGCAAACGATAGCGCAACCAGCCTTTGGTTTGCGCGACTATCTGGACGTGTTCGGGCAATAAGCCAACTTCTTCTCTCAGCTCACGATAGAGTGCCTGCTCGGGGGTTTCTCCATATTGGATCCCGCCTTGTGGAAATTGCCATGCATTATGACCAATGCGTTTTGCCCATAAAACCTGTCCAGCATCGTTTGCCAAAATGATCCCGACATTCGGTCGGAAACCTTCAGAGTCGATCATTTGGCTACCTAAAAATTGTTTAATTTATGCCTTTGCCATCGGGGAGCATTATTTCGTTATCCAACTCGAAAAAAGCAAAGTTTAAAAATGTTAAAATTGCTATGATCTTAACGAATTTCTATCGACTAGCGGAGATAGATTTACAATTTTTTTCTTAAATTTCAGTTTTAACGAGTATTTTCATGAAATTGGCGCTATTTGATCTCGATCACACCTTGTTAAACACGGATTCGGATCATTCTTGGGGAGAGTTTTTGGTCAGTGAGGGCCTGGTCGATCCAGTTCAGCATCGCGCCATGAATGACAAGTTCTATGACGATTATAAAAAAGGCCAGTTGGATCCTTATGCCTATAATGAATTTGTGTTCCAGTTTTTGACCAAACATGACAATGATTATTTGATTGAATTACATCAACTGTTCATGCAAAAAGTCATTCGTCCACAAATGCGTCCGGAGGGTTTTAAAGCCATTGAGCGTCACCGTGAAGCAGGGCATGCCTTAGTGGGCATTACCGCGACTTCAGACTTTATTACCGCACCCATTTTTCGTGAATTTGGGATTACTGAAATTATTGCCACCAATGCTGAAGTCATTGATGGTAAATATACCGGTAAGGTCATCAATACGGCGTGCTATCAGCAAGGCAAGCTGGTGCGTCTGGAACAATGGCTGGAAGGCCGTGATGTAACCGAGTCTTGGGCTTATTCAGATTCTATTAATGACCGTTTCTTGCTGGAATATGCGGATCATGCGATTGCAGTCAATCCGGATGATCGCTTGGAAACTTTAGCCCAAGAACAGGGATGGAAAATACAGGACTGGTCGATCTAATCACTCCGAACTCATTGATGTGATTATTAAGTACAACTTCGGTTGTGCTTTTTATTTGCCTCATTTGAATATTAATGTTTTTTCACAGTCCAGCTGAATCAGACATGCTATGCTCGAAAAACAGGACATGATAACAATAGTAGATTCTGAGGTATGAGATATGACTCACGTTCGACCACGTATGACACATCTGTTCCAACAGCTTGGCTTGGATGCCAGTGCAGAAGGTATTGAAACATTTATTCACGAGCATCAATTGCATAAAGATCTGACTTTACTGGATGCGCCGTATTGGTCAGAGGCACAACGTCAATTTTTAAGCGAGAAAATAGCCTCTGATGGCGAATGGGCGATTGTGGTAGATCAACTCAATGAATCCTTGCATGAAAATTCAACCAGTGAAGGATGATTAAAAAGCCAATCGTATGATTGGCTTTTTTTAGGCCATCACCTTACCTTTAGCGAATCCGTTTCCAGATCGTGACTTGTGACAGGGTATGTTGATACTTTCTGGCCGTTTCTCGAATCACAAAAGGCACATCTTGGGGTTCGGCCACCAATTCAAAGTGCTGGGTTAAGATATTGCTTATACCAGCCAAGGTCGTGATCTTTTCCCCATCCTGCTGAAAACCGCCCAGCCATTCGCTACGCGCCGTATGTTCTTCCAGCCAGGTATAGGGCGAACTCAGCATTAAAATTCCACCTATATTGATACGTTTATGAATCTGCAATAAAAAGTCTTTCGGATGATGCAGCCGGTCAATCAGGTTGGCTGCCAGAATAAAATCATAGCCGCTAAAATGTGCTTTCAGGTTGCAGGCATCGGCCTGAAAAAATTCCGTTTTAGATGTAAACTGATCCAAAGTAACATCTTCAAGTGAACAGCTTTTTTCTTCGCTTAATTCACCTTCTAGCGGCAGCTGATAATGTACCTTGTCGCCTTGAGCCAAATAGACCGCTTGCTGAATAAAGCGTGCAGAAAAGTCCAGACCGGTCACTTGATCAAAATGGCGCGCCAGTTCAAAGCTGGCGCGGCCGGTGGCACAGCCAATATCTAAAGCACGATGGCACAGCGTTTGCTGAAAATAGGATTGTGCCAAAGTAACCAGTGTTTTGGCAAAATTGGCGACACCAAAATATTCGGGGCCGTACTGGAATTCCAGATATTGGGAGACCAGCTGGTCGCTTTCATAGTTCGAAGGGAAATGTTGCAGTGCCTGATCAGAGGCGACGTAGCGAAAACCGGCATGCTGAAAGAAATGCCGTCTGAAGGCATAACGGGAACTATATAGGGCTTCATTGCCCGCCGAAATCCAGGAGCCACCTTTCATCAGGTTATGGCGGCCGTCAAAGGTCGGTGTGCTGAAATCATCATAAAACGGATGCACCTGAAAACCCTGAAATGGATAGATCGGGGTTTCGGTCCATTGCCAGACATTGCCCTGAATATCGTAAAAATTACCCTGCTTGAAATGATCAACCGGACAGGAGCTGGTGCCGTATTTCAACTCGATATTGGCCTGTTCAGGACTGGGTAAATCTGGATCCAAGTCTGAAACCGCATACAGGCGATACCATTCATCTTCAGTCGGCAGGCGGATAGTCTTGCCAAGCTGTTGCGATTTCCACTGACAAAAAGCCTTGGCTTCATGATAATTCACTTCTACCGGCCAGTCCCAAGGCATCGGCACTTCTTCCAGCATCAGTCGCAGTGACCAGCCTAATTCAGTTTTGCGCCAGAAACAGGGATGAGCGGCTTGGGAAAATTGCAGCCAGCCTAAACCTTCTTCATTCCAGTAGTGTTCGGTTTGATAGCCATCAGCTTCGACAAAGGCCAGAAACTCCTGATTCGATACCAGATATTTGGAAGCTGCAAAAGCCGCGACCTCGGCTTGATGCTGACCGTATTCATTGTCCCAGCCATAAAATGGATGGTTAAAATCTTTCTGTAAATGCACTTTGCCTTCCGGCACATCCAGCAAAATATTATCCGGGGCCATGCCGGTAATAATATTGGCACGCCATTGCGGATGCTGGCGTACATGTTCCAAAGCATGCTGGCGAATCAGCACGGAAGAAGTTTCCAGATGAATCCGTTCATGTTCGATGCCCATGATGATCGTCCACCAAGGATTTTGCCAGTTTAAGGGTAGAGTCAGCGGAGCATGTTCTAGAATGCTCAAGATCAGGGCACGTACCTGATGCCGATAATCACGGACTTCCTGCACACTGGGCCAGTCATAATGTACTTCGTCCAGGTCATCCCAGCTCATCTCGTCCACACCGATTGCAAAGATACTTTCAAAATGCGGATTTACGCGTTCGCTAATTAGCTTGCTGAGCAGTAGTTTATTGACAAAAAAAGTGGCGGTATGCGCAAAATAAAAAATCAGCGGATGACGTAAAGTAATCGGTTTGATGAAAAAAGCATCTTCATGCTTGAGGCATTCAAACAGCTGTTCATAGGTGTCAAAGGTATTCAGGAAATATTCGCGCAGGCAGTGCCGGGCAGTCTGTTCATCGGTAAAATCAAGTGCCGGCGTGGGCAGCAGCATTGGTTTGGCCGAAAGCCACAGGCTGCTTGTATTGGTTTTATCTTGAGAGTGGGGTTTTAGGGGAGAATCGAGCTGCATCCGTCAGGCTCCATCGAATAATTTTAAGCATTCTTCTGCACTGCAAAAGAATGGAATTGTCTTAAAAATACTCGAAAGATATCGCCAGATGGGATGTATTTAGGTAACAAAATGCTGCACCGTTTTGGATGCAGCATGTTGAGAAAAAATTTAAATAGACAGGGAGGCGCCTTGCATGAGCTGAACCAAAGCCTGTGCCGCTTTGGACTGCGTACGACCCGGATGCCAGACCATACCCAAGCGACGGTTCATTTCCAGATTAATATCCAGCTGGTGCAGGTCATGATTGACCAAAGTTTTTGGCAGTACCGACCAGCCTAAGCCAATCGATACCAGCATCCGGATCGATTCCAGCGGATTGTTACTCATACTGACTTTCGGTTTGATGCCCTGTTTCTCAAATTCGGCCAAGGTGATTTGCGAGGTATAGGTCTGTGATGATGGCAACAGGCTTGGATAGTCGAGCAAATCTTCCAGACACAGATTTTTTTGCTGTGCCAGCGGATGAAACGGTGCCACCACAAAGACCAGAGGATCATTCCAGATGGTTACGTAATTCAGACGCGCATCACCACGGGGCGGCAAGGTTAAAAATGCCAGTTCAAGATCGCCGGCAATTACCTGTTCATGTGCTTGCTCAGAATCAACAAAATGCACATCCAGGGTCACGTCCGGATATTCCTGGACATAATGGCGCAAATGACTCGGCAGATGATGCAGGCCGATATGATGGCTGGTACCAATTTTTAGTTTGCCCTGTACCTGACCCTGTTCATGGCTCAAGGTATAATGAATATCACCGAGTTCATTCAGCCAGTTTTTCACTTTAGGCAACAGCGAATGCGCCGCGTGGGTGGCCTGTACGCCACGTCCGGCAGATTCAAACAGCTTGACCCCAAAGTATTCTTCCAGACTGTGAATACGTTTGGTGACAGCAGGCTGGGTAATGAAGAGCTGATCTGCGGCCAGAGAAATCGAACCGGTTTCCATGACTTTCACGAAGGCTTCAAAGGCTGCGAGATTCATCTTAATCACCTATAAAGAATTTTTATGTGTAAATCTATTATTGTTATATTTTAAGAATAAATCAAAGTAAAATTACCTTATCTATGTTGCAGTGCTGAATTACTATACATTTTCAAAGCCTTGGCATTTTAAAAACTAAAAAAGACTGCCTTTCTCAAAACAGCCTTTCATCAGGAACCTCGACCGAAGAATTTAGACGGTAATGTCCTCATTCTGCTGTTGGTTATTACCCTCCCAGATTTTTTCGTGGAAGAAGAAAGCCACTGCCTGTACCGTTGGCTCTAATAAACTTAAGGCAATGGCCATGGTCAAACTGCCAGTCACCAAGTAACCCACAATCATCGCTACTGTAATATGCATAATGTAGTAGCTGAAGGTTTTTTTGAACATGCGCTGGTTGTTGTCTACAAAGCGTTGAATATGTGCCATGTCGAAGTTCCTCAAAATCATCATTTCTGTCGATGAAGAAATAATAATAATTCTCATTTAATTTGTAAAAGCGAATATTTTTTATAAATCAATCGGAAAATTAGATTTATAAAAATAGAGCTCAAGCATGATTTGATTCAGCTTTTAAAAGATTCCAAAAAGTTTTTTAACTGATAAAAATGATAAATTAGATTTATGTGATTGCAGCGATATAATCAAAATCAGAGAAAGAATTTACCCAGTCTAGTGGAGTACATCGACATGGCAGGCGAGACCCAAACAGTACAAAAGCAAAATGCAAAAACACTATATGACAAGTTGTGGGATGACCATTTAGTAACGCAACGTGATGATGGTTCTGCCTTACTCTATATCGACCGTCACCTGTTGCATGAAGTAACCTCACCACAGGCATTTGAAGGGTTGCAATTGGCCGGGCGCAAGCCATGGCGTTTAAGCGCTAACATTGCTACACCGGATCATAACGTACCGACCTCGAAAAAAGAGCGTGAGCAGGGCGTAGCCGGAATTGAAGATGAAACCTCGCGCATTCAGGTGCAAACCTTGGATGATAACTGCAAGACCTTTAATATTGTTGAATTTGATATTAACGATATCCGTCAGGGCATCGCGCATGTAGTTGGGCCGGAGCAGGGCTTGACCTTACCGGGCATGACCGTGGTATGTGGTGATTCGCATACAGCAACCCATGGTGCTTTTGGCTGCTTGGCGCATGGGATCGGGACATCCGAAGTTGAACATGTATTGGCGACCCAATGCCTGGTTCAAAAGAAGATGAAAAACATGTTGGTACGCGTTGATGGCAAATTAGGCCAGGGCGTGACACCGAAAGATGTGGTCTTAGCCATTATTGGCAAGATTGGTACCGCAGGCGGTACTGGTCACGCGATTGAATTTGGCGGTCAGGTCTTCCGTGACATGTCGATTGAAGGTCGTATGACCGTGTGTAATATGGCGATCGAAGCCGGTGCACGCGTGGGTATGGTTGCTGTGGATGACAAAACCATCGAGTATGTTAAAGGTCGTCCTTATGCGCCAACTGCGGAACAGTGGGATCAGGCGGTAGCGTACTGGAATACATTGCATTCGGATGATGACGCATATTTTGATACGGTTGTCGTGTTGCAAGGTGAGGAAATTGAGCCGCAAGTGTCTTGGGGAACTTCTCCTGAGATGGTCATTCCAGTGTCTCAAGCTGTACCAACTTTAGAACAAGCCAAAGACGATGTACAACGCAATGACTGGAACCGTGCTTATCAATATATGGGTTTAAATGCCGGTCAGGCCTTGGCTGAGATTCAGCTAGATCGTGTCTTTATCGGTTCATGCACCAACTCGCGTATTGAAGATATCCGTGCTGCAGCCGAAGTGATCAAAGGTCGCAAAGTTGCATCTTCAATCAAACAGGCGATGGTGGTTCCGGGTTCTGGTCTGGTCAAAGCTCAGGCAGAAGCGGAAGGTCTGGACAAGGTATTTGTCGAGGCGGGCTTCGAGTGGCGTGAACCTGGCTGTTCAATGTGTCTGGCGATGAATGCTGACAAGTTACAACCAGGCGAGCATTGTGCCTCGACTTCGAACCGTAACTTTGAAGGTCGTCAGGGCAATGGCGGTCGTACTCATTTGGTGAGTCCAGCCATGGCAGCCGCTGCTGCGATCGCAGGTCACTTTGTTGATGTCCGTTCATTTTAATTGGTACGTAGGAGCACAGACATGAAAGCTTATACCGTTGAACAAGGTATCGTTGCACCTTTAGACCGTGCCAATGTCGATACAGATTTAATTATTCCAAAACAGTTTTTGAAATCGATCAAACGTACCGGTTTCGGTGAAAATTTGTTTGATGAATTGCGTTATCTGGATGAAGGTTATCCAGGTCAGGACAATTCAGTTCGTCCGATCAATCCGGACTTTGTCTTGAACCAGCCACGTTATCAGGGCGCATCTATTTTAATTTCACGTGCCAACTTTGGTTGTGGTTCTAGCCGTGAACATGCGCCGTGGGCCTTGAGCGAATATGGTTTCCGTACCGTGATTGCGCCAAGCTTTGCTGATATTTTCTTTAATAACTGTTTTAAAAACGGTATGTTGCCTGTGATTTTGGCTGAAGATATTGTTGAGCAGTTATTTAAGGAATGTGCGGAAGATGAAGGTTATCAACTGACCATTGACTTGCAGGCACAAGAAGTTCGTACCCCTACGGGTGAAAGCTTTAAGTTTGAAGTCGATCCATTTCGCAAGCATTGCCTGTTAAATGGTCTGGATGATATTGGCTTAACTTTGCAGGTGGCGGATGATATTCGTGCCTATGAAGAAAAAACCAAACAATCGCGTCCTTGGGTATTTGCCGAAATTCATGGATAAATCAGTAAAAATTGTCATGGCATGACTGCGATGCCCTTGCTAATATCGGAAGATTATTGAGTTTTTTGATTGGGTAAGACAGACATTATGGCGAATTATTGGAAACAGTGGCTTGCTTTAAGTTCAGTATCGGTGCTGTTGACTGCATGTCAAAGCATCGACACGATGAAACTCAAACATGCCAAAGAAAATACTGAGAGCAAAAGAAATGCCCTGATCTACTGTACAGGGACGCCAGATTGCCAGTTCGAACGCTTCAATCAGACCATTATTGTCAACGCCGACAATGGCCGCATCAGTGATGAGGCGCTGAAGCAGAAACTGGTGCGCTTGCAGGCCAAAAATTTAAATCAGGCCAATCCGATTTATTTATCTGTGCCGGCAGGACAGCATGAACTGGTCGTGCGTTTTTATCCGATCAGTAAGGATAAAGCGGAAACTTTACATGTATTCCATCGTTTTCAGGCCAATAACCGCTATAGCTTAAAAATGTTTCGTGACCGTAGTGCGCGTAGCAGCAGTTTATTAAATTCTTCGGCGCCGGATCCGCTTTGCGTAGATCTGGTACAAGAGCAAAAAACCATTCGTCGTTTTTGCAAACCCTATAATGCAGTCACCGGGATTGCAGAGTTTGTAGAAAAGAAAATTTAACCTCTGTCAGGTCTGAATCTGACGTTTTAAACGGAAAATCTCATGTCTAAACAAATTTTGATTTTAGCTGGTGACGGTATCGGTCCTGAAATTGTCAAAGCGGCAGAGCAGGTGCTGACTCGTGTAAATGAAAAATTTAATCTCGATTTGACATGGGAACAGGGTTTACTCGGTGGTGCAGCCATTGATGCGCACGGTTCACCGTATCCAGACGTGACTTCTGAACAGGCTAAAAAAGCCGATGCGATTTTACTCGGTGCCGTGGGCGGTCCAAAATGGGACACGATTGAGCGTTCAATCCGTCCGGAACGTGGTTTATTGAAATTGCGTAGCGAACTGAATCTGTTTGCTAACTTGCGTCCAGCCATTCTTTATCCGCAACTGGCTGATGCTTCAAGTTTGAAGCCTGAAATCGTAGCAGGTCTGGATATTCTGATTGTGCGTGAGTTAACGGGTGGTATTTACTTCGGTCAGCCACGTGGTATCCGTGAACTGGAAAATGGCGAGAAGCAAGGCTACAACACTGACGTTTACTCAGAGTCTGAAATCAAGCGTATCGCTAAAGTCGCTTTTGAAATGGCCAACTTGCGCGGTGGTAAAGTATGTTCAGTGGATAAAGCCAATGTGCTTGAAGTGACTGAGCTGTGGAAACAGACAGTGACTGCGCTGAAAGATGCCGAATATCCTGAAATTAATTTATCGCACATGTATGTCGACAATGCTGCGATGCAGCTGGTACGTGCACCGAAGCAGTTTGACGTGATTGTCACCTCTAACCTGTTCGGTGACATCCTGTCTGATGAAGCTGCGATGTTGACCGGTTCAATCGGCATGTTGCCATCGGCATCTCTGGATGAAAATGGCAAAGGCATGTATGAGCCTTGTCATGGTTCTGCACCAGATATCGCGGGTCAAAACCTGGCAAATCCATTGGCAACGATTCTTTCGGTGGCGATGATGCTGCGTTATACCTTCCGTGAAGAAGCCGCTGCTAAAGCGATTGAAGATGCAGTAGGTCAGGTCTTGGATCAAGGCTTGCGTACGGCGGATATCATGTCTGAAGGCATGCAAAAAGTCGGTACGGTTGAAATGGGTCAAGCAGTCGTTGCTGCATTGAACTAAGCCTGTTTCGATTCAAAAAAACGCAGCCTTGAGCTGCGTTTTTTTATGATAGAAATTTCAAAGCTTAAACGGCTTAACAGGTTCGGCCTGTGGTGCGTACCGCGGTGGCAATATTATCTTTGAGTAAGAAGGTGATTTTACATTGCAATTTGACGTCATAGCCGCCGGCAGGGTTTACTGACACTGGAATCGGTACAGTGCCTGTCCCTGTGGCAGGAAACTGCGCTACAGGCAAAGGAATGGTAATGGGGCGTTGTACCACATAGCTTAATTGCTTGGCGCTGCGTTCAGGCCCACTGATCTGCTGGTAACCTAAACGTTTTAGATCCAGAGTTTGATCGATCAGTTGGCTGCTTTGCCCAATGAACTGTTGTAAATAGGCATCACGCTGTGCAGTCGTTGAGGAGGTGGTGCTGCATGCACTAAGCAAACCCAAGGCTGTGCAGCATGCTAAAATCAGTGTGAACTTCATGAGTTGTCCTCACACCAAATAAAATGAGTGTAAGCGCATTCCATGCAAAAATACTGTTGTGATTTGATACACGGTAGAAGTTTAGCGTGGTGAGGTTGATCCCTGATTTAATTAGATACAGGCTTTGAACTCGATGAGTACAGCTTAGCAAGCTCTACCGGTATAGCGGATGGCTTGAACAATTTCATCTTTTAGGTCAAACCAGATTTGGCATTTCATCTCAATGTTATAACCACCATTTGAGGGCATCGGCATTGGTGCACCGATCGAGATACTCTGACTAATATTCGGCGTGCCCATCGGAATATTCATATCCCGAAAAATAGTGTAGCCGAGAGATTCTGCGGTTTGAATCGGTTGCTGGGAGGTCTTGAATCCCGTTGCGCGAAGATCAAGCTGGCTACGAACCTGTGCTGCAGTTTGACCCACATAAGGTTGTAGAGACTGATGCAGATGCTGATTGCCGCCGGTAACGCACGCAACGAGAAACAAGCTGGAAAGTAGGGGTAAGCATTTCATATTTATTATTTTTATACATGTTGTTTTTAATTCAATGAATAGTCGTGAATTTATGGATCTGTGTCAAATTATTTTATTGATTGATAAATAATTCAAGTAATAAAAAAGCCACTAAAAGTGGCTTTTGCTTGCGCTAAAACTTAGCGTGCACGATATGTGATACGACCTTTAGTCAAATCATAAGGTGTCATTTCAACCTTCACACTATCGCCAGTTAAAATGCGGATATAGTGTTTACGCATTTTACCAGAGATGTGGGCAATCACTTCGTGACCGTTCTCTAAACGTACACGGAACATAGTATTAGGAAGCGTCTCGGTGACAACGCCTTCGAACTCGATGAGTTCCTCTTTATTGGCCATAGCCTACCTGAATGAATAAATTGGAAAGGCGCAAATTATAGTCAATTTTTTTGCAAAACACAAGACGAAACGGGCGTTAGACTGATCATCTGCCAGTAAAATAGGCGAACTGTCACGATAATTTTTTTAACTAAAAAGACACCTGTTTCTGTTGTCAGTTTGGTCAATCACAGTTAATCTAAAATTAATCTTTTTAAGTATAAATGAAGTACATACAAGGAAGGCTTTTGAGTGAGTCAGCTAACGGATGCATCAGTCGTATTGCGTTTAGGCTATCAGGCGATTCGTCGTGCGGGGTTGCCGACAGAAGAACTTTTGACCAAAGCAGGAGTGGCTTTAAATCAGGTAGAGGCTAATGACCGTACGCCGCTGAGTGCCCAGTATGCCTTTTGGGTGGCGGCAGAGGAAGTCAGCAAGGATCCGGATATTGGATTGCATCTGGGGGAGCACCTGCCACTTTATCGTGGTCAGGTCATTGAACACCTGTTTGTTTCATCTGGAAATTTTGGTGAGGGACTGAAACGTGCTTTGGCTTATCAGCGACTGATCAGCGATGCCTTTGCTGCCAAATTAGTGATTGAAGATGATCGCTGCTATTTAACCAATGGTGAACAGCCTTTTGCTGAGAGTCTGGTCAATCGTCATTTTACTGAATGTGCTATGTCAGGCGTACTTCGTTTCTTTAAATTTATTACTGAAGGACGTTTTGAACCGATTTATATCGATTTTAATTTTTCTAAAGGGGCACCTGATGATGAATATTTCCGGGTTTATGAGTGTCCGGTCAGTCTAGGTCAGAAAGAAACCCGTTTGTACTTCGATCCGACTATCCTGGAATATCCGCTGTGGCAGGCTGAACCTGAGCTGTTGCAGCTGCATGAGCAACTGGCGATTGAAAAATTACAGGAACTGGCAAGATATGATCTGGTCGGTGAAGTCCGTCGTGCGATTGGCTCTACTTTGGAGAGTGGTGAAACCACACTGGAAACTGTAGCAGCACAACTGAATATCACGCCACGCCGTTTGAGAACGCAACTGAGTGAGGCACATACCAGTTTTCAGCAGATTCTCTCGGATTATCGCTGTCGTCTGGCCAAGCGTTTGCTGGCGAGTACCAATGAGAGCGTCGAGCGGATTGTCTATCTGACCGGTTTTTCTGAGCCAAGTACCTTCTATCGTGCCTTTAAACGCTGGACCAATGAGACGCCGGTGGAATATCGGAAACGGAAGCAGCGTTAAAAATCCCTCCTAACCTCCCTTTAAAAAAAGGGAGGAATTCCCCTCCTTTTAGGAGGGGTTAGGGGAGGTAAATATTCTAAAAAATTTAAAAACTATTCCGGCATATTCAGCCAGTGCGGACCTAAGGGTAATTCAGGTAATTCAAACTGCGCCGGATAGTCGGCATGAATAAAATACAAACCATCTGCTGGCGCAGTCACACCAGCAGCTTTACGGTCTTCTGCCGCGAAAATATTATCAATATGATCGGCAGCATACATGCCCTGACCAATTTCCAATAAACATCCCATGATATTGCGCACCATATGGTGCAGAAAGCCATCGGCTTGAATATCCAATACCAGATATTGACCATGCTGAATCAGGTGGCAATGGCTGACATGACGAACGGGCTGATTGGACTGACAGGCTGCGGCGCGGAAGCTTTCAAAGTTATGCGTGCCTTCAAACTTTTTCGCGGCGTATATCATCTGTTCAACATCAAGCGGTGCATAGACATGGGTGACCTGTTTATGCAGCAATGCCGGGCGTACAGGGTGGTTGTAGACCACATAGCGATAGCGGCGCGCCTGTGCCTTAAAACGGGCATGGAAGCTGTGATCCATTTCTTTGATCCACTGGATCGAGATGTCTTTAGGGAGTTGGCTATTGCAGCCCATCAGCCAGCCACGTTCAGAACGCACGGCATCAGTATCAAAATGTGCCACCATGTTGGTCGCATGTACCCCGGCATCAGTGCGGCCGGCACCCTGTAGGCTAATCGGTTGATCGGCAACTCGGCTCAGGACCCTTTCAATGGTTTCCTGTACGCTTGCAACTCCCGGCTGTTGAGTCTGCCATCCCCGATAATGCATCCCACAAAACTCAATTCCCACCGCAAAACGCTGCATAATGACCTCAAACCTTATTGATCGTACCAATGACGATGCCATTGCTCTACAGTGTCGTATTGTAAATACATTTTCAGGGCTTTTGCATACAGATCCGCATGTCCATAACTTTCATTCAGCAAAATTTTGCAGTGATTGACCCATTCGGCAATAGCATAGCGCTGATCCGTCGCACCAAAAGGCACTTGGGTGGTCAAGACGGAAATGCAGCCCTGCTCATAGAGTTGATCAATGAGCGCAATCATGGTGTCATTGACCGCCAGGTTGCCAGTGCCAAAACCTTGCAAAAATAGAAAATGCGGTGGTCGAGCCAAGAGGTTGTTCAAGTTATTCAGCTGCTGAGCCAGATCAATCGGCTGCATCATGATGCTCATGCAGTTGAATTCAGCCGCTTTCGCAATATCTTCTACCTTGACCTGATAACACGGTTGATGGGTCTGGATTGCGATATTGGCCTCAAGACCGGAAAAGGCATTTAACTCAGTAGTATGCTGTTTCAGTGCAGTTTGCGCATGTAGCAGCTGATGATGGAATGCCAGATAGACTCCAGCGCTACATTCGCTGATGGAATCTAGTGCAAATTTCAGGTTATCCAGGGCATCACTAAATTCACGCTGTTCATTGCCTTGAGCATTCAGCAACGGATATTGGCTACCGGTCAGCACCACATGCGCCGAGTTTCTAATAAAATGTGCCAGTACTGCACTGGCATAACTCAGCGTATCTGTACCGTGAATAATCACAAAATGCTGGATTTGCCGCGATTGCAATTGCTGAATAAACTGTACCAGTTGCAACCAGTCGGTTGCTGTGCAGGCACTACTGTCCTTAATGGCGGGTGCATGGTGGCATTCTACAAAATACTGCTCTGCAAGTATCTGTTCGAGTTTTGGAATAAATAAATCAGCAGGCATCGGTGCAAGAGGGTCTCCCACGCAGCCGAATGTGCCACCCATATAAATTAATGCAATATTTTTTATCATAAAAAAAGCAGCCAATTATTGACTGCTTTAGTGTAAATCGAAATGCATCAAGATGCGATTTGATTCAGTAATTGCTCGGCGCGTTGTTGTTGCTCAGGAGTATATTCAGCTTCTCGCTCCGCAATGACTTCACGGGCAGCGGCATAGGCACCGAGTTGAATATATTGCTGCGCAAGATCCAGGTTGAGACCTGCTTCATTAACATCCAGTAATTCCGGGAAAGATTGCACCAGCGGATCATGCTGATCTATCGTTGCCTGAGCTGGTGTAGCAGGAAGATCGAAACTCATCGCTGTCGCAGCAGGCGCTTCTGGCGTGGTTTCTAAATGATCTAATTTGAAATCCATGCCTGATAGATTGGTTTGTGACGCTGGTTCTGCCACAGGTGCTGCAGCTGTCAAGCTAGACAGGTCAAACTCAGTCGCTGGCACTGCAGTTTTCTCAGCTGCTGGTACTGGCGTGTCAAGCGAGAAAGAAAAATCTAGAGGCTTGATTTCTTCATCGCTAGCCGGTAACTGTTCATTATTAGTGCTTAAATTGAGATCAAGATCAAGATCAAGATCAGGAATCTGATTAAGATTCGTTTTATTTTCAGAATCTGTTTCTAGGCGATCAGAAGCTACAGAAGAAATTTCTGACGTTGTTGGCTCTACTTTAAAAGATTCAAAATCAAACTGAACTTCATTAACCACTGATGGTGCTGATTCAGTCGGCACACTCTGAGTAAAGCTGCTCTTTGGATTAAAGTCAAAACTGTTGTCTTGTTCAGGCTCAGTCTTTGTTGCGGTGGTTGAGGCAGGCGCAGCACTCGGCTTAAAATTAAATTCAAGAGGTGCTGGTTCTTCTTTAACTGGCGCACTTTCTTGTTGTAGTTGCTCGAATGCTAAACCAGCTTTTTTATCCACAGGAAGTGATGTAAGACTCAATTCATCAAAATCACTTGTATTCGATGCGGGAACAACAGACTTAGAAACTGGATCTGGTTTAACTGATTTTTCTCCTTCATAGGCGCTTCTTTTTTCTTCAGCCTGAGAGAGAATTTCATCGATTTTCAGAGTACGAATATGATTAATCAGTTGAGTAATTGCAAAATCATCTTGCTGTAAGATATGAATATCCAATAACAACAGATAGAGTTCATGCTGGGAATTATCCCGATTCAGTGCCTGGTTAATCTGTGCTTCGGCCGCAAAAAAATTACGTTCCTGAATCAGGCCTTCAATTTTCTTGCGTGTTTCTGCTGATAATGGCGTTGCTGATTTTTTTGTGACCCCGACTGGCTCCACCACTTTGGTTCTTTGTGGGGAAGCTTTTGAAGCAGAGCCAGGTTTTTTCGCTTTTACCGTTTTAGTTTTTGCTTTATCTGATTCTTGAGCATCTTGTCGTTTTTTAAAGACAATTAGTACGATGATCAATATCACTAATGGAATCACATAAATCAGCATGTTTTACCCCTTGGGGATAGAGTAGTTTAAGTTCGCCTATCCCAATAAATCGTCATGTGTAACTTTTTAATTAATTGGCTTCTTATCTGCTTGTTGGGCTTTGAGCTGTTGTTGTAGCTGGGCCAGACGCGCATTTAATAACTGAATTCTGTGATCCTTCTGATTGAGTGCCAATTCTAATTCAGTTACGTTTCTCTGTAATTTAACGGTTTTTTCTCGGGCTGTCATAACTTTTAATGACAATTCCTTTGAGGTTTGATTGCGTTCTGTGTTCTGGTTTGCAGAAACTTGCCCGGATTCGCGCTGGTTCTCAGCCACCAGGCTCATTTCTGCCTGATTCAGGCGGTATTTAGTCTTGCCAGCAGGCTTAGACGGTAGCTCGGTCTGCTTTGCCGCAGTGACTTTAATGGGCGCAGGTGCAGGATGAGTTGTATTTAAGTTCAATGCAGCACCCTTGCGTAGACGATTGGCATTTCCTCCGATAAAGGCATGCTCATTGTCTTTTTTAATTTGCTGCATGACTTCATTGACAGGACGCTGCTGCTGTTCGGCAATTCTTGAAGCAATCCCCCACAGTGATTCATTGGATTGAACCACATAAGTAGGTGGAGTCTGATTCGGAGTTGCTTTGACTGGTTGAGCTTTTGCAGTCACTGGAACCGGAGTTTTCACCGAATTGGCTAATCCGGTTGATTTTTTGGCTTGTTCCTCAGCAAATTTTTTCACCAATGGATCACTGGAGGCAGTTTGATGATCAGAACGGGGCTCTACAGCTTCCTGCACAGCTGCTTTATTTGGTGCTGATGCACTTTGTGCTGGTATCGTACTGGTTGGTTTGTTTGTAGTCGAGGCTGCTGCAGGAGCCGGCGATGCAAGAGTTGCTTGTGAGGTCTTTACTGAATCTGAAAGCGCCGGTGCAGTTTTAACTGGGGCTGGAGTATCGGGTGCAGTTACAGCCTCGCTTTTCAGTACAGGCGTAATCGCTTGAGCCTGAATCGCTGGAGTTGATGCCATTACAGCTGGCGCAAATGCAGTTTTTGGAATAGAAGTGTTCGATAATGTCGGTGGTGCTGTGCGTTGCAATGCCAACGGCTTTTCTAGAGCCGGTGGCTTATTTAAGGCTGTGGAGGCTGCCGTATTGTAATGGCTACTTACGGGTAAGTTGAGTGCAATATCTTTTTCACTGACGACGACAACTGGTGCAAGCGGGCGTTCATTCTGTTTGAGACTGGCTTTTAATAAATCGGTTTTAGCTTGTAAGGGCGTACGGATATGTTGCAGACGTGCAGCATTGCCTTCCTTGATTTTGACAATAATATTCAGCTCGCGTTCTGTCATGGGGCGAGAAGAAGTAATAGTAATGACCCCGGTGCCGTTATTGCTGCGCCGGGTAAAAAAGTTCAGATGACCAGGTGGCTGATGCGATGCACCAATTGACATTAAATCTTCAGGTGAAGCCAGACTGACTTCAATCGGCAAATTGATATCAGACTGCCGAAAAGTCATTTCTGCATAGAGTAATTCCCCAGGGGCAGACTGAATCTGAACCGGATCTACATTAATCGCATAAATGTTTTGTGAAGCGACGATGGCAAAAATGGCAAGCTTTAATTTGTTATATACAGTCATCTTAATCGTGAGCTCAGTCATTATCGCATAGCGAAAATTATAGATTAACGGGATGTTTGTTTTTTGTAAAATACTTACGCAATAGTTACATAAAAAAGCCGATCAATAAAGATCGGCTTTTGGCTTTATATCCACAGGATATTAGGCATTTTTATAATCAATCAAAATACGTAGCATACGGCGTAACGGCTCAGCGGCACCCCAAAGCAACTGGTCACCTACAGTGAACGCACCCAGATATTCTTTACCCATGTTCAGCTTGCGCAGACGGCCCACTGGAACGCTTAAAGTACCTGTTACAGCAACAGGCGTCAGATCAGTCATCGATGCTTCACGAGTATTTGGAACCACTTTAGACCAGTCATTGGCACGTGCAATGATGTCTTCGATTTCATCCAAAGGTACATCTTTTTTCAATTTCAGGGTTAATGCCTGAGAGTGGCAACGCATGGCACCAATACGTACACAGTGACCATCAATTGGCACGATCTGCTGGTTGCCCAGAATCTTGTTGGTTTCAACCTGACCTTTCCATTCTTCTTTCGACTGGCCGCTTTCCAGTTGCTTGTCGATATAAGGAATGAGTGAACCAGCCAAAGGAACGCCAAAGTTTGCAGACGGGAAGCCTTCACCACGTTGTAATTCAGCAATTCTAGAGTCGATATCCAGAATTGGAGAACGCGGATCATCTAGCAACTCTTTGGTATTGTTATATAAATAACCCATACCATTGATCAGTTCACGCATGTTTTGCGCGCCAGCACCTGAAGCGGCCTGATAGGTCATTGAAGTTGCCCATTCTACCAGATTGTTCTGGAACAGACCGCCCAAGCCCATCAGCATCAAGGAAACTGTACAGTTACCGCCGACAAAAGTCTTGGTACCTTTGACCAGACCATCTTTGATCACATGCATGTTGACCGGATCAAGTACGATGATGGCTTCATCATCCATACGTAAGGTCGATGCTGCATCAATCCAGTAACCATTCCAGCCTTCAGCTTTCAGTTTCGGGAAAACTTCAGAAGTATAGTCGCCACCTTGACAGGTAATAATGACATCCATTTGCTTCAGACTGTTAATGTCTGATGCATCCATAAGTGCTGGGGCGGTCTTACCGCCAAATGCCGGCGCTTCACCGCCTGCATTACTGGTAGAGAAATAGAATGGCTCAAAATGAGCAAAATCATTCTCTTCAACCATACGTTGCATAAGGACGGAACCAACCATCCCGCGCCAACCGACCAGACCTACTTTCATGTCACTTTGCCTCGGTGCGTTAAAAAATCAAAAGGGATTCGAGTGTACCAAAAAGGGACTCAACTGCAAGAGCTACACAATCAAAACATCAATATTCTTGAGAGAAATATCTGCTTTATGATACATACAAAATTGATAACGTCATTTTTCTTTTAGAAAAAATAATAACTTAATTAAGAGCGCAGTTTATGATATGGGTTATCCAAATTCTGGCAATCATTGTCATTTGGTTAAGTTTTTGGTCACTGATACCACGCGATGAATGGTGGATTCGGGGTGCGGATTTTCCACGCTTACAAATTCTGGTATTGGGCTTTATCGCCTTTATTCTTTTTCTTCTGGTTGATCATCCCTGGAACTGGTTGAATCAGCTGCTTTTTATCGGTCTGATGGCAGCTTTGGCCTATCAGTTGAAAATGGTATTGCCCTATACCTTTATCTGGAAAAAACAGGTCAAGCAGGTCAAGCATGATCAGCTGGATCCGCAACGTCAGATTTCCCTGGTCGTTTCCAATGTACTTACTACCAATACCAAATATCATTTACTGATCGAGCAGATCCAGATTCATCAGCCAGATCTGGTTTTGACTCTGGAAACTGATCAAAACTGGCAAAATGCACTCTCTGTGATTGAAGCTGATTATCCTTATCGCGTGCCTGTGCCTTTGGATAATCTGTATGGCATGCATCTATATAGCAAGCTCGAATTGAGTGAAACTGAGGTTAAATTTATTCTGAGTGACGAAATTCCCTCAATTCATACTACAGTGATTTTACGCTCGGGACAGCCAGTACAGCTCTACTGTCTGCATCCCAAACCACCCAGCCCGACCGAGGCCAAGGATTCTACCTTGCGTGATGCTGAACTGCTGATTGTCGGTGATCAGATTAAGGATCTGGATGAAAGCTGTATCGTCATGGGCGATCTGAATGACGTGGCCTGGTCACGTACCACACGCCTATTTCAACGCATTAGTGGGCTGCTAGATCCGCGGGTAGGGCGTCATTATGTGAATACTTTTCACGCAGATTATCCTTTTTTTCGCTGGTCGCTGGATCACGTCTTTCACAGTACCGATTTTGCCTTGGTACATATGGAACGTTTACCGCATGTAGGCTCTGACCATTTTCCGGTCTTTCTGGTTTTACAAACCGGTCGGGTATTCGAGCATATTCAGGAAGAATTAGAACAAACTGATGAAGATGAGCAAGAAGCACAAAAAGCTATTGAAGAAGGCATTCAGAAAGCAGAGAAAGAGGAAAAAATAGTCACTGATGAAGTTGCTATGGCATATAAAGAAGGAGGCAAAATCTCTTAGCTTTTTAGAAGAAAAGTGTACGATATTGCTTACAACAGTTTCCGCTTCTTGCGAATGGGCAGGGGTTGGGAATCTGGGTATTCTAGGTTTATCAGCACAGGGAGTCGAGAAAGGATATTCTCATAAGGAAGACGAAGCTGAATGAAAACATCATGGATATGATGCTGAAAGGGACATCACAAAAAAGCAGAACGAATTATAATATGTGAAAGCACAACCTCATTAACCCGAGTTTTACAGGATGTAGAGCTCGGGTTAAATTATTTCAATTACTTAAACATGATTTTAAGCTATAGCCCTTCAAATTCCGTGATCAAATTGATTTAGTAAATTGATTTATAACCTTCAGGGCGAGTCTTAAAACGGCGGTGGAACCACATATATTGGGTCGGTGCGATGCGTAACTGCTGCTCGATTACCAGATTCACGCGGGTGGCATCTTCGACTTCATTTTCACCAGGAAAATTTTCCAGTGCTGGTTCAATCAGCACATGGTAGCGCGGATTATTAATATCGCCATGACGGTAGAAATATAAAGGAATTGCAGCCGCTTTGGTCATTTTTAGTAAACGACGATGTGCGGTTACAGTCGCCGCAGGCACACCAAAAAATGGTGCCATCACGCCTTGTTTTAAACCATAATCCTGATCCGGACTGTACCAGATCGCATGGCCATTTTTCAGGTTACGTACCAGACCGCGCATATCATCATGGTCAATCTGATTGGCATAAATTGTGGCGCGACAACGGTAAATCAGCATGTCCAAAAGTGGATTATTCTGCGGACGATAGACCACATCCGGTTCAAAATATTGTGCGCAAAGATAACCACCCGCATCGAGCAAAGTTGAATGCGTGCCTAATAACAGCATGCCTTGGCCTGCGGCTTGTGCCTTCTGAATATGTTCCAAGCCTTCAATACTGACGCGGCCCTGAAACCATTTCGGACTGTACCAGGCATTCAGCGTCTCAAACACCCCCAGCATTTGATCGATAAATACCTGACGGGCATTGTCCTGTACCTGCTTTTCAGACCATTCGGGAAAGCAGACTTCCAGATTACGCAGCGTGGTTTCACGGCGTGATTTCAAGTATTTAAAAGAAAGGTGGCCCAGCAGGGACGCCAGACGATGCTGAATGGCCCAAGGTAAGATCGCCAGAATCATCAGGAAAATAATGCCTAGCCATTTGCCCCAATATTGAGGTAACAGGAATGACCATTGAAATTCACCGGGTTGATATGCAGGCTGAGTACTCATAAAACAATTTAGGGCCAAAAGATTAAATGCAGTCTAACAGAGAAGATTATTGAAATAAAAAAGCATCTGTACGAATACAGATGCTTTAGTAAAAGCTCGGGGAATATTTAGCCGTTACTTAGGTTGTCCAGTTCTTCCCAACGCTCTAATTTTTCCAGTAACAGCTCATCAATTTCGGATAAACGGTTAGAAAGTTTCAATGCTTTATCGGAATCAGTCACAAATAAAGAGCCATCAGCCAGTTGTGCGTTGATCTCGGCCTGCTCTTTTTCCAGTGCTTCCATTTCAGCAGGAAGTTGCTCGAGTGCACGCTGGTCCTTGTAGCTAAGCTTAACTTTTTTGGCAGCGACCGGTGCCGCCTCGGCTTCTGCTTTGGCTATGGCTTTTTTCACGGCACTTTTTTGGTCAACCACGGTTTGATCCGGACGTTGTTCAAGATAATCCTGATAACCGCCAACATATTCGTCAATATTGCCCTTACCATCAAAGACCCAAGTGGATGTTACCACGTTGTCCATAAAGGCACGGTCATGCGAGATCAACAGCAGGGTGCCTTTGTAGCCACCCAGCATCTCTTCCAGTAACTCTAAAGTCACCATATCCAGGTCGTTGGTTGGCTCATCCATCACAATCAGGTTCGATGGTTTCAGCAACAGTTTCGCTAGCAGGATACGGTTGCGCTCACCACCTGACAAAGCTTTGACTGGTGTACGGGCACGTTCTGGCGAAAACAGGAAATCTTGTAAATAACTATAGATATGACGACGGTTACCATTCACATCCACGTGGTCAGAACCTTCTGAGACGTTATCTTTAACAGATTTTTCCAGATCCAGCGCATTACGGAGCTGGTCGAAATAGGCCACTTCTAACTGCGTACCGGTCTTCACCGTACCGCCATGTTCTAGCTCGCCCAGAATGGCTTTAATGAGGGTAGTTTTACCGACACCGTTATCACCGACCAGACCGATACGGTCGCCACGGAGGACAAGTGCAGAGAAGTTGTTGATGATCGGTGCATTGTCACCGAATTTCACACTCAGGTTCTCAATTTCAAACACCAGTTTGCCGGAACGGTTGGCATCCTGAGTCGCCATCGTCACTTTACCTTGTTGCGAACGACGTGCTCTAGATTCTTCACGTAATGCTTTTAGGGCACGGACACGACCTTCGTTACGGGTACGACGGGCTTTAATCCCTTGACGGATCCAGACTTCTTCCTCAGCCAGCTTTTTATCGAACAGCGCATTTTGCTTTTCTTCAGCTTCCATTTGCTGGGCTTTCAGGTCTAGATAACGTGAATAGTTACCTTCATAACTACGCAGTTGACCACGATCCAGTTCAACAATACGGGTAGCAATGCTATCGACAAAGGCACGGTCATGCGAAATGAACAATAGGGTCAAATTATTTTGATCGAGCAGGAATTTTTCCAGCCATTCGATACTTTCAACGTCTAAATGGTTAGTCGGTTCGTCCAGTAACAGCACATCGGGTTGGGTAAGTAAAGCACGTGCCAGTAGTACACGACGCTTACGACCACCAGATAAATCGGCAAGATCTGCATCCGGGTCCAGGCCCATTTTGCTTAAAATCGAATTGACTTTGGTTTCCAGCGCCCAGCCATCCAGCTGATCCATTTTGTGTTGCAGGTTGCCCATACGATCACAGGCGTCCATGTCACCGAGTACACAGGCTTCACTGGCAGTATGATAAGCACGCAAAACTTCCGATGCTTCACCGGCACCATCTGCCACGATATCAGCCACTTTACCTGAATCCATCGGTACATCTTGCGCCAGCATGGAAATAGTAATGCCGTTTTGTAATGAAACTTCGCCGTTGTCAGGCAGTAAACTTCCTTCAATCAGCTTAAGTAAGGTAGACTTACCCTCACCATTACGGCCAATCAAACACACTCGTTCGCCGCGTTCCAAGTTAAAATTCGCGCCGTCGAGCAGGGCGGGTCCACCAAACGCAAGTTGGACATCCCTAAGGGTAATATAGGCCATAATGTTTCCTGAAATCCCCAATGAGGACTTTAAATGACTAAACAACAAAATCTAAATGATCAGGCGTCATTTTCCGCACCCATTGAAGATTTGCAAGTGCGAATTGCATTTTTAGACGATTTAATTGAACAGTTGAATGATCAGGTGGCCAAACAGACCCTGGAAATTGCTGATCTGAAAAAGCAAATGACGCTGTTATATCAACGTGTTGAGTCTTCAGATCTGTCTGAAGGCATTGCAGAATTTGATCCGGTTGCAGATCGCCCACCGCATTATTAATTTGCAACCAATGATTTAATCAACAACAACCCTTAGCTGATCTAAGGGTTTTTTATTGAAAAATAAAAATGAGCCAATCGATAAGATGTTAAAAAGAGAAATATTATTTTTTTGAATTGGCTTTTAAATTGCATTAAATCCGCATATAAAAGTAATAAAGCGTAGCGTGATGATCAAGTGCAAAAGAATTTTCCTGTTGAAAACAAACATTCACGCTTACAAACAGATTTCTTGCCGGCATTTCATAAAATGCAGTTTAGCTCTCTGCCGAAACAGGCCTGCACCCATTCAGTCGTAAAATTATTTGACCTTTCACTCACTTCCTACTCTAATACCGGCTCTCAGGTACATTCCGGAATTGCGTCCCATGCACCCAAAAGTTGTTCTACTCGACCTCGAAAATAATTTCCCTACAGCCAAGTTAATGCGTGAGATTGTGGCGCATTATTCGACTTTATATCTGTTTAGCTGTGCCGGAAAATTTGAATTCTCCTTAGAGGATTTAACCGAGCTTGCCGGCTGGATTAGCAGTGGTCAGGTGGTGGTACTGGACACGCCTGAATCGCCACAAAAAGAATATGAATATGCGGTCATTGTCGGTCAGCTTATGGCGCTACTGGAGCCGGAAACCGAGGTTGAATTGATCTCGGCGATGGACAGCTGCGAGATGTTGCAGCAGATGCTGCAGGCTTCTGATATTCCGTGTCACCTGATTCAGATTCAGCCTGATGAGACAAGCATTCCAACAGATCAGCCTAAAAATCATCTTCCGAGTCTGGACGCCATCAAGAACAAACCCGCCTTGCAGTTGGTGAAAAAATACTGTGATGCGTTAGGGAAAATGAGTGGCAAACCGAATACGGTTGAAACCTTAAAAAATTCAGTGGCGAATATTCTGCAAGTGATGCCAGTGAAAGCTCAGCATGTGGTCGGCATGTTGATTAACCTGAAAATTGTCAAACGCTATGATGAGCAGATCAGTTTCCGTAAAAAAGTCCTGAAACAATGGCTGCAACTCAATCTGGATGAACAAAGCCCGGTTAAAAATCCTAAACTGGATCAGGTTATTTCCCAAATGAAGGTAGATGAAGCTCCAGTTGAATCTGAAATACTCAAGTCACCAATCCAGTCGGCACAGCAAGACCTGTTCAAGAACTTTGGCCGGATCGATCCGGTACAACTCGAAGTGGCGCGTAAACTGCGTGAATTGCAGGGCGATAAACCCAAAGACATTTATGAGCTGCGTGATTTACTGGAACAGTTATTTCCAAAATCGGACATTCGCTTGCTGCTGAAGGAGTTGATCGAGAAAGGTTATATTTACTGGAATGGTCACGAAATTTTATATAGTCATGAAATGTTCCTGAATTAATTTTATCGTGCAAACTTGCGTTTTATATTGTGCTTATGCAACTCTAATAATAGAACATAAAGGTTGAACTATGGAAAACACTGGAATCTGGGTGACGGTGGTCATCATCATTTTCGTCATAGGGTCGATTTTCGGGTTACGTGTAAGTCCCCGAGAAAAAGCCTTGGGGCTGATGCGTGATAAAGCCCGTAAAATGGGTTTGCATCCACGTCTGGTGGTGGCACCGGACTGGACCAAAATCCCGAAGGCGACTGAAAGTCGTGCCAGTATGGTCGCATACTACAGTGTGCTGATGCCAGATGCACGTTTGCCCCTGATGCGCGCCCGTGTTGTCGATAATAAACTCGAAATCGTGCAGGGTGATGAGAAATTTAAAGATTTTCCCATTGCATTAAAAGGCATTTATGCTATTGATATGCAGGCCAACTGTGTCGGCATGTACTGGGATGAAGAAGCTGATTTAAGAGCGACCCAACTCGACGACATCAAAGCACTGTTACACGCTTTGGCTGAACTTTAATTTAGAAATAAACAGGATTAACGGTTAATTATGGCGAACGCTCCTCGGTCCACATCAAAAAGCAGCACAGCGAAGTCTCCCGACGCTGGAAGCAAGCGTGCCCTAGTGATTGTGGAGTCGCCTGCAAAAGCGAAAACAATCAATAAGTACCTTGGTCCGAACTACATCGTAAAATCATCGGTGGGTCATGTGCGTGACTTACCGACTGGCGGTTCTGCAAAATCGACAGAGAAAAAACCAGCGACACGTACCAAACTGACGGATGCAGAAAAAGCTGAAAAATCACAGAATGCGTTGATTAACCGCATGGGTGTCGATCCGGAACATGACTGGAAAGCCAAATACGAAGTCCTTCCTGGCAAAGAACATGTGGTTGCCGAACTGAAAAAACTGGCATCGCAAGTCGATGAAGTCTATCTGGCAACGGATATGGACAGGGAAGGAGAGGCGATTGCCTGGCATTTAAAAGAAGTCATCGGCGGTGATGATTCGCGTTATCAGCGTGTGGTCTTTAATGAAATTACCAAAAATGCGATTCAGGATGCCTTTAAGCATCCGTCACGTCTGGATACCAATAAAGTCAATGCGCAGCAGGCACGCCGTTTCCTGGATCGTGTCGTGGGCTTTATGATTTCGCCATTGCTTTGGGAAAAGATTGCGCGTGGTCTGTCAGCCGGTCGTGTACAGTCGGTTGCGGTGAAGCTGGTGGTCGAGCGTGAACGCGAAATTCGTGCTTTTATTCCTGAAGAATACTGGCAGGTGTTTGCCAATACCAAATCGAAAAAAGATGATATTCGTCTCGAAGCGGTCAAGCAAAATGGCAAGACGCTCAAGCTACGCAATAAAGCCGAAACTGATGCCTTATTAAACCTGATCAAAGATGCTGATTATACGGTTTCTGCACGTGAAGATAAGCCAACCAAGGTTAATCCAAGTGCGCCGTATATCACGTCAACGCTACAACAGGCAGCCAGTACCCGTCTCGGTTTTTCTGTGAAGAAAACCATGATGCTGGCGCAGCGCCTGTATGAAGCCGGTTTCATTACCTATATGCGTACTGACTCGACATTCTTGAGTGATGATGCGGTGAATATGGTGCGTGGCCATATCGAATCGGAGTTTGGCGAGAAATATTTGCCTGCCAAGCCGAACCGTTATGGCAATAAAGCCGGTGCGCAAGAAGCGCATGAAGCCATTCGTCCATCTATGGTTGGCTTAAAAGGCGACAGCCTAGTGGGTGTTGAGCGTGATGCACAGCGCCTCTATGACTTGATCTGGCGCCAGTTTGTTGCCTGTCAGATGACTCCGGCAGAATATTTGTCTTCTACCATTTTAGTGGATGCTAATGGTGTAGAGCTGAAAGCCAAAGGTCGTACCTTGGTCTTTGATGGTTTTACTCGCGTGCGTGGTGCCAATAAAGCTGATGACGATATTTTATTGCCTGCGGTCAAAGTCGGTGAAGTCCTTAAACTTGAGAAACTTGATCCATCTCAACATTTCACTAAACCACCAGCACGTTTTACCGAAGCCTCACTGGTCAAAGAACTCGAGAAAAAAGGCATTGGCCGTCCATCGACCTATGCAGCGATTATTTCGACGATTCAGGATCGTGGTTATGTGAAACTGGATAACCGTCGTCTCTATGCCGAGAAGATGGGTGAGATCGTTACCGATCGTCTGGATGAAAATTTTAGTAATCTGATGAACTATGCCTTTACCGCAGATCTTGAAGGTCAGCTGGATAAAGTAGCAGATGGTGAGCGTAACTGGAAAGAGTTATTAGACAGCTTCTATGGCGATTTTAAGCAACGTTTGACTACGGCGCAGGGTGAGAACGGTATGCGCCGCAATCAGCCTGTAGAAGTGGATGCAGTACACTGTAAAGAATGTGACCGTCCAATGCAGATTCGTACCGGAACCACAGGCGTATTCTTGGGTTGTTCAGGCTATAACCTACCGCCGAAAGAGCGTTGTAAAGGAACCTTGAACCTGACACCAGTTGAGTCTCTGGCTGCATTATCTGATGATGAGGCTGCGGAAACTGCTGACCTGATGTCGAAGAAGCGTTGTCCGATCTGTGAAACTGCCATGGACAGCTATGTGATTGATGGCGGCCGTAAACTGCATATCTGTGGGAATAACCCGGACTGTAGTGGTTTTGAACTTGAAGAAGGTGAGTTCAAAATTAAAGGCTATGATGGCCCGAGTATCCCATGCGACAAGTGTGATGGTGAAATGCAGCTGAAGACGGGTCGTTTTGGTCCGTATTTTGCCTGTACCAGCTGTGACAATACCCGTAAAGTCTTAAAGAGCGGTCAGCCTGCGCCTCCACGTGTGGATCCGATCAAGATGGAGCATTTACGTTCTGCCAAGCATGACGATTTCTTTGTACTGCGTGACGGTGCAGCCGGTTTATTCCTGGCGGCAAGCAAGTTCCCGAAAGTGCGTGAAACCCGTGCACCGAAAGTGGCCGAGATTCGTTCTGTTGCCGACCAGCTTGATCCAAAGTATCAGTTTATCTTGCAGGCACCTGATGTGGACCCGGAAGGGAATCCAACTCTGGTAAAATTTAGCCGTAAGAACCAGTCACAATATATTGGTTCGGAAACTGCAGAAGGCAAGCAAACCAAATGGTCTCTGGTTTATCAGGACGGAAAATGGGTTGAAGCCTAAACTCTAAGATTCAAAAAAATGCTGACGAAAGTCGGCATTTTTTATGTCAGAATCATGTATATAAAAAATTAAAAATAATATCTTGGGGTGGATGTGGATATTCAGACAAAAAAGTTCGCTGTATTAATCGATGCGGATAATTCTTCTATCAACGCGATTTCATCGGTATTGGAGGAAGTTGCGAAATATGGAATTGCCAGTGTCAAACGTGTGTATGGGGACTGGAGCAGCGAAACTTTAAAGAAATGGCGAGATGTACTCCTTCCTCATGCCATCACTCCGGTACAACAATTCGCTTATACCAAGGGTAAAGATGCGACGGATATGATCCTGATCATTGATGCTATGGATTTACTTTATGCAGGTGCATTAGATGGATTTTGTATCGTATCCAGCGATAGCGATTTCACGCCCTTAGCTTCACGTATTCGTGAAAATGGTCTAACAGTGTATGGCTTTGGCAAAAAAGCTACGCCTGAAGCATTTAAGAAAGCCTGTGACAAGTTTATTTATATCGAAAACTTACTTGTAGATAGTGAAATTAAAAATAATGAGGATGGTGAAGAAACAGGATCAATAGATAAAAAAGTTTCGGAGATTATCAAGACTAATGGACAAAAAACTATATCTGCGCAAAAGGAAATTCAGTTACCTGAAGGGATGGATCGAGCTACGCTTAACTTAATTTATAAAGCTGTAAAAGATAATGCAGATGATAATGGATGGGCGAATTTAGGGATGGTCGGGCAGTATATCAGTGCAGTAAAGCCTGATTTTGACTCTCGTAACTATGGTAGAGCCAAATTGTCAGGATTAATAAAAACTTTAAATTTATTTGAAACAAAAATAGAAATGAGTCAGATGTATTTAAGAAAAATGAAAAAGCAGAGTGTGTAATCGATATGTGGAAAAAGATTCGGATTCTGATTTTATTAATCATCTTATTGATTGTCGCGGTCAATGCCTATCGTGATCAAAACCAGAACTGGTCAAAGCCGATTATTGTGTTGCTGCATCCGATTAATGCCGATGGATTACCGACCACACAGCAATATATCCAGCAACTGTCAGCTCAGGACCTGAATGGAGCACGGGAATATCTGGAAAAAGCAGCTCAGCAGTATCGTGGACAGCCGACTTATTTTTATTTTAATTTAGGCCGTGAGCTTCAAGTTCTATCACCCAAAGTCCCTGAGCAAGACTCGCTCATCGATACAGTTTTATGGAGTTTAAAATTCCGGTTCTATGCTTGGAAACAGCGACAGAGTTCAGACCCTTCAGCTAATGTGACTTTATTTTTAAATTACTATGATCCTGTGCAGACCAAGCAATTGAAACATTCCACTGCCTTGCAAAAAGGCCGGATTGGTTCGATAAATCTATTTGCATCCAAACAACAAACTGAACAGAATAAAATTGTATTGGTGCATGAATTGCTGCATGCCTTTGACGCTTCGGATAAATATGATTTAGCGACAGGTCAACCGATTTATCCGCTGGGTTATGCATTTCCAGATCAGCAACCCTTATTTCCGCAAACCAAGGCGGAGCTGATGGCAGGACATATTCCACTGTCTCAAACCACCAGTAAAATGCCAGAATCTTTAAATCAAACCTTGATTAATGAGATAACTGCAATTGAACTGGGCTGGAAATAAAGACTTGTGGATAGTGCTGGATTTATCCACAATTTAGACTTCATTTGTGGATAAAAGATCACACCATGCCGCTCACCTTTGTGCTTGCTCCTGACTCGTTTAAAGAAAGCATGTCTGCTGCGCAGGCTTGTCAGGCCATGCAACGCGGTATTCAGAACGTCATTCCGGATGCCCACATTATTCATGTGCCAATGGCTGATGGTGGTGAAGGCACGGTCGATGCATTGATTTCAAGTTTAAAGGGGCAAAGTATTGCATGTGAAGTGACCGGACCACTGCCTGAGCAACGTATTCAGACCTATTGGGGTTTGATTGATGCAGGTCAAACTGCTGTGATTGAAATGGCCAAGGCCAATGGCATTCATTTATTGAAGCCTTCACAGCGTAATCCGATGCTCACTTCAACTTATGGCACAGGAGAAATGATCAAACAGGCATTGGACTTGAGTGTGAAAAAAATCATCATTGGGCTGGGTGGGAGTGTTACCAATGATGGTGGTGCCGGCATGGCACAGGCACTGGGTGTGCGGTTTCTAAATCATGCGGGTGAATTAATTCAGGTCTGTGGTGGAAACTTAGATCTGGTCAAATCAATGGATTTATCCGAACTTGATCCACGTTTAGCAGATACTGAAATAATTATTGCATCGGATGTCAACAATCCACTGTGTGGACCAAATGGTGCATCGATAATCTTTGGACCACAAAAAGGTGCAACGCCTGAAATGGTCAAGCAGTTGGATCAAAACCTCTGTCATTTCGCCGATGTGGTTGCTCAGCAGATTGGCTGTGATTATCGTCATGTGGCAGGTGCGGGCGCTGCCGGTGGATTGGGTTTTGGTTTAATGGCATTCACTGCTGCTTCCATTCGATCAGGTGTAGAGCTGATGATTGAACAGGTTCAACTCAACGAGAAAATAGCGCAAGCAGATCATGTGTTTACCGGGGAAGGTAAAATTGATTTTCAAACCAAATTTGGCAAAACGCCATTTGGTGTGGCGCAGGTTGCAAAACACTTCAATAAACCGGTGATTGCTTTTGCGGGTCTAGTCGGTGAAGGGATTGAGGATTTGTTTGAGTCAGGATTTAGCCAGATTGTTGGGATTAATCCGCCAGATTGTCCTTTAGAGGAAGCCTTAAATAATGCAGAAATGAACTTGGGGAAAGCTGTCGCTGAGATAGTTAAAAATCTTTTGACAGAGTGAAAGTATTTCTCTCTCCTGTAATCCAGCACGCCCTGTCGTTAGCTAATATCAAATCAGGAAATAAAATTGGAGACAGTTTCAGGACAACTGAAAAGCCATAATTCTGGAAGCGATCTGTTAAACTACATACATCCACAAAATGATGAGTGAAAATGAGTTTAGCCACCCTGATTGATGAATTAAACCCCCAACAAAAGCAAGCAGCGACCACAGAAGCAAAACACAGTTTGGTGCTGGCCGGGGCAGGTTGTGGCAAAACCAAGACTATCGTGGCACGCGCAGCTTACTTGATTGAGCAGGGTGTGCCTGCCAACCAGATTCAAATTCTGACCTTTACCCGCCGTGCAGCCAGTGAAATTGTGGCGCGTGTCGAACTTGCACTGGGTGAACAAGCCAAGGGACTGCGGGCCTCGACCTTTCATACCTTCTGTATGTATCTGCTGCGCCGTATTCCGAAAGCTTTTGGTCTGGAACAGTTTTCGATTATTGATCGTGATGATCAGTTGATGATGTTTCGTTTGATTCGCGGCCGTGATGACAAGAAAAATCCCAATCATCTGCCGAAGCCTCAAGAATTATGTGATTTGTATTCTTTTGCAAGGAATACCCGGCAAAAGCTCAGTCTGGCGCTGGAAAAACAGATGCCGGAATATCTGGCCTTAAAGGACCAGATTGCCGAAATTATGAAAGAATATGAAGCACGTAAGCAAGCGCGAAGTTTTCTGGATTATGACGATATTCTGGCGGTAGTAGCTACGGCGCTGGCACAGTCCGAAGGTCTGGTCGACTATGTCGCTTCAATCTGTCGGCATATGCTGGTCGATGAAATGCAGGATACCAATCCATTGCAATGGGCTTTGTTGGAGCCACTCAAAGACCGAATCAGCCTGTTCTGTGTCGGTGATGATGCGCAATCCATTTATGGTTTCCGTGGTGCAGACTTTGAGAATATTCACCATTTCAAAGAGCGTGTGCCAGATGCGCAGATTTTTAAATTAGAAAAAAACTACCGTTCGACCCAAGAAATTCTGGATCTGTCCAACTGGCTGCTTGATCAGTCTGAAATTAAATATGACAAACGTCTGGAAGCGTATCGCGGAGAAGGTGTTAAGCCGCGCATGCATATTTTCCCGAATGAATTTGATGAAGCCAAATGGATTGCGATTGATATTAAAGAACGTCATTATCTGCAAGGCAGCAAATGGGGCGAGCATATGGTCTTGGTACGCTCCAGCTTTGCCGCACGGCATATTGAAGCAGCTTGTATCGCGGCTAATGTGCCATATCGCTTTATTGGTGGCATGAAGCTGCTGGAAACGGCGCATGTGAAAGATTTGCTCAGCATGCTGCGCGTGGTGGCTAATCCATTGGATGATATTGCCTGGATGCGTTTCTTGACCCTGTGGAATGGTGTGGGTGATGTCGGTGCCAGCAAGCTGTCACAGCAGCTATTGGCTGAACCTGAAATGGATCAGATTGCAAAGAAATTAGAACAGTTTGGCAAGATACCGCTAGAAACCATTCTGATCATGCAGCAGATGAATGTGCTCAAAGGCGAAGTGCAAGCCTGTGTCAGTCTTGCGATTCAGGCGATTGAATCTCAACTGGCAGAAAACTATAAAAAGGATTGGCCACGTCGCCAGAGTGATTTTGAACTGGTCAAACAGCTGGCCTCCAAACATTCGCAGCTGAGTGAATTTTTAGAGGAATATGTACTGGATCCGGTGTCAATCTCGGAAATTGAACGCCAATCGGATCACGATGTGGTGACCTTAATCACCATTCACTCGGCCAAAGGCACCGAGCAAAATGTCTGTTATGTGGCCAATGTCACCCCAGGCAATTATCCACATGCACGTGCCCAAGGTGATTTTGATGATGTCGAAGAAGAGCGTCGTGTGCTCTATGTAGCACTGACCCGGGCAAAAAATGAATTAATTCTGACCAAACAGAACCTGAATCATTGGGCGCGGGAAACGGTCGATGAGCAGGGGCGTAAAGTCGAAAGTTATTTCCTGAATGATCTCACCCGGCATTTATGCACCACGGAAACCCATTACAAAACCCGGCAGCAAACTGTAAAAAGTGCCTTGATTGAACGCAAGTCGATTAATTTAGATTTTGGGATTGATCTCGATTAAACTATAGCAAAGTTGTTTCATGCAAAAAGTAGAGTAGGCGCGTGCTTTTTGATATTTTTTGCCTATCTTCTTAAGGTTGTAAGATGAAAATTTTAGTTCGTAATTTAGAACGTACGGTCACAGAAGCCGAATTACTGAAACTGTTCCAGGAATATGGCACAGTGGAGACCTGTACTTTGGTGCTTGATGCAGCAACAGGCAAATCAAAAGGTTTTGCTTTTGTAGAAATGCCGCATGGCCGTGAAGCAGTCAAAGCCATTAAAGGCCTGAACACTTTACGCCTACACGGACATGGCATCCGCGTGAAAGCCGCAGAAGACAAGCCTCAGGCTTAAACTCAAAAAAGGAGCACTTGATAGGCTCCTTTTTTTATGGCTACAATTTAGTATCGCCGTACTTAATTAGTGAGCTCAATGCTCTGAATTTCAGTGCTGGATGGATTCAGTCTAAACATCTTTTGATTGCGAAATGTAGGCGAACCTTTTACTTTATAAAAGCCAAAATTTGTTTTAAACCTTAGGAAATCTCGATGACCCGTGTTGCTCGCTATCATGCGGACCGTACCAATCAAAAACTGTATTTTGCCCGTCTATCCTGCCAGCAAGCAGAGCAAACCGAACATGTACAACAGGCTCAGGCACAACGTGAAGCAACTGTGTTTCATTTGCATGGTGCTTTGTTAGCATTTTTACAGGAACTGGTGCGTTACTATCGCCTGAATGATCCTCATCCGACGCTAAAATCGATCGAAGAACTGATGGCGGCCAAAGGCCAGATTTCGCCGGAAGTGGCGGTGCTGCAACATTTATCCAAGAGCGGTTTCATTGCTGAACTGAAACGTGCTTACCGTCTGTGCCAGTATGCGCCCGAACCAAGTACCCCAGAACCTGAAGACGAAACTTCCTCAAATCTCATCATTAAAGTCACACAGTCTCCACAAGCATGGTTACCTGATACTGCTATATTGAGAGAGTGGCATCGTGACCTGACCCAATTAATTGATGGTTTTCGTAATGAGATGATTGAATTTTAATCGGATCGGCTGTACTTGAAAATGCAATTTTTAACCCTATATCAATTACTCTAATGATGCAAAGTGCACCCGGTGCTTTGCCACCATGTTGAACATGGAGGATATATGTCTATAGAACAGTTGAAAGATTTATTTGGTAATCAAGACGCGATTTTAGAACTCGTTCAACTTGAAGGTGGCGCGTTGGCTCTACGCAATGCAGGCTCACATAAACAGCCTTTGGTCATGATTCAATTTAATGATGAGGTGAAAGCTCTACTTGGAGAGCAGACGCCCGTGATTGCGCAACAGATGATTCAGGCAGCACTCTATGGTTTGCTGGAACAGCAGGTCAATGAGTGGCAGGCTGAAGTTGTGGATGAAGAACCAAAGTATATGAGTTAATCGTTGAAATTTATTTAGAAAGCACACTACTATTGGTGTGCTTTTTGAGTTTTATAGGTTATTAAATTAGGCAGATTTTAAGTATCACAAAGACGTTCATTTAAAATGAAGATGAAAAATCATTATTTTAAAATTTGGGTCATGAGCAGTCTGAAGCCAGTGAGTTAATAAAATCTTTGGCTCGGAGATATATTGATGTCCATAAAAAAGTTGCCAGATCCGACAACTTTTTTATTTGGTGTTGATTAAAAGAAAAACTTTAATGAGAAGGCGTATGCTGATGCGCGATCTCAATCTGGTTCAAAATATGATTGCTCATATTTTTTGCCATTTCTTCTTTGGCATAATAAACCGCACCGATATTATCCCGACGAATGGCTTCAGCTTCTTCCTTGCTTTCTGCACAGACCAGTACCTGAATTTGTGGATTCAAGGTCTTGGCAATGTCGACAATTTTATGAATATCGATGATATCCATAGGCGAAATGACCAGTAAGCGCGCATGCTGAATATGTGCCTGAATCAGTACTCCGGCTTCAGTGGCTACACCAGAAACCGCAGCAATGCCTTTCTCACGTAGGTTTTCGACGATATCACGGTTTTCTTCGGCAATCACCACCTTGATGTTCTCTTCCATCAATGACCGGGTAATACGCCGCCCAACCTCACCATGGCCAATAATCACCACCTGATCGCGCAGGTAATCCTGTGAGACTTCATCGGGTAACATCGCCAGAGGGTCACCACTGCGTTCCAGTAAGCGGGCCAGAGTCGAGCGTTCCCGAATCCATTTCTGTACCGGCTCAATCGCGGAAAAGATAAAGGAGTTAAGTGTAATCGAAATTAAGGCACCTGCCAGAATCAGGTTTTGACCTTCCAGCGAAAGCAGGTTGAGCGAAACACCGAGCGCAGCCAAAATAAAGGAGAACTCACCAATCTGTGCCAGCGAAGCACCGACGGTCAAGGCGGTATTGATCGGATAGCGGAAGAACAGCACCAGTGCCATCGCGGCAATAGTCTTACCAATCATGATAATCCCGACCACGGCCAGCACATGTATGGGTTGTTCCAGCAAAATGCGCGGATCAAACAGCATGCCGACGGATACAAAGAATAAAATCGAGAAAATTTCACGCAGTGGCAAAGTTTCCTCTTCGGCGCGATGACTAAAATCGGACTCTTTCACCACCATTCCGGCAAAGAAAGCACCCAGTGCCATGGATACACCAAAGACCTTATAGGCACCAAAGGCGATTGAAACGGCGGCAGCCACCACTGTTAAAGTAAACAGCTCACGTGAACCAAGACGTGCCACGACCTGTATGATCATCGGAATCAATCGTTTACCGATAATCAGCATGAAGGCAATAAAGCCTGCGACTTTGAGTAGGGTAATACCTAAGGTGAGCCAGATATTCTCATCGCTCGCACCTTCCAGCGCCTGCCCACCTAAAAGTACCGCAGTGGCAGGTAATAGTACCAACGCCAAGACCATGACCAGATCTTCGACCAGCAACCAGCCAACAGCAATTCGGCCATTGATTGAATCCAGTAAGCCACGATCACCAAGCGCTTTGAGTAGCACCACGGTACTGGCACAGGACAAGCTTAGGCCGAAGACCAGCGCTGAGCCAAAGCTCCAGCCCCACAGCATCGAAACTCCGACCCCGAGCAAGGTGGCAACCGCAATCTGTAAAATCGCACCAGGCAGGGCAATCCGGCGTACCTGCATCAGATCGTTCAGGGAAAAATGCATCCCGACACCAAACATCAGGAACATGACGCCTAACTCTGCCAACTGGTTGGCCAGATGAATATCACCGACCACACCGGGCGTGTGGGGGCTAATCAGAATGCCGGCAATGAGATAGCCGATCAAAGGGGGAAGACGTAGCCGTGCAGCGAGATAGCCAAAGACCAAAGCTAAGCCAAAACCAACAGCCAGTAATATAATGAGCTCTACGTCATGTGGCACTAAATACTCCTTTAGCTAGGTTTGCTGGGAAATAAGCACAAAAAGTGCCAAAACATGCAGAAAGTTTATCAAGCCGGATAAAAAAAGTGCAAAAAAAACGACCCGCAAAGGTCGTTTTTTTAAAGAAACTAAAATTATTTGATTTTAGCTTCTTTGAAGATTACGTGTTGACGGATTTTTGGATCAAATTTTTTGATTTCCATTTTTTCCGGCATAGTACGTTTGTTCTTAGTCGTGGTATAGAAATAACCTGTACCAGCTGAAGAAACTAAGCGAATTTTATCACGCATGGTTCAGACTCCTTAGATCTTTTGACCTTGAGCACGTAGGTCAGCAACAACCTTTTCAATGCCCAATTTGTCGATAATACGCATACCTTTAGTGGTTAAACGAAGACGTACAAAACGTTTTTCGCTTTCTAACCAGAAACGGTGGTGATGCAGGTTCGGCTCGAACCGGCGCTTAGTTTTGTTGTTGGCGTGTGAGACGTTGTTACCAACGACTGGACGCTTGCCGGTAACTTGGCAAACCTTAGACATGGTGTAACTCCATTGATTTAGCCAACAGCAAATCTGTATGGCCAGTCAAAAATAAACGGATTGAAATCATTCAAGGGGCGTTTTATATCAAAAATGCGCTTAAAAGACAAGCGATTTTCGTCAAAACGCGGCACCAACTATATCGATAGCTCATGCCTTGATCATTTAGCGGAGAAGTGTCTTCGAAATCAGCTTGTGAATCGGTTTATTGAACGGTGGCAGAATGTATTTCAAGCTGTACAGCTTTGGATTCGACATTACTGAGCGTTCATGCGACAAACTGAAGAAGCCTTCTGGGCCATGGTATTTACCCATACCTGATGCACCGACACCCCCAAATGGTAGATCGTCCTGCGCAACATGGGTCAGTACCGTATTTTGCCCGAAATGCCCTGAATGGGTACGCTGTGCGACATAATCGGCACGCGCCTGATCAAAGTCGAAGTAGTATAAAGCAAGTGGACGTGGACGGCTATTAATAAAGTCGATGACATCGTCAATTTGATCATATTCCATGATCGGTAACAGTGGGCCAAAGATTTCATGCTGCATGATCTGCATCATCGGGGTGACATTGGTCACGATGGTCGGTGCAATCTTGCGCAGATCAGCCGAGTTTTCACTACGCGGATTAATTTCAATGACTTGCGCACCCTGTTCACGCGCATCATCCAGATAGCCTTGCAGACGGTTATATTGTTTGACATTAATAATCGAGGTGTAATCCTGATTATGGGTGATATCCGGATACATGCTTTCGACACAGGCTTTAAAGTGATCAATGAACTCGGCAGTTTTTCCGAGAGGCAGGAACATATAGTCTGGCGCTACACAGGTCTGACCGGCATTCCAGAGTTTGCCCACCGCAATCCGCTGCGCGACATCGCGCAGATCAATCGATGGATGCACCAGTACTGGCGATTTACCGCCCAGTTCCAGAATCACCGGCACCAGATTTTCGGCAGCGGCTGCCATGACGGTTTTACCGACTGCAGTTGAGCCGGTGAAAATCAGTTTATCGAAAGGCAAACGACAGAAAGCATCTGAAATCACACCGCCACCATTCACCACAGCGACCAATTCTTTAGGGAAGGCTTCAGCCAAAGCTTTTTCTAAAACTTCACCAAAGGCAGCGGATGCACTGGAAATTTTGATCATGGCATGGTTGCCGGCCGCCAGTGCGCAAATCAGGGGGCCAATCGACAACAACAGCGGATAGTTCCATGGTGCGATAATCCCAACCACGCCTAAAGGCTGATATTGTACCCAGGCTTTAGCCGGCTGATGAATAATGCCGACATGACGCTTGGAGGGTTTCATCCACCGGGTCAGGTTTTTGCTGTAATATTTGATATGTTCCAGACAGGTGAGCAGTTCACCAATCTTGGTTTCCCCGATTGAACGGTTACCATAGTCCTGATTAATTGCATCAGCAAATTGATCTTGATACTTAACTAAGATACGCTTAAGTCGAGCTAAACGATCGATACGTTCCTTTGCAGTCGGCAGAGGGTAGTGTAAGTAAGCGTGTTTTTGTTGCGCCAAGACTTCATTCAGATATTGGCTATCAAAAAAATGTGGTGTCATTGATGTTGTTTTTGTGTGACTGTTCATGCCGCACTACCATTATTCAAAAATCGATTAATTAATTTTTAGAGCAAATACTCTAATTAGTCAAGTGACTTTGTGTGTTAGCCTGCTAATGCATGAACTGAATGGTTATTTTAGGATGTCCCAAACCAAAACCTTAAAAACTAAAGAGCGTATCTTGCAGCTCAGTTTGCAGCTGTTTAACGAGCGTGGCGAACGATCGGTAACCACCAATCACATTGCGGCTGAACTCGGCATGAGCCCGGGTAACCTGTATTATCATTTCCGCAATAAAAATGAAATTATTAAAGAATTGATGGAACAGTACCAGCACCAGACGCTAGAAATGCTGGCGCTGCCGGATGACCGCGCGCTGGATGCCAATGACAAGGTGCATTATTTTCAGGTGCTGAGCAGCCAGTTATGGGCTTATCGTTTCCTGCATCGTGATGTCTATCATCTGGTAGAAAATAACGAAGATTTTCGCAAGATGTATCCACGCTTTGCCGGGCAGGTCATGCAGCAGGGCCAGAAAATCTATAAGGGCTTTGTCAATGCAGGCCTGATGGACATGACCGATTCAGAAATTGAAGCACTGATCATTAACCTGTGGATTGTACTGACCAACTGGACCAATTTCCTGTATATGTCAGGTCATCTGACCGATTCCAATACCCTGGAAGAAAAATGGGTCTGGCAGGCACTGCGCCAGATGGTATTCCTGGAAGGGGCGTATTTACGTGGTGAAAGTCGTCAAACCTATGAAGGTTTATTGAATAGTTTGGGTTCTTCGGAACTTTTTGCCAGCCTGTCTTCTTCTAAAGACACTGAATCTGAACAAACTATTCAGAATATTCAAGAAACGCGTTAGAATACTCGGCTTATTTTTTAATTTAACTGATTAGTGACTTAAACCAACATGAATATGACGACTGCTAACACCGCACGTTTATTGATTACTTGTGAAGACAAGCCGGGCATCGTGCAGGCTGTTTCGAGCTTCTTGTATCATCAAGGTGCCAACATTACTGCGCTTGACCAATATGCGACAGCAGCGCAGGGCGGACGTTACTTCATGCGCGTTGAATTTGAATTAGATAATCTTCAAAGTCGAAAAGAAAGTATTACTCAGACTTTTGCAGCAAATGTGGCGGAACGCTATGGCATGCAATGGCGTCTGGCGCTGGTCAGTGACGTGAAAAAAGTCGGTATTTTGGTGTCTAAAGTCGATCATGCCTTGCTTGAGCTGTTATGGCGTCATGCACGTGGTGGTTTGCCTTGTGAAATTACCAAAGTGGTATCGAATCACGAGACTTTACGCGAAGCAGTTGAAAACTTTGGCATTCCATTTGAAGTCGTGCCGGTGAACAAAGACAACAAACCTGAAGCTTATGCAGAAATTGATCAGCTGATGCAAGGCAATGACTTGTTGGTGCTGGCACGTTATATGCAGATTTTAGATGAAGAATTTGTCAGCAAGTGGGAAATGAAAGTGATCAACATTCATCATTCTTTCCTGCCAGCTTTCGTGGGTGCCAATCCGTACAAACAGGCCTATGAAAAAGGCGTGAAGCTGATTGGTGCAACTGCGCACTATGTGACTGCTGATCTGGATCAAGGTCCGATCATCGAGCAGGATGTGGAGCGCGTGAACCATGACTTTACTGTTGAACAGTTACGTGAACTCGGTCAGGACGTGGAACGTAATGTATTGGCCCGCGCGGTGAAATGGCATCTGGAAGACCGTATTATTGTCGATGGCAACAAGACTGTCGTGTTCCAATAAGACTTGCATTGCATTTTAAAAAGGCATACTTTTAGTGTGCCTTTTTTTGTTTTGATGCAAAAAAAGTCAGTCAAAGGTAGGATTAGCGGTTGCAAATGAAAACACTTCTCATTTATTATTGGCATACTTTAATTGTGCTAACCGATGAGCTTGATAGTTTGTTCCACATCATCTCCTCAAGGTAATAGATTTAATGAGTCAAGTTGCTGCGCCCCAAATGCCTACACCGCCGAATCAGATGAAAAAGAAAGTCATCTCTATCGTGGCGGCTGTACTGGTTGGGCATGTGGGTGTGTTATATGCGATCAGCCAGATGAAAGCACCTGAGCTGACACCCATTGATAAGCAACCCTTAAAAGTGCGCTTTGTTAAACTCCAGGAAGCGCCAAAACCTTTACCGCCAAAGCCGAAGGCCGAGCCACAAAAAGAGCCGCCTAAGCCTAAAGAAGTCAAAATTGTCGATAAACCGCTGCCACCACCACCGAAAAAAGTAGAAAAAATCGAGCAGGTGAAAAAGGCTGAAGCGCCAAAAGTGGTTAAAGCACCACCAGTTGAAGCAAAACCAACCCCAAGTCCGGTTGTACCGACAGTGGTCACTGAAACTAAAATTAAACCGGCACCTGCTCCGGTCGCGCCACCTGCGCCTGTGACACCGCCAGCACCTGCTGCGCCGCCATCCCCGAAAAGTGTATCGATTGGTGGGGGCGTGTCCTGGCAGCGTTCACCAAAAGTCTCACTCTCTGCAGGTGAATTAAAATCAGCCTGTTCACTGTTAGTAGATGTTTCAGCGAATGAGCAGGGTAAAGTGGTCTCTGCGACTGCACGAAATTCAAGTTGTAGCCCGGCGGTAACGCGCAAAGTAGAAGCAGCGGTACGTCGTGCACAACTCACCAAATATGTTGAAAATGGTGTGGCTTATCCAACACGCGTGGAACAGCCTTTCGATTTTCAGGTTAAATAACGGCTCACCCATTAGGAGTTCGAATATGAACTTTTCAGTTTATTGGCAACACGCTGATGCAGTCAGTAAAACGCTGTATTTCGTGTTATTGGCAATGTCGATTGCGACATGGACCATATTTGTGCTGCGTTTGATGGGCACTCGCCAACTGAAACAGATTGCCTATGCTCAGTTATCTAAGGCATTGGAACAACTGAAAACCAAACTGGCTCCTTTGGGCTTTGAACAGCGTAAGGCAGTGGCAGAACAGGCGCTGTTACGCCAGATTTCAGCAGAAAAAGCCAATGCCGAAAAAGGTGTATCAGTTTTGGGTACCATCGCATCGATCTCTCCATTTGTCGGTTTGTTCGGTACGGTATGGGGCATCTTCCATGCGCTGGTTGCTGTTGGTAAAAGTGGTCAGGCTGGTCTGGCACAAGTAGCAACTCCAGTCGGTGAAGCCTTGATTATGACGGGCTTAGGTCTGGCAGTCGCAATTCCTGCGGTACTGGCTTATAACATCTGTGTACGTGCTAATCGTGGCTTGGCTCATGAATTACAGGATCAGGCACACGGTCTGTTGATTGATACCATGCTGCAACAGGAATCTGCTGCAAAAAAGTCTGATGAAAAAGTAACACAACAGAGTTTCGTGGGAGGTCAAGCTTAATGGCTTTTCAACTGGGTGAAGACAACGATGTAGGCATGAATGAGATGAACCTCATTCCCCTCATCGACATTATGTTGGTATTGATGATCATCTTTCTGGTGACAGCGACCGTTGCGAACCCATCAATTCCATTAACCTTGCCACAAACGACTGCGGAGATTATCGATCTGCCGCCTGAAAATGTCACGATTAGCATCAATGCCGAAGGTGACATTGCCTGGAATGGTGATGTATTGACGCTGGAACAGCTTGAAACCCGTTTTAATGAAGCGGGCCAAGCTGAACGTCAGCCGACCATTGTGTTGAAAGCGGATAAAGAATCACGTTATGACTCGGTGGCGCAAGTCATGTCGCGTGCGAGTGGAGCCGGACTCAGCGATATTGCCTTTGCAACCGATAACTAAGATTCAGATAATAAAAAAAGTGACTGCAATCAGTCGCTTTTTTTATGCTCATTTTTCATGAAACTTAATGGGTTTTTAATAAGGTGGTAAATTTGCTGCGTAATTTGTTCAATTTTGGCGGAATGGCAAAATTGCAATAGCCCTGGGTCGGATTCTTGGCAAAGAAGTTTTGATGATAGTCTTCCGCCGGATAGAAAGTCGGGGCAGGGCTCAATTCAGTTACCACATTGATGCCATCGGCTTTCAGGGCATCCATCGCCTGCTGCGCCTGTTGCTGCTGTTCATCATTCAGATAATAAATTACAGAACGATACTGGGTGCCGACATCATTGCCTTGACGGTTTAATGTGGTTGGATCATGGGTCGCAAAAAAGACATCGAGCAATTGGTTATAGTTAATCTGGTTTTCATCGAAATCGATCAGAATGACTTCGGCATGGCCGGTATCGCCACCACAGACATCATCATAGTTTGGCTGAGTTGTGTGCCCACCTGCGTAACCGCTGACGACTTGCTGAACTCCCTGAATCTGTAAAAATACGGCTTCAGTACACCAAAAGCATCCCCCACCGAAAAGTGCCTGTTGCATGGTTGATTCCTCATTCAATTAAATAACTCAATCGGGCTGATGGTTAAATTCCAGCTCATCAGTATGAAAGATAAAAAAGCCTGTCCATACAGGCTTTTTGTAGGGAAGTATTAACGCGGCTGAACAGCACTTTCCAGCTGGATCAAGAGATTTCCATGGCGATCCAGTAATTTTAAGGTTTTACCAAACACTTGATAATGAGTCACTTTGGCTAAAGCTTCATTAAATTTCTGATCAAGCTGATCGTTGTTCATGCAAGCCATACGGGTAGTGGCCATCTGGCTCAGGGTCAGCGTGTCTTTTGCTGCTGTGTAGCTGCCCATAATCCGGTTACAGCTATCTGAACCTGAAACGCGCTGGGTACTGGCATCAAATTGCAGACTCGGAACATTGCGTGCGGTTGGCACCGTCTTGATTTCAGTATTGCCAATCTGGGTTGCAATCCAGATACGATTTTGCAAAAGTTGTAAATGATTCGCGGTTTGTGTCGTGGCTGTATTGGGTACAGTTTCGCAGCCCATGACCGTTAAAACCGAGCCTAAAATCGCGATTGCAGTTAATTTTTTTAGCATGAGAGATACTCTGATCATTGACTAGCTGTTTGTATATAAACAAAAAAATGATCAAGGTTCCAGTTGATTTTGTATCTTTATTGAAGTGGATTTGCTACACAGTTATTGCATGTCGGGTTTTGGTAGGCCCTGCCGGATCAGGCGTGAATAGTCCTGACTGGAGAGATTAGCGGTGCGTTCTACCCGTGGATTGACATGTGCCCGTTGATACCAAGTGTGCATATCCCAAGACTGTTCCAGTACTTTAAGATCATAGAGATAATTCGGTAAATAGCCGGAGGCCAGCAACCGGTAATCTGAGGGTAGCTGTTGTTGCGATATCGCCTGAACCATATCAAAGACTAGTGTGGTGCAATTACTGGTCAGGGTATTGTACCATTTTGGCTTTTGGGCCAGCTCATCGGCATGACGCAGATATTCCTTGAATAGCGCTTTAGCCTGAGCTTGCGGCATTTTGACTGGGAAAAAATAGACCTGTTCACCACGGACATTGCTACGGGTATAGACAATATCCTTTTCATCCGATGCGACCAGACTCAGTTCATATTTTCGGAAAAAGCCACCAATCGCTGAAAACTCTTCATTCTTTTCCTTACGGATTTCAATCGAGAAGGTGAGTGGCTTTTGATTGGCAAAATCGAAGCTGACCAGGGTATGGGCAATTTTAGGCCCCATCCAGTAGGAAGTAATGATGTTCACGCCAGTAATCTGATTCAGATCAAAACTGCGGCTTTCCCAGCGTTCGATATAGCGACCATCGGCCTGCCAGTCAAAGTTGCGGATATTGTGTAAGGTAACCTGATCGCCTTGCTGCTCATAATGCAGAAGCTGGGAAACCTCAGGATTCCACTCTCGATCCTGACGCGCTTCCAGACTGAAATATCCCAGCAGACAGAATAAAAAGGCCAGAAGATAAAGAACGCTATCCACTTGGCGGGAGATCAGATGCCGGGTGAAATAAATCCCGAGAACGACCAGCGCAAAGGTCAGCCAGAGTCCAATCAGCATCAAGCTGCCGATTTTTCCGAGGGGTTGATGAACCCAGAGCATCAGGCTGAACCACAGGCTCGACAGAAGGACGAATAAAGTAAACAGGCTGCCCAGTAGCCACAGACTCCAATGTCTGGAGATGTATTCGCGTCCCTGCATCATCACTTTTTCATGAGAAATAGGCTTTATTTTCTGTAGGTTGCGAACTCAAAAGCAATGCCGGTTTTGTCGTCGATATGTTGCTCGGCAGCGACTTTTTTAAATTCTGCTGGAATCGCTGGATAATAGGCATCGCCCTGTACATCCAGTTCGACATGGGTCAGTTCCAGACGGTCTGCAATATCCATAGTCTGTTTAAAGATTTCACCACCACCAATGATGAAAATGGTTTCAGGTTTTTCTGAAGCCTTTACATCTGCAACGGCCTGACTCAGCGCATCTTCAATGCTATAAGCGACTTTGGTGCCTGCAAATGCCCAGTCTGGATCACGGGTAATGACCCAGTTCACGCGTTTAGGCAAGGTACGTCCCATCGATTCTAGTGTCTTGCGACCCATCACCACCACACCGCCTTGGGTGATTTCCTTGAAGTGTTTCAGGTCGGCAGAGATATGCCAAGGTAGGTCATTGCCCTTGCCGATACAACGCTGCTGATCCATGGCGACGACGTGTACAACTTCTAAATCTTGAAATGACATGTATTGATCCTTCTCATCAAACCCAAAGCCCTTCGTGTAATTTTTTACTGGTACGAAGGAGAGGTTCACAATTTATCTTGATTGCCTTCACGCTTTAGGGCCGGGAATATATTTTGAAAGGAGTTGGCGATTCACGCGTGGTAAAAGGCCTCTCCCTAGCCCTCTCCGAGGAGGAGAGGGAATTTTATAATAAAGAAAATTAAACAGCGACAGGGGCTTTAATTCCTGGATGAGATTCATAACCGACAATTTCGATATCTTCAAATTTGAAATCGAACAGGTCTTTGATCTCAGAATTTAGTTTTAATTGACAAAGGCCTAATGGTTCACGGCTGAGCTGTAACTGTGCTTGTTCAAAATGGTTGCTGTACAAATGGGTATCGCCGCCAGTCCAGACAAAATCACCAACTTCCAGATCACAGACTTGCGCAATCATATGCGTCAACAAAGCATAGCTGGCAATATTAAATGGCACACCTAAAAATACATCGGCACTGCGCTGGTACAGCTGACAAGACAATTTGCCATTGTGTACAAAGAACTGGAACAGGGTATGGCAAGGGGGTAATGCGACCTGCCCCGCTTCATTCGGATTCCAGCCAGAGACAATCAGACGGCGCGAATTTGGATTGGTTTTAATTTCATTGATCAACCATTTGATCTGGTCAAAACCGTCCTGATTATAACTATTGTCTGCATTTTTGCTGGCCCCAAAATTACGCCATTGGTGGCCGTAAACTGGACCCAGTTCGCCTTCAGGACGGCCAAAACGCGCAGTCTGTTCTGCGGTCGCCCATTCGTCCCAAATCGAGACTTTATTGTCTTTTAAATACTGAACATTGGTATCGCCTTTCAGGAACCACAACAGTTCGATCACGATAGAGCGGAAATGAACTTTTTTGGTGGTCAGTAAAGGAAAACCTTGGGAAAGATCAAAGCGCATCTGATGACCAAATACCGAACGTGTACCTGTACCGGTACGGTCGCCTTTATCGCCGCCGTTGTCGAGGATATGTTGTAATAGGTCAAGATATTGGCGCATAGGTCTCTCTTAAAAATTTGTTTAAATTACCTTTTTTTCAGCAGAAAAAGTTTATCTCGGATAAATCCACTTTCTGTCGAGCTGGGTAAATTGAATTGAATGCATCATAACATTTTTTTCTAATATTTCTGATATTGCATCTTCTGCAAAAAAGATCGGCAAGCACCCAATCAAAAAAAAATACCCAGTGCGGGTGCTTGTTGTAGAAAAGGTTTAAGCGGTTTTGTGGCCAGTATGCGCTGTATGAATCAGATCAGACAGATCATAACCTAAGGGTGCTGCATAACTTAAATATTCGCGTTGAGTCGCTTCGTCCAGACTGGTGTCGCGATGTAATCACCATAAATATTCTTTATTTGGCTCGCCCACGAGTGCCGTCTGATAATCCGGATCGATTTTTAAGACCCAATAATCGCCCTTGGTAAACGGGATCCCATGCAAGCCTTCAGGTAAAAATCTGATTTCAAGCTTGGCATGTTCTGCATCGACAATGATCGCTTCAGCAATGGCTTCATCCACCTTGCCATTTTCATTCAAGCTCTATACCGCAGAAATATCGGTGCTGTCTTCAGGTTGGCGCTTCATCGGCAAGTGTGCAATGTCATACCAGGTACTTAAATATTGTTCTAAATTAAAATTTGAAACGGTACTTAAAGTCTGACTCATTTTTCTTCTCCGTTTAGTTCAAGGTTTAAAAATGCCGCATCAGTGTAATACAGGCGGTAAAGCTCAAAATGATGTAATCATGTGGTGAAATGCTGTCTGAAAATGGCCGAGCTACAGATTAAATCCACACGTTTGAGTAGAAAAAGATAAGGACTCATTTTGCGTATTTCAGGCTGAAAAAGCTTTGCAAGGCATTGGAATTGGCTTTGCTTTACATTTTTTTTGCAAAGATGATGGGTTTTGTAACTGTATGAGAAAGAACGGCTTAATTTGAATGCCGGAAAAATAGACAAATTTATTTACATTTTTAATGTGAAAGATAACATTTAAACGACTAGTATTCTCGGCTTGTTAACAATATGAAAGCCTAAATTACAGGCGAGGAGCGGTTGGTAAGGCATGATCTATGATCATCAAGTAAACATGAGCGAAGTATATGCTCCTGTCCAAGCGAATATCATGGTGCGTTCCCAATCGGAGCAAAGACCTAAAAAGTCATCCCAAAAAGCCACTGTCCGTAACGCTTCAGGCGTAAGCAATGGCCATCGTATCAATATCGAGAAATTTACCAGTTATCTGCAAGGCATTACCCGAAATACCAGTACACAGAAATGTGCGCGCAGTATTCGTGTCGGTCTGCAATCTTCTGGTGCGAAAATTGTGAATCATCCGGTCGCAGCGGCAGATTGGGGAAGTACCCTGATGCAGCTGGGTTATAAGAAAATTAATGCTTCTTTTGATCGGCCGAAAAAAGGCGATATCTATATTATTGACCGTACTCAGGGACATAAATATGGACATATCGCGGCTTATTCAGGTAGTGCCTGGGTATCAGATTTTAAACAGCGAGATCATGCGGTTTATCGCAATAAAAACGTGACTTATAGTTACTATCGTCTGGAAACTTACTTTTAAGAAAACACTGCGAAGTGATCAGTCCTCAAAACGCTTCGCACGGCTTTCATAGATTGAAACAATAAATAATCCAATCGCGGCAAAGCCAAGACATTGCAGACCCAAGGCAAATTTGCCCCATTGCTGGTGCTGTTCTGGCAAATAGCCAAACAGGGTAATTAAGGCAATGATGGGAATGACCCGGCTCAAGGCGCTAAAGCCATTTGCATAGGGATTGGATTTTGAGATTTTCAGGCGAAAATGGTGCAGTAAATGTACGACAATTCCAATCGCTAAACTCACCCCAACAAATACTGGATCTAACTGGGCCACAGTCGATGCCGCATAAATAAAAATACAGGTCGCGATGACAACGATGAGTTTGATTTGACGGCTACAGCGTTCCGAATACCAGAACTCAAGCATGGGGTGAACCCGAATCTGATTTGTTCTGATTGAGCAGGGATAGTGGAGAAAACAGGCAAATCGCCAGTGCCATAAATGCAATGCCTTGTGCACCCGGAATCAGGATTTCACCCTGTTGCATATTCATAAAAACTAAAGCAATCAATAAGGCAATTGGAATCCAGGTCAGTAATCTATACAGCAAACCGGTCGGGTTTTTGCTGGAAAAGTGGATTTTGCAGTAACGGCAGATCAGAAAAATGATGCCGGTACCGACAAACATCAGAATCGAATCTAAGGGCAGTGGTTCCATCCAGTACAAGCCTGCAGCTGTCGCTGCAATCACAATAAAGATCAACAGTTTTTTGAGAACAGATACCTGCGGATTAAACCAGAACTCAAGCATAATGATGAAAGAATAGAAGAGATAATCGGCACTTTAGCATATTTTGAGTATAAAAAAGCGAGGCCTTTGCCTCGCTAAATTACGCGATTTTCTCAGCTATTTTTTTGTGGACCCCAGTCATATATTTTCTTCTGATAGGCATACCACATCATCCACAAGCCAATCAGGATCATTGGTAGGCTCAGGAATTGTCCTTTGCTCATCCAGCCAATAAACAGTTGGCCATTGTCCGGCTCACGGAAGAATTCAACCACAAAACGTGCCAAGCCATAACCGATCAGGAACAGCGCAGAAACTGCCATACGTGGACGTGGCTTCGAGCTGAACCACCACAGTATAATAAACAGGATCAGGCCTTCACATAGTGCCTGATAGAGTTGAGATGGATGACGAACCAGTTGCAGCGGATCGGTCGGAAAGATCATGCCCCAGGCAAAGTTTGGGTCGGTGACCTGACGGCCATACAGTTCGCCACCAATAAAGTTACCAATTCGGCCAAACATCAAGCCTGTCGGTACGCAAGGTGCGATAAAATCCAGAGTCTGGAACCAGGTCATCTTATATTTCTTGCACCACCACAACATGGCCAGAATGACCCCGAGGAAACCGCCATGGAAACTCATACCGCCGGTCCAGATCTGGAACAGCCATAAAGGATCGGCCAGGAACTGAGAAAAACCGTAGAAGAAGACATAACCGACACGGCCACCGATGATCACACCGAGTGCACCGAAGAAAATCAGGTCAGACACCATATCCGGTGTCCAGCCACGTTGTTTGGCGCGAAACGTCGCCAATCCCCAGGCAAATAAAAATGCCAGTAAGTACATCAGTCCATACCAGTGGACTTGTAAGGGCCCGAGCGAAATCGCGACGGGATCAATATTGGGATAGGTGAGCATTCCTGTTCCTTGTGATTCTGTTTTGCACAGATTTTAGCTTAAAGCAAAGAAAAATGTTGTACATTCAATGTGTAAAGATCGAGAGCGTAAATTATGTGTATCGTGGCATTGGCTTGGCGGGTTCTGGATCAGAGCTCATTATGTCTGATTTCAAATCGGGATGAGTTCTATCAGCGTCCTACGCAGGAGCTGCATGAATGGGAGAATAGTCCGATAATTGCCGGACAGGATCTACAGTCGGGCGGCACCTGGATGGGGATTACGGCTTCCAGTCGCTGGGCGGTGATTACCAATTTTCGTGATGGGCAGGACAAAGGGCATTATCCGACTTCACGTGGACATATCATCCAGAACTTTTTAGATTCTGACTTAACGCCGATTCGTTTTGCTCAAGATCTGGAACAACGCCAGTGTGACTATGCCGGCTTTAACCTGTTTATCGGCGATCAAGATCAGGCGGTGTATATGAGCAATCGCGGTGAAGCACCACAAGTACTGGCCCATGGCGTCTATGTGGTTTCGAATGGCCTGATGAGTGAAGACTGGTACAAGACCCGACATTTACGTAAACGCTTTACCCAGGAATTTTTACCGATGCTGCAACACCAGGAGATCGCAGAAGCAGATTTGTGTCATGCAGTCTGGGATATTCTGGAAGATGAACGTAAGGTGATTCCTGAACTTCTGCCAGATACCGGCATCTCCGTGGAAATGGAACAGCTGCTGTCTTCGACTTTTATTCAGAGTCCGGCCTATGGCACCCGCTGCTCAAATTTTTTGAGAATGCAGCAGGGACGATGGCACTGGATCGAGAAGTCACAACAAGGTGCGACCGCAGGTCAAACTATTGAGAAAATAATTAGCCTGAAATAATCACCGGATATAAAAAATGCCGACTTGACGTCGGCATTTTTGAATAACAGCTTTTTTATACGCTCGCTTGTTCCAAAGCCTCACCCGCAATGGCGCCACCATCTTTACGGGTAATGACCACAGTTGCAGAGCGAGGTACTTTGCCTAAACGGCTATAACGCTCGCTTTGGTTGGCTGGCCATGCACCCCCTGGATGCTGAACGTTGACAAAGATCGCTTTATAGTCCGGGGTAATAGTCACGCCAGTAATTTCACAACTCGATGGACCAGTCAAAAAGCGACGAACACGATCATTGCTGAGTTTGGCACCAACAAAGGTTTCCTGTCCTTCTGCTTTGGTGCTGGCTGCAAGCGCTTTAGCACCATCACCCACAGTACCCGGAAGTGCTGCCAACATCATGCAGTTGGTTTCATCGGTGTACTGACCATCATCCGTCTGAATCCACAGAATACCGCGCGGATCGAACCACATGCCATCCGGGCTGGAGAAGTCATTTAAATCATCCAGACCTGACAGGTTGATGTTAGAAGCAGCACGTGCTTCTGCACCGAACAGGAAAATATCCCAAGCAAAACTTGTCGCTGTAACTGTATTTTTAGCTTCACTGAAACGAATGATATGACCATTCATATTGCCTGAATTGCTGGCGCTTGAACCTTTAAAGTCGATGTAGCTACGTGGGTTGGCAGCATCAGTTTCATATGCACGACCACGGTTGCTGTTGTTGGTTAAGGTTACATACACTTCACCATTTTCGGGATTCACGGCAACCCATTCTGGACGGTCCATTTTGGTCGCACCAACATGGTCAGCAGCAAGACGGGCATTGATGACGATGTCATCCTGGCCTGCAAATGGATAGATTTCATTGGCAGTAGTTAAACCATTTTTGCCATGAGTCAGTTCTAGCCATTCACCTGTACCGTCATCATTGAATTTAGCGACATATAATGTCCCTTTATCCATGTATTTATCACCAGCAGTATAACCACCATTGACGTCCTTCGGATCCCAGACGGCTTCAGAAACAAATTTATAGATATATTCGCCGGTCGCGTCATCACCCATATAGAACGCTAATGGCTGACCCGGAATAGGGTTGCTACAGCGGCAGTCTTCGTGTGCAAAACGACCCAGTGCAGTACGTTTAACTGGATGTGTAGTCGCGCTAAATGGATCAATTTCTACAATGAAGCCACAGGTATTCATGACATTACGATAATCTGCTAAAGCATTTGCGCCTTTAACTGAAATATCCCAACGATCATAAAGCCCTTTATCACCGGTTAATTCAGCAACAGGAGTATTCCAGCGGTACTGAGACGAACGGGCATCAGTACCACCACGACCATAACGTGATAATGAAATTTCTTCTTTTGCAATAGCGCGGGTGTCATTGGCTTGACGAGCGAAATAACCACTCCAGTTTTCTTCAGCCGTTAAGTAAGTTCCCCATGGCGTATAACCATTACCACAGTTTGCAAAGGTACCGCGAGTCAACGTCCCATCTGGTGAGAAAATAGTTTTGACTAAGTCAGAACCACGCGCTGGTCCATTAATTTCCATCTCGGTTGCGGCAGTGATACGACGGTTAAAATTAGAATTCAAGTTGATTTTAACGTCTTGTGTATTTGCATCTTTGCTAATCTCAATAACAGAAACACCATGTGCATTCACTTCACGGAGTACCTGATCTTCTGGACGTACACCATCGATGGTAATTGTACCTTCTGGTGTATGGAGCTGAGATTGTTGTAGATATTCGTGGTTTAAAACAAGTAAACCTTGTGTTGATTCTTTGGCAGCATAATTTTTGTTGGTTGGATGCATACCGAAGAAGCTCATACCATCATGGTTATCGCCTGAACGGAACTGGTAAGAAGCACCAGAAGCTAAGGTTGCATCGGTCTTTTCTGGATACGCAGGGTTGATTGGATCACCGACCGCATATAGCACTTTAAGCTCATAACCTTCAGGAACACTAAAGAAGTTTTGGGTATTCTTGCGAACCGGCTCAAAGGCTAATTTATTCGGACGTGCTTTTAGATCACTCCATGCATGTTGATCTGGGCTGGTGGTGTCTGGCGGTGTCGTTGGATTACTGTCAGGAGTACCAGAATCATTATCATCATCTGAACAACCACTTACTGTTGCTGCAAATGCTAATGCCATTGCCCCACTTGTAGTTTTCGCAATAAAGCTACGACGACTAGTATATTGATCCAGAATCGTTTGGAAGTGTGTGTTATTTGAGTTATTACTATCTTCAACCAGATCCTGGCAAGGTATCATGTCTTCGTTTTTCATTTTAAAGTCCCAATTAAAAAATAAGTACTTGGTGGTGTAGAAGTTTTCAATATCTTAAGCTTGGGATGTGACAGTAATCTTAAGAAAATGTTTCATTAAAGTTAAATAAATTCAGTACGTTATTTAAAATTAAAAAAACAAAAAGACAGCCAGAGCTGCCTGAGTAAGTCGATATTTTTGTTGTTTTGGCTGGTTATTGTTATTCAGTCTTTAACCGACGTTTTTCAATCAGTTTCCCTGCCAGCAAACCCAGTTCAAACAGTAGCCACATCGGGACAGCCAGCATGATCATCGACAGGGCATCCGGAGGGGTGACAAACATCGCTACAAAGAAGCAGCCCACAATAATAAAGCGCCGTTTCTCTACCAGAGTCTGTGTCGAAACTGCGCCAATCAAGATCAGAACCAGGGTAATAATAGGAATTTCAAAGGTAAAACCAAAGACCAGAAACAGCTTTAAACAGAAGCTGAGATAACTGTTAATGTCGGTCATCGGTGCCACAGTTTCCGGCGAAACACTGATAAAAAAATGCAGAATTGAGGGCAATGCCACAAAGTAGGCAAAGCTGATGCCGGTATAAAACAGCACGATACTGCCGATCAAAAGTGGCAAGGCCAGGCTCTTTTCCTTGGCATACAGCGCAGGCTTAATAAAGGTCCAAAGCTGATACAGGATAAACGGCATCGCGATCATCAGCGCGACAAAGAAGTTCAGCTTAAAAGGTGCCATGAAGGTTGCAGTGACATCTGTGGCAATCATGGTTGAGCTGGCAGGTAGCTGTGCACGCAAGGGTTCGGACAACCCTTGGTAAGTCTGATTGGCAAAGGGTAATAAGCAGAAAAACAGGCCAATCAGGACAGCAACCACTTTAAACAGATGCTTTCTTAAGATGATCAAATGCTGGGTAATCGGCATCTGTTCAAGATTCAGCGCTGCAGCATCATTTGAGGCGGGTGTGGTCGGTAAGGATGTCATACGGCCACCTTCATTTTTGTATAGCGTTGTTCTGAAATCATGGTTTGAATTGCTGTAGGCTTAGGTAAATACACGGAGGATACGCGCTGTTGCACCGGCTGATAGCTGAGCAAGGGCTGAGCAGACTGAGGTTTTATTTTTACTTGATCAGCTGCAATCGGCTGCTGCAAATCTGTCATTTGTGCCTGCATCTTGGCTTCCAGTTCCTGAATCCGTTGCATTTCAGCTTGCATCTGTTCACGTAGCTCGGACAGGCGCAATTCACGATCAAGATCATTCTGAACATTGCTCACCATACGCTTGATCTTGCCGTACCATGTTCCGACAAAACGTACTGCTTCCGGAAGCTTATCTGGTCCAAGGACCAAAAGCGCAATAATCCCGAAAATCAGCAGCTCGGTCATTCCGATATTGAGCATAGCGAACTCTTAACTTTTAACCGAATGTTCAGGCGTTTTGACCTGGGCATCAATGGTGCGCGGCTCTGCAAGCTTGGCCTGTTCAGCCTCTTCATCTTTGACTGATTTTTTAAAGTCTTTAATCGCGCCGCCGACGTCTTTACCCAGATTTTTAAGTTTTGATGTACCGAACAATAAAATCACCACAATTGCAAAAATCAGCACATGCCAAATTGATAATCCTGCCATTATTTTATCCTCTATATTTTATGTACCTATCTCAGCAGGCTTGTATGACAGCGCGGTGACGCTTTGATGACAGTTTGCCGACACGGCAGCAGGGGAATGAATCACTCATATAAAAAAATTCATAATTCAATGAAAAGTATGCTGTGCTAGCATACAGCCTGATATGGAAATCTCAGCAGCATTGTCATGGCCTTGATTCTTCCCCTCCTGTCTTTTCTGATCGGTTATTGGGGTGTGCAATATTTAAAACCGGTTCGCCCTCTCTTGGCAGCTTTATTGGCACGGGTCCTGATTCCGGTACTGATTATTTACAATATGGTGTTTTACCAAGAGGGCAGTTTGTGGCTGATTGCCTTCAGCTTTTTCTGTTCCTGCGTATTCTTTGCCTTGTTTTATTTCACCCTGAAAAATAAACTGCGTGCCTTATGCCTGAGCTATTTAAATGGGGCATGGCTGGGAATTCCTTTTGCACTGGCAGTTTTTGGCCCGCAAGCGACCAGTACCATAGTTGCCCTGTACATCGGTGGTTCCTTGTTTGGCAATGTCTGTGCGGTGATGGCAGTCAGTGAAGCCAGACAAGATAGCGGCTATATTTTAAAGAATGTGCTGCTCTCACCACCTGTGGTGGCACTGTCTGTAGCAGCTTTATTATCATTTTGGGATTTGAGTCATTGGCAGCAAGTGCCTGGGATAGAGATACTGTATCAGGCCAATAAAGTACTGGTCACTTTTAGCGGCATGTGTGTGCTGGGAATGTGGCTGAGCAATGTGCGGATCAGCCGCTTCGATTTAATGCGTAGTCTGCAACTGATTTTTTATAGAGGGCTGTTTGCGGTTTTGCTGTGTGTTGCCGCCTATTATTATTTACCTATTCCGCAGCAGACGCTGACTTATACGGTAATGCTGATGTTCTTTTTATTGCCGCCTGCAGCCAATATTGTGGCACTGGAAACCCATTATCAGGGAACGGGCCATTCCGCCAAATATATTGCCTCGGGGACTTTGGCCAGCGCAATCTTGATTGCCTTATATGGGGTAATCGTGCATGCGTTGATGCCTACACTATAGATTCCCTCTCCTTTTAGGAGATGAGAAACGCTGTTTCGCAACGGGGGAGGTGTATTTTAAAAATCCCTCACCCCAGCCCTCTCCCAAAGGGAGAGGGAAAAAATATGAAAAACTTACTTCGCCAAACTCGCTTTAAACAACTGCATCGCCTGACCGCGATGACTGATTTTATTCTTTTCTTCCTTGCTCATTTCTGCACTGGAAATTCCTAATTCCGGTAACCAGAACAAGGGGTCATAGCCAAAACCATTTTCACCACGTGCAGCTTCCAGAATTTCCCCGTGCCAGATACCCTGAAAGACTTGTGGTAAGGGATCTTCGGCATGTTGGACCAGTGCCAGTACACAAACAAACATACCCTCGATCGCTTCACCTTCTTGGCGTAAGGGTTTGAGATTGGCCAGCAGTTTTTCATTATTGGCGGCATCATTGCCATGTTCACCGGCATAACGTGCTGAGTAGATCCCAGGAGCTCCGCCAAGAACTGGCACACAAATGCCTGAGTCATCGGCAATCGCCGGTTTACCTGAGATTTTAGCCGCGTGGCGTGCCTTGATAATGGCATTTTCAACAAAGCTTAAGCCATCTTCGATCGCATCTTCGATATTCAATTTGCCTTGAGCCACAACTTCAACCGGTAGTTGTAGCTCGGTAAACAGTTTTTCAAACTCGGCAATTTTACCTTTGTTATTACTTGCCAATACCAGTGTGCCTTGGGATAACCAGTCAGTTGCAGCCATGTTAAAACTCATTATTAGATAAAGAATGGGCGCTATTTTAGCAATGGAACAGGAATTTGCGGCAATAAAAAAGCACCCGAAGGTGCTATTTATACAATTCGGCTTATTGTGCCTGAATCCATCTGTCGGCACGGTCACGCGCCTGACGGATCTGTTCTTGGGTCAGGTTGGCCGCTAAGGCAGTTTTCTTGCCTTCAGATAAAGTAATCACTTTATTGTCGAGCATGCCATCACGGGTAGACAGTTCATACCACTGGTAAGCGCCCATATAGTTTTTCTTTTTCTCTTCCATCATTGCCAGGTTAAAGCTGGCACGGTTATCGCCACGGCTGGCCGCTTTTTCAAAATACTGACGCGCCAGCGCTTCATCTTTTCTGGTACCAATGCCATCGGCCAGCATACGGCCGACATTCAGCTGGGCAACTGCCAGACCTTGATCCGCAGCAGCTTTATACCAGGCAAAGGCCTGACGTTCATCTTTCTGGATGTCTTTACCATACTGGTATTTGGTGGCCAGATAAAACTGTGCACCAGCCTGACCGGCTTTCGCCGCTTTGGTCAGACTATTGATATCCATGATGGAATACTGAGCCGCTTGACTGGCAACAGATGGACTCGGTGCAACATAATCTGCATGGGCTTGCATGCCAAAAAGTCCCGCCAGTAGCGTCGTACTTAATAATAATTTTTTCATAGCGCGCTCACTCGATAAATTGCGACTTCACCAAATAGATTAGGGAGATGCTTGCTCAGCAAACTATCTTCTTGATTCCCGTTCACAGCGAGTCGATTAATAATTTTGATATTATTTTCCGCACAAAGTGCTTCAAAATCACGAAATGTACATAAGTGGATATTCGGGGTGTTATACCACATATACGGCAAGGCTTCAGAAACCGGCATTCTCCCTTTGATTGCCAAGAAAGACCGGGTCTTCCAATGTGCAAAGTTCGGAAAGGTAATAATGGCCTGTTTCCCCACACGCACCATATCACGCAATAATACGTCAGGTGCATCTACAGCCTGCAAAGCTTGTGCCATGACCACATTGTCAAAAGACTGGTCGGCAAAACGGCTTAAACCAAGGTTTAAGTCTTGCTGGATGATATTTAACCCGCGACTGACTGCAATTGCAATCTTTTCCTGATCAATTTCTAATCCATATGCACGAATATCGTGCTTTTTGCTCATTTGTGCCAGCAGTTCACCATCGCCACAACCAAGGTCGAGTACGCTAGAACCGGGCTTAATCCACTTTTCAGCGAGTTGTTGATCGATACGCATTATACGGCCTCCTTTGGTGTTGCTTTCAGGTGTTCTTCACCTCCCAGGAATGCACGCAAAGATTTTACATAGAGCGGAATAGGGAACAGGAAAGAGTCATGACCCTGTTCTGCATCAATATCCAGATAGCTCACAGGTTTGTGATTGCTGATCAAGGCATCCACGATTTCCTGTGAGCGGGCAGGGGTAAAACGCCAGTCAGTCGTGAATGACACCACCAAGAATTTGCACTGGGTATTGGCCATGGCTTTTTTGAGCGACTGTTCATATTCACGCGACGGATCAAAGTAATCCAGTGCCTTGGTCATGATCAGATAGGTATTGGCATCGAAGTTACGGCTGAACTGTTCACCCTGATAACGCAAATAGCTTTCGACCTGAAATTCAACATCGAAACCATACATAAATTTGCCTGATTTCAAATCGCGGCCAAACTTCTGCTTCATGGCTTCTTCGGACAGGTAAGTAATATGGCCCACCATACGTGCCAGAATCAGGCCACGTTTGGGATAGCTGTCATTTTCCAGATAACGGCCATTATGGAAATCTGGGTCTGACAAAATCGACTGACGTGCTACTTCGTTAAAGGCAATATTCTGTGCAGAAAGTTTCGGAGCGCTGGCAATAATCACGCATTTTCTTAAACGGTTTGGATAATCCACTGACCATTGCAATGCCTGCATGCCACCTAGTGAACCGCCAATGATGGCATCCCAGATATCAATCCCTAAACGGTCAGAGAGCAGGGCTTGGGTTTTGACCCAGTCACGGACCGTAACCAGTGGGAAATCCGGACCATACGGGCGGTTATCATTTTCAGGATTGGGTGAGGTTGGGCCGGTAGAGCCATTACAGCCACCAATATTATTCAGTGAAACCACAAAGAATTTTGAAGTATCAATGGCTTTGCCGGGACCAATGCATGAATCCCACCAACCGGCTTTTTTATCATCTTCATGATGATAGCCAGCAGCATGGTGATGACCGGAAAGGGCATGACAAATCAGAATGGCATTGGACTTATCGGCATTGAGTTCGCCATAAGTTTCAACCATCAGTTCAAAACGTGGGAGGATGCGACCGCATTCAAGCTCTAACGGCTCTTCAAATTGGAACTTTTGTGGGACAACAATGCCCACTGAGTCAGCTGGAAAAGACACGGGGAGGATTCGCCTTAAATCTTTAGTATGAATAATAAAAGGATACCATTTGCCGGTATCCTTCTAAAGTCATTTTAGTGCTATGAATTATCGCAAATTCTAATACAGCCGTTTAGACCGCAGCAGCAATCACCTGATCAGTGCTTAACACACCCTGATCAATCAGGCGATTGGTCGAGGCAATAATTGCTTCAATGGAAGAGGTTATGATGTTGTCATGTACCCCGGCACCAAAGGCAGATTTACCGGTACCTTTCACTTGAAGTTCGATCAAGGCTAAAGCTTTGGCATGTGCACCCGAACTGATGCTGCGCTCTTCATAGTTCACCACGTCAATCGGCAAATGAAGTGCATCCAAAATCGCAGAAATTGGACCATTGCCTTCACCACGAACACGACGTGACTGGCCATCAATTTCAAGATCAAGCTCAATCACCTGATTGCCATTGTCATCTGACAATTTGTAGTTTTTCGCAGAATAGTGAACGTTTTTAGCATCCACATAGGTTTCCTTGAACAACTTCCAGATTTCGGTCGCGCTGATTTCAGTGCCTTGCTCATCGGTACGTTTTTGTACGATCTGAGAGAATTCAATCTGTAAACGACGCGGCAAGATCACGTTGTAGTTCGATTCTAACAAGTAAGCAATACCGCCTTTACCTGATTGTGAGTTAACACGGATCACGGCGTCATAATCACGGCCTAAATCTTTCGGGTCGATTGGCAAGTACGGCATATCCCAGATTTCTTCGTTTTTCTGGAACTCGAAACCTTTTTTGATGGCATCCTGATGCGAACCCGAGAATGCAGTAAACACCAAATCACCGGCATAAGGATGACGCGGGTGCACAGGTAAACCAGTACATTCTTCCACAGTCGCAATGATTTCATTGATGTTGGAGAAGTCTAAGTTTGGTGCTACACCTTGGGTATACATGTTCAAGGCAATCGCAGCCACGTCGACGTTACCGGTACGTTCACCGTTCCCAAACACACAGCCTTCAACCCGGTCAGCACCGGCCATAATCGCTAATTCTGAAGCGGCAATGCCACAACCACGGTCATTGTGACAATGCACAGAAATAATCACGCCGTCACGACGCTGAATGTTACGGTGCATCCATTCAATTTGATCGGCATAGATGTGTGGGCCTGACACTTCTACCGTTGCAGGCAAGTTTAAGATCACTTTATTGGTCGGTGATGCTTCCCAGATTTCTGTGACTGCATCGCAAACATCTTTCGCGACTTCTAATTCGGTTGCAGTAAAACATTCCGGGCTGTACTGAAATACGAATTCAGTTTCCGGCTGTTTTGCGGCATATTCTTTCACTTTTTGTGCAGCATTAATGGCTAACTGTTTTGCACCCTCAACATCAACATTCAAGACTTTATTGCGGAAGGTCGGCGAGTTGGAATTATAGATATGTACAATGGCACGTTTTGCGCCTTGTAAAGATTCAAAGGTACGTTGAATCAAATGATCACGTGCCTGAACCAATACTTCGATATAAACGTCATCCGGAATATGACCTTCTTCAATCAATTTACGGGTGAAATCGAAGTCAATTTGCGATGCTGACGGGAAGCCGATTTCAATATGCTTGAAACCGATTTTCACCAACATCTGGAACATCTTGAATTTCTGCTCCATGTTCATTGGCTCAAAGATCGCTTGGTTACCGTCACGCAGGTCGGTACTCATCCAGATTGGCGCTTTATTGATTTCGTTGTTCGGCCATTGACGGTCTGGTAAGTCCACACGTTGATACATGCGACGGTATTTTTTACTTGGATCAGCCAACATCATGAGAGAGCTCCTTATGCTAACTTGGGTACCGTAATCTTGGTTAAAGCGGTGCTTGGGTCAGCGGCATAGATTTTGTCTATTCATTGGGTTTTAGTGACAGTCTGGTTCAAACCTGAAATATGGTCTAAATATTGGTGGTTTAGCTTCACCAAATGCACTAAATGCCTTACTTATAATTTAAAGTTTAATCCACTTATCCCGAAAAGTTTTTGCTATTTTTATGGATTTTAGTCGTATGGTAATAAAGATTTTCTTATAAACTTTAAGAATTGAAAAATATTTTCACTTATTCTAAATATTGTATTTTATATTTTCTTAATTTGGACATAATGCGTTATTTATTACGTTCAATTGTGCCACAACGCAGTATATTTTGATAAACAATAAATCCAATGATTTTCAAAGATCATTGACCTCAGGGCATCTTTTAAAGTTCCGCCCATTTACGCATTAAATTATGATACAGATTGGTCAGTTTCATGACCTCTGCATGCTGATCGCCCAGCTGCATTCTCAGGTTTTGAATACTCTGATCCAGATTAAACAGCATATGCCGTTCTGCATCATCACGGATCATGCTTTGTACCCAAAAAAATGAAGCAATTCGACAACCGGCAGTGATTGGCGTGACTTCATGCAAGCTGGTCGATGGATACAAAATCATATCGCCGGCAGGCAATTTTACTTCGTGATAACCGTAAGTGTCTTCAACCACCAGTTCACCACCGACATATTCTTCCGGCTCACTCAAGAAAACCGTACAGGATAAATCCGTTCTGAGACGTTCATTGCTGCCGCGAATACGACGAATCGAATTGTCGACATGAAAGCCGAAAGATTCATTATTTTCATAGCGGTTAAACAGGGGAGGAATAATATCCAGTGGAATCGCCGCTGATAAAAATAAAGCATGCTGTCCCAGAGACTCAAGAATGATTGTGCTTAAATGCTGGGTCAGGGGATGATCTTCAGGTAATTGCTGATTCTGTTTCACCGTTGCAGAGAGTGTACCCGCGGTAACCTTGCCGTTGACCCACTCAATCTTATTCATCTCCTTACGGAAATATTGTACCTGTTCTTTGCTCAGTACATTTGGAATATGATGCAGCACTGGAAACCCCTGAATAATCGTATTTTAAAAATAACATAGCCCCCATCAGGAGGCTATGCGGTTGCATTGAATTAATATTTAAAGTTGACTGCCAGCACTGCGCTACGGCCTTCTGCTTCGGTCGCATAGTGAGATGAATAGGCTTTAGTGAAGTAACGTTCATCAGACAGGTTGTTAAGATTTAATTGCAAATCAACGTTTTCATTCACGTTATAACGTGCCATGGCATCATAGCGAACATAGCCCGGTACAAACTTGGTATTAGTAGCATTACCATAGACTTTGTCCATTGCGACGGCACCAGCACCTAGAGTTAAAGCAGGAGTTACTGCATAAGTAGTCCAAAGGGTTGCACTGTTTTTCGCGACGTTTTGAACTTGGTTCCCATTGCTAGGATTTGGCGCATATACAGCAGGTTGACCTGTAGCGGCAGTATTTACAAATCCACCATCAATCATTTCACTGTCTAAATAAGTATAACCCGCAGATATAGCCCATTTATCCGTGATGTTGCCATTTACACCAAGCTCAATACCATCGACACGAGTTTCACCAATATTACTTGTGGTGCCATCATCTCCGGTCGCACGAGTATTGGTTTTTTCCGTGCGGAAAATAGCTGCAGTCAGGTTGAGCTTATCATTCAAGACATCCCATTTAGTTCCTAACTCCATGGTCCGGACTTCTTCAGGTTTAAGATTATTTATTGCAGCAGTAATCCCTTCAGAACCATCGCCACCATCTACACCGACTGGATTAGACGAAGTCGCATAACTTGCATAGATACTGCCATTTTCAACAGGTTTAAAGGTCAGGCCAGCTTGATAGTTGATGAAATCTTTATCATTTTTAATCGTCACTTGATCGCCAGCACTTGCTGTAATCGGTGTATTGTTTGCACCAGTAACTGCATTATTTCGTGCACCATAAGTCATGGTTTGCTCAGTTGAGTAGTCATCCCAACGAACGCCCAAATCTAAAAGCCACTGAGGGGTGAATTCAATACTATCCAGGAAATAAACAGACTTTGATTTGCTTTGAATATTGTACTGGTCGGCACCATTGGTACTTAATGTACCTGTCCATGGCCCACGGTTTGGGTTTTGTACCGAAGTACACCAGCCTGATGCAATATTGGTGACATCACCGCAAGCAGCATACGCGCTACCTGTCGCATTTAGGCCATTAATAATATATTGCGTACGATCAGTTTCCTGATCTGAATATTCGGCACCCAGGTTAAAACTATGTTTAAGCGTGCCAGTATTAAATTTACCGGTTAAAGCAAGTTGGTCGGTAAAAGCATCAGTATCTGCCACACGTGAGTTGGCACGCGCCCAGACATTGCCATTCAGTAAGAAGTTACCTCTTGAATCATCTGGATTTGTCCAAAGGTAATCATTTTTAGACGTGTTATACACTGCGGTATTGCTAATGGTTAAGTTGTCCGTCAGATCATGTTCTAATTTAAGCGTTCCTGACTGATTTTCCTGTTTCTGGAAGTCACGATCTTTCCAGCCATAGTATTGACCTTGTTTAACATCAATAGGCTTACCGTTTCCATTCAATCCTACATTTGCATTTGTGAGCGCAAATGGATTGTTATAAGGAATACCTGAATCTGGTGTGTCATCGGTTTTTAAGTAGTAATAACTTAGAGTCCCACGGGTAGGGGTGTCCAGACCAAAGCTAATACTCGGTGCAATACCGGCACGTTTATATTCTGCACCGTCTTTCTGGCCGGCTTTTTCATTTTGATGTCCCATGACGGCAACACGTGCAGCAATGCCGTTACCAAAATCTTTGTTGCCATCTAAAGTAATACGTTGGTAATTGTCAGTGCCGCCAGCGACCGAGCCTTCTAGAAAATCGCCTGCTTTAGCGACTTTAGAAATCATATTAATGCTACCGCCAGTGGTGCCTGCACCGCCCATGGCAGAAGCAGAACCTTTGGTCACTTCAACTTGTTCTACCGCAAACATTTCACGGTTTTGTGAGGTGGCATTACGAACGCCGTCTACATACATCGAGCTTTCAGAGTTATAACCGCGAATAAATGGACGGTCACCATTCGGATTACCACCTTCACCTGCACCCAAGGTAATCCCCGGAACTGTACGCAGTGCATCAGCTAAAGTCGTCACTTGTGTATCTGCAATCAGCTGTTTTGAAATCACTGAAACTGACTTTGGGGTGTCGAGTAAAGGCGCAACAAATTTGCTATTCGCAGATTGATCTACTTTTAAGCTGGGTGTTTGTTCAGCTTTGACTTCTTGATGAATCGTCTCTAACTGGATCACCTGTTCTTCTGCCATCGCAGATGCAGCTACCATTGATAAAGATGAAACAATTGCAGAAGAAACGATTTTTTTACGTGTTTTAATGAAGGTCATGTTAAACCTAATAAATGAATGCTAAAAATGTATGCGAATAGTAATGATTCTTGTTTTTATTTTTATCTTTTTATCATGGGAATTCATGATCTTTAAGAAAATATTAAATGAGTTTATAAATGTAATATTATAACAATAAATAGTTAAGTTTATGTTTTTAATAGATATTGGTAAATCAATCTGATTGTTAAATTTTTATTGAGAATAATGATGTCTATAGAGGGGCATAAATTAATAATGTTTTGGAAAGTATTGATCGCACGATAAGAAAAAACCCTGCCAGGGCAGGGTTTTAAATAATTTTCACTTAAATATTAGAAGTCATATGAAACAGATAGCCAGTAGTTACGGTCTGGAATATAAGTACCCGCTAAACCACTCGTCGTTTTAGTATATAAGAAAGCATTTTCAACTTCGTTATCACTATTAATAAATGACTTATAGTCGCCAAAGTCTTTGTTCAATAAGTTATTCACACGACCTGAAACAGTAACTTGATTGTTGACTTTATAAGATGCACCTAAATTAAATAGCTCATAGGCTTTTAACTTATTGCCGACAGCATCAATTTCACGACTTACATTGACATCGCTTAAATCAGGATCTGTGAAGCGTACACGGTCAGATTTATATTCAGCTTCTAACCAAGTAGTGAACTTATCATTCACATACCAAGTTCCTGTGAAGTTCAAAGCGTGACGAGGTGTATTTTCAATAGGATTACCTTTATTTTCACCTTCGGTAATTTCAGACTCTAGCCAAGTATAGTTTGCTTTTACATCAACGCTTGGAGAAATGTCATATTTAGCACTAAGTTCAACACCGTAGCTTTCAGCTTCACCTGCATTGCCTTTAAAGCTAAAGTTTTGCTGATTATCAAAATTGCCTACAGTCATGCAGTTGTTTGCAGGTGCTTGTCCTGTTGGTCGACCTGCCCATAAACAGTTTTCAACGACGCGTGCATCACTGATAATAATATCTTTAAACTGAGTAAAGAACGCAGTGGTAGTTAAAGAGAAATTAGATAAGTTATCGTAAACGAAACCAAGTTCATAGTTTGTGGTTTCTTCAGGCTTAAGATCTGGGTTGCCCAAAGTCACGTTTCGGCCTTGTGAGCTAAAACCATTGATTCCATTATGAAGGTCATTCGCTGTTGGAACTTTATAGCCAGTACTTACACCACCTTTTAAAATCCACTGATCATTGGTGTTCCAAACTAAATATGCGCGAGGTGTAAAGTGACCACCAAAAGCACTATGGTCTTCGTAGCGACCACCGAAAGTGAATGCAAGAGAATCCGTTAGATTCCATTCATCCTCAGCGAACACAGACCAAGAATCCTGTTCAAAAGCAACTCCATTACCTGCTGAGTTATCGATGGTTTCACCATCTTTATATTCAATACCAGCTGTAAGTTTATGGTTGCCAAGTGTTGAAATAATACGAGAATCAACGGTTAGGTCTTTATTTTCTAAAATACGATCTTGTGTACCATCTGAATAATAATTGTATTCAGGTACATTTCCTTTTGGAAGACGACGGCCTTCCTGTTCAGAAGAAACATAGCTTGCAAATGTTTTCCATTGACCAAAACTAAGCTCAGCATCTACACCTGCAGAAATACGATCTCTTAAGAATTTGATCTCGTCTTTATATGAACCAATTCCTGATGGTAAACCTGTCGTACGGTTGAATTCGTAAAGTTCACCTAAACGGGCATCACTATTATCAAAACGTTGTTTAGCATGATCAAAGTCTACCCAAGTAGAGACATTATCATTTACATTTAGCGTAAGTTTTGTACCCACAGCATAATTATTTGCTTCTACTGTACGTGGGTCACGACCTTGGCTACCTTCATCAATAGTTTTTGCGGGGGTAACAAGTCGATCTGATTGATCGCGGTGGAAAAACTCGCCACGTACTTGTATACCAAGTTTATCTTGAATCACTGGACCATTAACAACTGCACTGGTTTTCCAGTTATTACCAATATCAGAATTTTCTTGAATATTCTGTTCAACAGAAACGTTACCATTCCATTCTGATGCAACTTTCTTGGTAATAATATTAATGATACCGCCCATGGCATCAGAACCATAAAGGGTAGACATAGGACCACGAATGACTTCAATACGTTCAATAGAAGCTAATGGTGGCATAAAGCTTGTACTAAATTCACCAAAACCATTTGGACCAATTGAACCAGAAGTATTCTGACGCTGACCATCGATCAAAATAAGAGTGTAAGATTGATTCAGACCACGCATTTGGATATTTAAACCACCAGTTTTGCCTTGGCCATTTCGTACGTCGACACCTGGTACTTCACTGAGCGCATCTGCAATACTGGTAATACCTTTTTTCTTTAATTCTTCTGCGGTTACTACACTAATTGAAGCAGGCGCATTTTTAATATCTTGTTCAAAACCCGCCGCTGAAACCACAATCGTAGACATTTGATGTGTTGTTGTAGGAGTCGCTGTCTCGTTCACAGTCTCTGCAAAAGTAGATGTTGCTGTAAACTCAAGAATTGCCAATGTAAGTGGACGAAGACTAAAACTATGCATGACCAGATTCCCGAACCGAAGAATAAATTAGTATTGTTGCTCAAATAAGAAACTGGATATTAATGATAGTATTTATCATTTGCAATAAAAATATACATTTTCTCTATTTAAATTGGGTTGACTAGGTATCTGGAAAGGTGGCAATTCAAGTGAAAAAAGGGCTTAAAAACTGGGACTCGCGCGTATTTTTTGTATATCCTTAAATGTTGTCATATAATGTGGCACATTTTTATAAACCTGTTATAACCTAATATATAGAGGAAGCCATGCAAGTAACTTCTGAAGCGGTTTCGGGCGTTGCCCGTCGTTTAAATGTTTCTGTACCGACGAGCCGTATTAATGAGCAATTTGAAGCTCGTTTAAAGCGCACTGCTAAAACTGCGAAGATCAACGGCTTCCGTCCAGGTAAAGTGCCTGTAAACGTAGTTCGTCGTGAATACGGCGCGGGTATCTACCAAGAAGTAGTAAACGATATTATTCGTGACACAGTTTTCGAAGCGATCCAGCAAGAAAAAATCAATGCTGTGGGCATGCCAAACATCGAAAAAACTGAAATGAAAGACGACGCGCTGGTATATACAGCGACTGTTGAAGTTTATCCAGAAATCGAAGTGAAATTCGACGGTTTGGAAGTTGAGCGTAAAGCAGCTGAAGTAAATGACAAAGACGTTGAGAAGATGATTGAAAATCTTCAAAAACAACGTGCTGCTTGGGCTGAAACAAAAGGCATGGCTAAAAAAGACATGCAAGTAACTTTTGATTTTGAAGGTTCAATCGACGGCGAAAAATTTGAAGGCGGTTCTGCAGAAGACTTCAAACTAGTACTTGGTTCTGGTCGTATGATCCCTGGCTTCGAAGACGGTATCGTTGGTATGAAGAAAGGCGAAGAGAAAGTGATTGATGTAACTTTCCCTGAAGACTACCAAGCTGAAAACCTTGCTGGTAAACAAGCTCAATTCAAAATCATTGTGAAGCTTGTTGAAAAGCAAAAACTTCCAGAAATCGATGCTGAATTCCTGAAAATCTTCGGTGTATCTGAAGAAGAAGGCGTTGAGAAGTTAAAAGCTGACGTTCGTAAAAACATGGAACGTGAAGTGAAGAACGGCCTTCGCAATCAGGTTAAAGGTGCGACTTTCGATGCATTAGTTGCTGCAAACGAAGTTGAACTTCCAGCTGCTATGCTTGCTCAAGAAATTGACCGTCAACGTCAACAAATGATCCAGCAGTTCACACAGCAGTTTGGTGCTCAAGGTGCGAAAGCATTTGATTCAAGCATGCTTCCAGACGAATTGTTTAAAGAACAAGCTGAAAAATCTGTAAAACTTGGCGTACTTGTAAGCCGTGTTTTAGCTGATGCGAAAATCGAAGTAGATGCTGCACGTGTTGAAGCGTACATCGAAGACATGGCTTCTTCTTACGAAGATCCAAACGAAGTAATTGAATACTTCAAAAACGATGCGCAACAACGTGCTCAAATCGAAGCAGTTGTACTAGAAGACCAAGTTGTTGATTACATTTTGGCTTCTGCTAAAGTAACTGATGCGACTGTAAGCTATGAAGACTTATTGAAAGAGCAGCAAGCTCGTCAACAAGGCTAATTTAGCTTTCGATAAAAAAGGCGCTTAATGCGCCTTTTTTTCATATTGATGCCTGAAAAAAGCATTTCTGTTTTTCACAAAACTAATGCAAAAAATATAATGGATTTGTTGGCGAATTTTTTGCAATTTCAGTGATTATCCCTCATATTGTGATTATGGGTTAGGTCACAAAAAATTTAGGAATAAATAAACGTATGTATGTTCCAACGATTGAAAACGCTTTAGTGCCAATGGTGGTAGAACAATCCTCTCGTGGTGAGCGTTCTTTTGATATTTATTCACGCCTTTTGCGTGAACGTGTAATTTTTATGACGGGCGAAGTTGAAGACAACATGGCCAACCTGATCGTTGCGCAAATGTTGTTTTTAGAGGCGGAAAATCCAGATAAAGATATTCATCTATATATCAATTCACCAGGCGGTTCGGTAACTGCGGGTATGGCGATTTATGACACCATGCAGTTTATCAAACCTGATGTCGTAACGTACTGCATGGGTCAGGCAGCATCAATGGGTGCGTTCCTGCTGAATGCTGGCACCAAAGGCAAGCGTTATTGCCTTGAAAATGCCCGTGTCATGATTCACCAGCCATTGGGTGGTTTCCGTGGTCAGGCTTCAGATATTGAAATTCATGCACGTGAAATCCTGTTTATTAAAGAACGTTTAAACCGTTTAATGGCTGAACACAGCGGTCAGGATTACGAGAAAGTTGCACGTGATACAGACCGTGACAACTTTATGACTGCTCAGCAAGCGAAAGAATACGGTCTTGTGGACGAAGTTTTAACTAAACGTCCATAAGTTTTAAAGATTGAGATAGTGGAGTAAATATGTCCGAACATCCTCAAGGACAAAAGCATTGTTCATTTTGCGGTAAAACGCAGTCTGAAGTCGGGAAGCTGATTGCAGGCGAGGACGCATACATTTGTAACGAATGTGTGGACGTATGCTTAGATTTGGTTCAAACCAGTCAGCAGGTGGAAACCAATGACTGGGCCAATCGTCCTTTGCCGAAACCGCATGAAATTCGTGCGGCCTTGGATCAATATGTGATTGGTCAGGACGTCGCGAAAAAAACCTTGTCAGTTGCGGTTTATAACCATTACAAGCGCTTGAAAGTGCAAAATAATGGCAAGAAAGCTGATGATTCAGTCGAGCTTTCAAAAAGTAATATTATGTTGGTTGGTCCGACAGGATCGGGCAAAACCTTGCTTGCACAAACGCTGGCACGTCTTCTGGATGTTCCATTTGCCATGGCAGATGCAACGACACTGACCGAAGCCGGTTATGTGGGTGAAGATGTAGAAAATATCGTACAGAAGCTTTTACAAAAAGCAGATTACGATGTCGAAAAAGCGCAAAAGGGGATTATCTATATCGATGAGATCGACAAGATTACCCGCAAGTCTGAAAACCCATCCATCACGCGTGATGTATCGGGTGAAGGCGTTCAGCAAGCATTATTGAAAATGATTGAAGGCACGGTTGCATCAATTCCGCCACAAGGTGGACGTAAGCATCCGCAGCAGGAATTCATTCAGATTGATACCTCGAATATCCTGTTTATTTGTGGTGGTGCATTCTCAGGACTTGAGAAAATTGTACAGCAGCGTCAGGAAAAAGGTGGCATCGGCTTTACTGCAGAAGTGCGTAAAAAAGATGAAACCAAGAAGCTGTCTGACTTGTTCCGTCAAGTCGAAGCAACTGACCTGGTAAAATTTGGTTTGATTCCAGAATTTATTGGTCGTCTGCCAGTGATTGCCACTTTGGACGAGTTGGATGAAGAAGCACTGATGCAGATTCTGACTGAGCCGAAGAATGCTTTGACCCGTCAGTATCAACATCTGTTTGATATGGAAGATGTGGATCTGGTCTTTGAAGAATCTGCTCTACGTGCAGTGGCTAAGAAAGCTGTTGAGCGTAATACAGGCGCGCGTGGTCTACGTTCAATTCTGGAAAATTCATTGCTGGAAACCATGTATGACTTGCCAAGCCGTAGTGATGTAGGCACTGTCGTCATCAATGAAGCTGTAATTAAAGGTGAAGCAGAGCCGGAATACCGTGCCGAGCGTCAACCACATGATCAGCAAGAGACCGCGACAAAAATAGATTTAAAGGTCGTGAATAGCAAATCCGCTTAATTGCTATTCGTCCGAAACGTGCGAAAACTCCGTGTTTTCGCACGTTTTTTATTTCCAAAAATAAAGCTCGGTGTTAATCTGATTCACTAGGCGTGGATGCCTAAAACTTATAAAAAACAAATCGCAAAGCACTTGCATACAAAAGAATAAAGACGCAGTGAGGGATAAGCATGCGTGGAGTCGCAATTGTACTCATCAGCAGTTTGGCATTGCTGGGGTGTCATGGTAAGAAAGCCGTCGTTGAGCCTACACAGCCACTCAGCACTTTAAAAAATATCGATCTTGAAAAAAAACCGGGCTTTGTCGAGCAGCATCGTATTGGCATGTTCACCATTGGCGGTTGGGTCAATCAAAAGCATGGAAACCAGTTTCAGACGGTGAAACCACAGCATGATGAAGCCGCCATCGTGTATTTATACCGGCCCGATTCTAAATGGAATCGTCAGGAAATTGTCGCTGCCAGCCTGTTTATTAATCAAGAGCATATTCCAAGCTTATTGCATAATCATTATTACTGGATTGAGGTGCCTGCAGGGACCTATCGTTTGAGTACCAGCCGGCCATTAGGTGCATTGCATTTCCAGAAGCCTAAATATCTGGATTTTACTGTCGAAGCGGGACAGTCTTATTTTATTAAATATGATGAAGAGAATATCAGTACACGCCGGAGTATTTCCGGGCCGCTCATGCTGATGCCGGAAAAAGTTGGCCTGAATGAAATTGCTTTTACTCAGCTAAAATCAGACAGCTTTAACTTCGTGGCACAAGATCAAGAAACTGGCCAGATTCGTAAAAAAGCCCAAAAAATTGAACCGACTGCTTATGATCCATCATTAGATGTACAGCTGAAAGCACCTTTTAAACTTTGGGATCCACGTACCTGGTAGTTTGGACATTTTTTTGAGCAAACATCATAAAAAAGCACCCATTCAGGGTGCTTGTTTATTGTAGTAAAAATTAGCCCGCAGCAGCGTCAACTACTGGAATCTTACCAATTTTTGCTTGCCAGATTTTAGGTGCAGTCGCGTGAATAGAAGTACCATTCACATCAACCGCTACAGATACCGGCATATCTTTTACCACAAACTTGTAAATTGCTTCCATACCCAGGTCAGCAAAGGCAACCACTTCAGCTTCGCGAATAGCTTTAGACACGAGGTAAGCAGCACCACCGACAGCCATCAGGTAAGTTGCCTGGTTGTCTTTAATGGCTTCAACGGCAGCAGGACCACGGTCTGCTTTACCGATCATGCCGAACATGCCAGTTGCTTCAAGAACTTGACGCGTAAATTTATCCATACGCGTAGCCGTTGTTGGGCCAGCAGGGCCTACAACTTCGTCGCCGACTGGATCAACAGGGCCAACGTAGTAGATAAACTTGCCTTTCAGATCAACAGGAAGTTCTTCACCGTTGTTCAGCATGTCGACCATACGTTTGTGTGCAGCATCACGACCTGTGTAGATTGTACCGTTAAGAAGAAGTGTATCGCCTGGTTTCCAGCTATTCATTTCTTCTTGGGTAATCGTGTCAAGGTCAACACGTTTAGAAGATGAAGAATCCCAAGTCACAGCAGGGTAGTCTTCAAGTTTAGGTGCTTGAATATGTGCAACACCTGTACCATCTAACTGGAAGTGTGCATGACGAGTCGCAGCACAGTTCGGGATCATACCAACTGGTTTACCTGCAGCATGACATGGATAATCTTTGATTTTAATATCAAGTACAGTGGTTAAACCGCCAAGACCTTGTGCACCAATACCCAAAGCATTTACTTTTTCGAAGATTTCG